>DASTXN010000210.1:0-22910 GCA_035765515.1 Jatrophihabitantaceae bacterium | reverse complement strand
ACCACGCGGGCCGTCACCGTGCTCGTCTACGCGCCCCACTCCGCGCCCGGCGCTGCTCCGATCACCCGCGCAGATTCGGTCGTCTCATGCTGACCGTCCTGCGCAATCGCATCCACCACGTCACGACCGGTGACGCCGGGGTCACGCTGATCGAACTGCTGGTGGCCATGGTGCTGAGCACGCTCGTCGGCGCGATGACGCTGTTGACCTTTCTCGGCGCCAGTTCCGCCTCCAGCGCGACCGGTGATCGGATGAACGGCACCGCCAGCGCGCGCACCACGCTGCAGCAGTGGCAAGCGCTGATCCAGGTCGCCGACGCCGCGCCCACCGGCCTGACCGACTGCTCGAGCGGCATCACGTCCCACCGGTTCGAGTGGATCGGAATGGACGACATCCTCTTCTACGCCAACGTCGGCAACCGTCCGAACGACGGCAGCTGCACCGCGCCCGACATGTTCTGGCTGGCGATGCGCGACGGAACGCTGCTGCAGGCGCAGTACAGCCTCGGCACGAGCGGCTGGACCATCGCCGGCTGCAAGGTGCTGTCGCAGAAGCCCAACGTGACGTTCAGCTCCCCCGCGCTGTTCACCGCGAACCGCGGCGGTGCGCTGCCGGGCGTGGACACCGGCCAGATCTGGTCGGCGGACGGCCCGTTCGGCAACGTCAAGACGTGCAGCGCGGCACCGGCCAGCCTGCCCGCGAACTGGGTCACCACGATGCAGTTGGCGAACCCGGACGCAACCGCTCTTGAGGTCCTGAAGGCGGTCACGAACATCGGCATCGACTTCGTGGCAAGCGACCAGACCGGAAAGCACACCCAGGAGTTCGCCGGCGTCGCGGCCGTCTACGGCGGCGCGTCATGACGGGGTTCGCCCGGCTGCACGAGGCAGCCGTCCGCCGGGTCAAGCAGACACGCGCTTCGGACGGCGAGGGCGGCTACATCCTCATGTACGTGCTGCTGATCAGCATGCTGATCACCGGCATGGTCGCGTCGGTGACGACGATGGCGATGAGCAA
Organism: Jatrophihabitantaceae bacterium; assembly: GCA_035765515.1. Taxonomy (GTDB): domain Bacteria; phylum Actinomycetota; class Actinomycetes; order Mycobacteriales; family Jatrophihabitantaceae; genus DASRSS01. The sequence continues at coordinate 21,893 of DASTXN010000210.1, read as the reverse complement.
CGCGGTGCCGACGCAGAAGAGCGCGTACTCGATGTCCGCGACCGCCGCCGCGGAGAGCGGGATCCAGGCGTACTACGCAAAGCTGCTCGCGGCGGCCACCTGCCTGACACCGTTGGAGATTCAGGCCGGCATGACCGGCTGCTCGGGCCTCACCGTCGGGCAGTCGTCCGGACGGGTCAAGCTGGCGAGTGCCGACTCGACCCAGCCGTTCACGTCCGCGAATCAGCCGTACTACACGTGGAAGGTGCTGGCGGTAACGGACAGCTTCGTGCGTGTGCAGTCCACCGGCGAGATCGGCGACCCGGGCGACGGGCTGTACTCGACCAAGACGCTGACCGCCGACATCTCCGGCGGCAACCAGAACTTCCTCAACTACGGCTACTACTCGACCTACGAGACGCTGTCGCGCCAGCAGATCCAGCAGGAGTACGGCGCGACGACAGCTGCGGGCGGTTCCGGCGGGCCGACGATCGCGTTCGACTCGCAGAGCATCCTCAAGGACGCCGGCGTCACGAACACCACCGCACTGACGGTCTCGCCGAGCGCGCCGAAGACGGTTGTCTGGAACGGCGTACCGAGCACCGGCCAGACCGGCGCGCAGTGGTGCAACTCGGTGTACTACACGCCGTCCGACGCCACCAGCACCCTGAACTCGGAAACGGGGGGCCAGGGCCGCTACGTCAACGCCGGCGCGCTGCCGCCGGGCTACAACTGGCAGGAGGCCGGAACCCTCGACCCCAGCGGCGCCAACCTGGCCGTTACGCACGACGGCGTCTGCCAGGTGGACTTCACCACGGGCGACGTTGTGTCCGGCCAGGCGTACACGCACGACGCCTACCTGTTGAGCAAGGGCACGCAGAACGGCACGGGTCCGGAGTTCCAGGGCCCGGCGTACTCGACCTGGAGCAACGACGACACCCCGAGCCTCAACAACGGCGCTCCGTGGAATCCGTTCCCGGTCATCGGCGGCGCGGTCAAGGGCAACACGAACGCACCGCAGACCGCGGACTGGGAGCTGGACCTGCCGCCCAGCGGTACCGACGCGCTGACGAACCACAGCAGCGGTGCGCAGGTGTGCGAGTACTGGGGGCCGACGCGCATCTACGCCAAGGCCGGCATCGCGTACATCAGCAGCCCGATGACCGCGGCCAACGCGGGCAACGTCTGCTACGCCTCGCACCCGGACCCGGGTCAGCTCGCGCCGATCGTGCCGAGTGGCCTGACCACGTCCGGCACGACCTTGCCGGGTGCAGGCAGTGCGAGCGTGCTCCAGGCCCAGGTGCCGGTCGCGAACACGCTGATCTACGTGCACGACGCGAAGCTCGCGGCCAGCACGCAGTGGACCGGCCAGACGATCTTCGGTGTCTCGGCCACGACGACTCCGGGCACGGTGCTCGGCACGCCGACGCAAACGACCACGACCACGGCGATCGTTTCCGGCGTAGCGCACCTGCCGAACACATCGACGTTCTCGGCGTCGGTCATCAACAGTGACGGGACGCTCAAGGGCTCCACGACGGCGTCGCTGTCGACCGACCTTTTCAACCAGCTGAGCGCAGCCATGGCCGCCCAGGGGGCGACGCTCTACACGAGCCGTGCCGCTGCGACCGCGACGAAGCCGAACTCCTCGAGCAGCAACACCTACTTCGTCACGTTCTCGCCGAGCAGCGAGCCGGCCGCGGCGCCGTACACGACCGGCTGCCCGGCAGTCACGGCGCCGGCAGCGGACGACCGGCTGCCCGCGCCGAGCTTCGGCAACGGAGACCCGCTGCTGGGCAAGCAGGTAAAAGGCACCTCGCACGTGACGTCCGTATGCGACACCAAGACGGTGACGGCCACCATCACCCGGGTCGGCGCTACCGCGGACTGCCTTCTGTTCCTCTGCGGCGCGCCGTACTGGGAGAGCACGGGCACTGACGCGACCGCGGCCGTGGTGAGCGCCACCCGCAATCACATCGTCAAGACGACGACCGTGGTTGCCGTGCCGAGCACGTCCTTCCCGCTCAGCAACGACATCACGCGCTACCAGGCCAAGCAGAACGGGCCGGGTGACGCGTACATCGAGGGCACCGTGCCGGGCAAGCTCAGCGTCGTCGCCGACAACGACGTCGTGGTCACCGGCAACCTGACCGTTCCCGACCTCACGTCCGAGGGCGTGGTCCTGGTCGGCGGCAGTGACGTCCGCGTCTATCACCCGGTGGCATGCGTGGACACCAACGCGGCAAGCCTCGCGGCGATGAGCAACAACCCGACGCAGACGGGCTACTGCCCCAACGACACGACGGGCCTGTCGCCGGCCGGCAAGCTCTGGTTCGGCTCCGGCAACTTCGGCGAACACCCGTCCCGGCAGTACACCAACCTGACCCGCAACACCAGCGAGTCGAAGCCGATGCAGGACATCACGATCGACGCGGCCGTGTTCGCCCTTACCGGTTCGTTCATCGTCGACAACTACAACCGCGGCGAGGGCAAGGGCTGGGACAGCAGCGGCAACTTCGGCCTGCAGTCGAACGGCCTGGACCGGCTCACCCTGGACGGCGGTGTCTACCAGCAGCACCACGGCGCCGTCGGTGTCGAGTGGCCGATCATCAGCGACAGCACACAGCGCCCGACGTCCGGGTATGTCAGCACGATCACGTGGGACAACAAGCTGAAGGCGCTGACCCTGCCGTACGTGCCGAGCCCGACCGGCGGCAACGGAACCAGGGCGTGGAACATCATCAGCACGTCCACGGGACCGTCCTCATGAGCGCCGCCATAGTCGCGCTGATCGCCGTTTCCGGTGTGCTGGGCCTTGCGATCGGCTCGTTCCTGAACGTGGTCGTGTACCGCGTCCCGCGCCGCGAGTCGATCGCGTTCCCGGGTTCGCACTGCCCCTCCTGCGACACCCCGATCAAGCGGCGGCACAACGTCCCCGTCGTCAGTTGGCTCGCGCTACGCGGGAAGTGCGCGCACTGCGCCGAACGGATCAGCGCGCGCTACCCGCTCATCGAGCTGGCGACCGGCCTGCTGTTCGCCGGGATCGCGGCCGGCTGGTGGCCGTGCGTGGTGCTCGCCGCAGTCGCCGCAACATGGCTGACCGCTGTCCTCGCGCTGCGCCGTGCCGATAACACAGGTGCACAGTTCGCTCCCATCACTACGACCCGCAACACCCAATCGCTCGAAGGAGCTGTCCCATGGCCGCGGTAACCCAGGTAGGCGTCGACATCGGATCGACCTCGATCCGGGCCGTCGAGGCCACACAGGGCAAGGACGACCGTCCGCTGATCAGCAACTTCGGGCAGGCGATGCTGCCACCCGGCGCCGTCGTCGGCGGTGTCGTCAAGGACGACCAGGCGGTGACCAGCGCGCTGCGACAGCTGTGGGGCGCGCAGAAGTTCGCGAGCCGCTCGGTGATCCTCGGCGTCAGCCACCAGCAGGTGATCGTGCGGTCGGTGGACCTGCCGAACCTGTCCCGCAAGGAGATGCGACAAGCGCTGCCGTTCCAGGTTCGCGACATCCTGCCGCTGCCGGTGGAGCAGGCCGTGCTGGACTTCTACCCGCTCGAGGACCCGGGCAAGAAGGAAACGGTGCACGGGCTCGTCATCGCCGCTCCGAAAGAAGCCGTGCTGAACATGGTCGAGGCGGTCGAGCGGGCGGGGCTGTACGTGTCGCAGGTCGACCTGTCGTGCTTCGCGGCGCTGCGCGCGTCGGCCCACCTGGCCGAGGACACCGAGGCCGTGCTCGACATCGGCGCCAACGGGACGAACATCATCATCCACACCGACGGCGTGCCGCAGATCGTGCGGACGATCCCGCGCGGCGGCGCGGAGGTCACCGACCTGATCGCCCGTCGGCTGGGGGTCTCGTCCGCCGAGGCCGAGACGCTCAAGTGCCAGGTCGGGCTGTTGCACACCGACGGCTCGGAGAGTTCGGACGTCGTCGCCGAGGCGCTGCGTCCGCTGGTCAACGAGATCCGCAGCTCGCTGAACTACTACCGAGCCGGCGACCCGAGCAAGCGCGTCAAGCGTCTCGCCCTCGTCGGCGGTTCGGCGCTGCTGCCGGGCCTGTCCGGCCAGCTGACGGACCAGCTCGGACTGCCGACCTTCCTCGCCGACCCGCTGCAGCGCGTGAGCGACACGCGCGGTGACGGCGGCGGCGACGTCCTCGGCCGGCTGCGTTCGTCCGCGGCCGTCGCGATCGGCCTCACGTTGGGAGCAGCGTAATGACAACCCTGGTCATGCCACACGGTCCGACGCCGTCGCCGGACCCAGTGCACACGCCGAGCGGACCCATCCGCTATGTCGCGGTGCGCGCCAACCTGCTGCCCGACGAGCTCGTCAACAGCCGGCGAACCGGCGCGCTGAAGCATCGCGTCTTCGCCGGTCTCGGCGCAGTGCTGGCCGTCATGCTCGTCTGGTACGGCATCACGCTCTGGGGCACGTCGAGCGCGAAGCACGATCTGTCCAAGGCGCAGCACCAGAACGCGGCGATGCAGTCGCAGCAGTTGAAGTTCAAGCAACTGGTCAGCGCGCAGCAGACGTCTACCGCGATCAAGAGCGCGTTGGCGCAATTGATGGCCGGTGACCTGCAGTGGAAGGACATGCTCGCCTCGCTGCGCAGCGTTGCCCCGCACGGCATCAAAATCGACAGCATCAGCGGGACGACCGGAGCCGCCGCCGGTTCGTCCACAGGAATTACCGGTCCCGGCCTCGGCGTGTTCAACACGACCGGCAAGGACCAGGTAGGCACGCTGAGCATCACCGGTACCGCGGCGAACAAGGACGAGGTCGCCGGCTACGTCGATTCGCTCGCCACCGTCCAGGGGCTGACCGCGGTGTACCCGACCAGCGCGACCACTGCAGGCTCGGGTGTTTCGTTCGCGATCAGCGCGCTCATCACGAGCGACGCGCTGGGTGGCCGGTTCAGCTCCCAGTCCGCCACTTCGGGAGGTAACTGACATGCCCACCAAGGACAGGGAGCGGCTGCTCGTCGGCGGAGCGGTGATGGCCGCGCTGCTGATGCTGCTGGTCGGCTACTTCGCCCTCGTCGGGCCGCAGCGCGGCAAGACACGCGACATCGAAGCGCAGGTCGCCGATGCGACGACGCAGAACAGCGTGCTGAGCAACAAGATCTCCACGCTCAGCCAGCAGAACCGGGACCTGAAGAAGTACGAGCAGGACCTGGCCACGCAGGAGAAGGCGCTGCCGTCCGAGAACGATCTGAACACGTTCCTCCGGACGTTGGAGGGCCTGGGCACCGCGACCGGTTCGGACGCGTCGTTCACCGCCGGAAGCCCGGTGGACGTGACGGCCGGCGGCACTGCTACATCCGGGTCCGGCACGGCTACCGGCACGGGGCTGACCGTCAGCGGCAAGCACATCTACGCGCTGCCGATCACGGCTCAGGTCACCGGCACGGTCGCGTCGCTGAGCCAGTTCCTGGACGAACTGCAGGCTCAGCAGCCGCGGGCACTGTTGATCACTCAGGTGACCGAGACGAAGTCGTCCAGCGCCAAGGCCGCCAACACCGGTCTCTCCCTCACGATGCAGGCGTTCGTTGCGCCCGGCAGCACGAGCTCGGACGGCTCGGGCAGCGGCGCGACGTCAGGCTCGTAGGTGAGATTCGCAGGCCTGACCCGGGACTCCGTCATCCCCCGCCGGACGGAGCCGGGCCACGGGGGTCCGGTCGCGCGTTCTGCTGAAGCCCCAGCGGGACGCGCGGCCGGCCGGACCGCCGGTAAGGTCCCCGGTATGCGTCAGCTGCCCGTGGCCTGCCTCGCGCTCGTCGCCGCCGCGACCCTGGCCGCCTGCACCGGATCCACTTCGGGACCGGAATCACCCACCTCGGGCGCGCCGACATCTTCGAGCGGGACGCCCACTGCGCACAGCACGATCGCGACGCGGTGGTGGTCGAACGACGCGGCGTCTGACGGCAGCACGATCGATCCGTCCGATCCGACTGCCGCGGCCGGTTCCCTGAAGCCGAACCGTGACGAGTACTGCTCGATGCTCAAGCAGACCGTGGATGCGGGCAAGTCGATCCTGCCGGGCGCGACCGCGAACGACCCGCGCCTGCTCGCCTCGACCGAGGCCTTCGTCGCCGAACTGCAGGCAGTTGCGCCGCCCGAGGTGTCCAAGCAGTGGCAGACCCTCGGTGACGTGCTCGTGCAGTTCGTCAAGTCCGGCGGCACGTCCTCCGGCAGCACGTCCACCGCGACGTTGACGGCTGCGGCCACGGCGATCTCGAAGGACGCGAAGACCCGCTGCGGCGTGGACATCTCCTCGTCCGGCAGCTGAGTTTCGTCCACAGGACGTGCACTCGATCTTCCGGCGCGGGCCTGATTCGTCCTACGCTGTGCGGCATGCGACCGGGGGCGGCGTTCGTACCTTTTGTGATGGTCGGCGTCGTGCTGCTCGCCGGGTGTTCCGGCAGCACGCCCGGCTCGCCGACGGATCCCGGCTCGAGTGACCCGGTTTCGGTCGCCCCGAGCATCTCCTCGCCGGTCACCTCGAGTCCGACGAGCCCGCCGGCTTCGGTGTCGAGGGCGGTGCCGGCCGATGTGCCGACCACGGGACCGAACCTGGTGCGCAAGGGTGAGCGTCCACCGGTGATGCCCGTGCTGGCCACGAAGCACACACCCGCCGGCGCCGTTGCCTTCGCCAAGTTCTTCATCCGCACTATCGACTGGGGCTTTGCCACGACGAGCGGCGCTTACATGCGCCACTACTTCACGAAGTCGTGCATCGAGTGTGCGAGCCACGCCGATGGGCTGGATAACACCCGCAAAGCAGGCGAGTACTACCTCGGTTCACGATTCAGAATCGCTGCCGCACGATCGAGGCCTCCTGGCGACGCCGACGCGTCAGTCACAGTGACGTTCGATCTCACGTCTGCAGAGGTTCTCACCAACCATGGGAGGTTCGTCGACGGCGATGTTGCCCACACGGGTCAGAGCCGGCAGTTCTGGCTCACCTGGACGTCCGATGGTTGGCGCGTGATCAACATGAGACCTACGTCGTGATCACCACCATTCAAGCTCTCGTACTGCCGTTCCTGGCGATGTCGGTGATGCATGCTCCGTTCACGCCCAGCCCATCGCCGTCAGCGATGGCAAGCGCGGGCCAGGACGGGCAAGCGTGCAAGCTATCCGCAGCCGGAGGCTTCTTCGGTAAGCAGACTGGCGTGATGGTGAATGGCAAGTGCGTGGCGGTGTCGTCGGGCAGTTCGCCGTCGGGATATGAGTACCGCACGCTGAGTTGTCTGTCGGACGGGACGGCGGTGGTGCACGGCTCTGACGTTCCTGCGGCGGCGTGTGATTCGGGCATGCCCAAGTGCAAGCTGCTGGTCGACGGTGGTCAGTCGAGCGCGAACCCGGTGCTGGCCTTCGAGGAGCAGGTGCTCAAGCCGGGTAAGTCGGTGTGGGAGATCGTGGATTTCTGGTGTCCGCAGTCGACGGCGCCGGTGCCGGCCGGGCCTGATCTGGCGGCGGTTCGGGATCGGGTGGTTCGGTTGTTGCCGCGGGTGCCGGCCGTGACGACGGGGCCGACGACGTTGGTGAACATTCAGACGTTGTTGTGGGCCGACACGCCGCAGCGGCGCAGTCTGGGCCGGGTGGTCGTGGTGGGTCAGCCGGTGTGGTTGCGGTTGGCCTTTGATCATGCGGTGTGAGATTTCGGCGACGGCAGCACGCTCAGCTCGGACGTGCCCGGCAAGGCGTACGACGCGAGGAACGACCCGTGCCGGACGGTGTCGTGTCCGGACTATTTCGGGCACACCTTCACCACGACCGGGGTGATGACTGTCAGCGTGCGGATCGCGTGGCGCGCGTCGTATTCGCTGGACGGGCAGAATTACCAGCCGGTCGATGATGCCCCGTTGACCGGGCCGGCCGGCACGGTACGGATCCACGTCCGGCAGGCACGCGGCGTGCTCGTGGCTACCGGCGACTAGGTCAGAACGGCGGCGGCTCGTCGTCGTGATTCTGCTGCGGGCGCTCTGGCGCGGCTTCGCGTGTCGGCGTGGGCAGTTCTGGTGGCCGGTACCGGTAGGTGTGCCGGGTGGGTGACGTCCATTCGTAGGAGCCGTCGGGGCATTTGTGCAGGCGCCAGTTCGAGTGGTGTTTCAGGTCGTGATGCCGCTTGCACAGCGGTTCGAGGTTCTCGGCCGAGGTCGGACCGTCGGGCCAGGGAACGCGGTGGTCGAGTTGGCAGTTCCAGGCTTTCCGCCGGCATCCGGGGTGGATGCAGTGCCGGTCGCGGTTGATGACGTGCCGGGCGAGCCGGGGCGGCGGCTGGTACTGCTCGCTGGTCAGCGTCCCCGCGCGGTCCGGGGTCGCGTCGCGGTCGTGGTTCGCGCCGGTGTCGTGGTTGGCGTCGCGGTCCAGGATCCGGCCGTGCTCGTCGACGGCGAACCGGTGTTGGTGCGCTCCGGGCAGGTCCGCGAGGCGGCGGGCCATCGCTGCCGGGATCGGGCCGTACCCCTCCAGGTCGGCCGGCTGGTCGTCCACACCGGTCAGGGTGGATTCGGCGACGGTGACATTGATGGCCGGCTTGATCCCCTGCTGCCTGGGCACGCCCGGCAGGGCCAGGGCGTGGGAGCAGATGTCCACGATCGCGTCCGCCCGACGTTGATCCGCGGTGCGCGTGTCGGATGCGTCGGTCTTGACGGCCCAGGCGTTGACCGCGGTCGTCACCACCGCCGCACCATCGGCCGCGAGGTGCAGCACCACGTCGGCCATGTAGTTCTCGGTCGGGTAAGAGATGACGTGCCGGTCCGCGAACGCCTCGGCATGTTTTTGTGCTTCGTCCTTACGGTCGAACCTGGCCACCGCTCTGCGGACGGCGGCCCGGAACTCCCCCGGCGTCTGACCGCAGCCGCGCGGCAGCACCCGCTCCTGCACCTTCGCCGCAACGTCGTCGGTCAGGCCGAGAACCGCGCGGGCCAGGATGCGGGCATTGACCGGCGACAGGTAGCCGCCCGCGACGAGTTCGTGCGTGCCGGCCAAACGGCCCGTCAACTCGACAGCCTCATCCAGCTTCTGCACGGCGGTGCCGGGGGCGATCTTCAGCGCGCACGCCGCCTCGTCCCGCAGGTAGCGGTCCCCGTCGGGGTCGCGGTGGGCGAGTTCGGCGAGGAACTCCTGCTGTTTCGCCGCCACGGTCGCCAGCAGTCTGTCCGAGGCGACCAGGGCGTCGATCAGGCCCGCGTCGGACAGTGCCGGTGCGCGCAGCATGCTCAGCGCGGTCAACGCCGGACCGTCCGGATCCAGCACGGTCAGCGCGGCCGCGGCCTGGTCCGGGTTTGCCAGCGCCTCGGAGGCGGTCGGCTTCGGCGTGTAGACGGTCGGGTCCTGGTACAGCACCTCGTCCGCGGCCGGGACGGTGTCCGGCCGGGTCAGCAGTCGAGGTACTGGGAACATGTGTCTGATTCTACTCTCCGGGTCCGACATGTCAAGGGTTCGGCGCAAGATTCCCCTTACTCAATAAAGAGATTCTCCCACCGGGGTACGACAAAACCCGCCGCCGAAACAAGCCGAAGAAGCGCAACCGGAGCCGGCAGCGGAAGGCGACAGACGATCACGCCTCCCGTCGCCGCCGAACCAAGGCGACCACAGCGCGACGAAAGCCGGCAACGAGAGTTGACCGAAGATCAAACATCCTGCCCGTCGCTGCCCACTCCAAGTAAGCAGAGCTCGGACCGCAGCCCGGCGACACGAGCGGAACAAGCAGCAACTCTCCGCCGTCGCTGCCAAGGAAGTCCGACACAGCGCAACGAAAGCCAGCAACGAAAGCCGTCGGCGCGCCGCTACCCGGTGGAGCCGATCTCCATGAGGTTCTTGAGCGCTGGCGTTTGGACGTCTGCCGAGGCGTTCCACTTCTGCAGGGTCGAACCGTCGCATGGCTCCACGATCACCTTGCTGTACTGGCCGTTGTACGCCACCGCGGTGTCCGTGGTCAGTGACAGACAGTTCCCGTTCGCGTCCTGCACGGTGTACTTGTCCTGCTGTGGCTCGGGGTTGCCGTCGGCGTCGGTCGCGCCGTACTGCGTCCAGGTGACGGCATCGGTCGCCGTGGCAGGGCACGGTGTGACCGTGACCCACGGACCGTTCGAGTCGACGTAGGTCTTCAGCGGGCTGGTCAGGCAGTAGTTGTTGCCACCGGTGGTCGTCACCCACTCGCCCGAACTGTTCGGCACGAACTTCTGGTTCCACGCAACCTTGGCCGGATTCGGGTTCTGCTTGCACGTATACGCGATCAGGAAGTTGTTGCCGCCCGGCGTACCCGACAGCGTCCCTGTCACAGACTGGTTGGTGACGTCGATGCAACGGCCGAACTGCTGGAAGTTGACCATCTGGCTGTTCGCCGCACCGGCCATGCCCGCGCCGACGTCCGGCGACGGCACCCAGGTCTGCTTGGTGTCCGTGACACCACCGGCACATGTCGCGAGCGCAAGTAGCACGCCCGCGCCTTGCGAGGGCGCGTTGATGCACAGCCCGTCGAGATCGGACTTGTCGGTCTTCGCGCCCTCGAGGTGCGCGCTGTTGTCGACGCTCCACATCTGACTCCACGGCGCGCTGCCGATCTCTGCGCAGGGTTGCAGCGTGATCGCGTTGCCCGCGGCTTGCGCCGAGCCGTCCGACGTCATCGCCGACAGGCACAGCCCGTTCGGGTAGGTGGACGTCACCGACGACACCAGCTGGATGCTCAGGTCCGTGTTGTACGCCCACGCCTGCTGCTGAAGCACGGGCTTCGCGCACGGCTGCAACTGCACGGTGACGCCCGCGATCGGACGCGCCGAGCCGGCGTCCATGCAGTACTGCGTCATCGCGCCGGTCGGCGGGAACACGTAGATGGTGCCGCCGGCGACGTTCGCGTCGGTCGTGCGAACGAAGTACGTGCTCTGCAGCGTACGGCTGCCGCGGCTGTCGCTGCCGGTGGACGTGATCAGCACGTAGCTGGGCACGTCCTCCTTCGTCGGCGGGTAGTACGTGCCTTTGCCGGACGAGCAGATCATCCCGTGGCCGCCGTTGCTGGGCGTGTAAGTGGCAAGCCACGATGCTGACTGGCCGAGCGGGTTCTCGGTGTAGTACGCCACCGTCACCCGGTATGTCAGACCGGCATCCGCGCCCGCCACGGTGCCGCTCGCACCGGATCCGGTCGTGCACGGCAACCCGGTCACCTTGCCGGCTCCGGTCGAATCGGTGGCCGACCGGATCAGTCCGAGCGCGACGTCCGTGCCCGCCTCGGCCGCGTTCAGCTCGCGCGCCCGCGAGTCGTCGAACCTGGTCGTCCCGGTCTGGACGATCACCAGGGGCACCAGCAAAGCAGCCAGCCCCGCCGCTACCACGGAGACCAGCAGCGCCATCGCGAGCGAACCGCAGTCCGGATCGTCACCAGACGCCCGGGCGCGCAGCCGGGACAGAAGCGTAAGTACGTTCATGGCCGCATCCCCGCGCAGATTCCGCGAATCGGCGTCGTCACCGTCGAGTTGAGCGCGGTGAACGTCATGCTGCTCTGCGATTGAGCCGCGTTCGAGCCCGTTCCCTCGCCCGTGACGAGGTGCACGGTCAGCTCCGCGGACGTCACCGTCCCCGTCGCCGCGGTCACCACGAACGGCGCATCCACGCCGGAGCCGCCTCCGTTGAGCACGCCGGTCGCGAGCTGCTGCCATCCGCTGGGCGTTCCGCTGCCGGACCAACTCCGTTGCTGCAACGTCTCGCTGCCCTGGTCGACACGCAACTGGTAGCACGTCGCCGGATTCGTGTTCGTGTTCTGGAACTCGACGTACCAGTTGCCGCCGTCGTTCGGGTCCTGGCCCGGCTCGCCGACGTACGACGCGTAACGAACCTGACGGTCCAGCTTCGTGAACGCGTTCGAGATCTCCTGCGCCGAATGCGCGACCGCCTGGGAGTGATTCGACGAGCCGAACATCGAGACGACGGACCCGGTGAACAGCGCGAGGAACACGCTCATCACGACCATGCCGACCACGGTCTCGATCAGGGTGAACCCGGCGTCGTCACACGGCCGGCGATCGCGCGCGGTCACGAGAACGTCCAGGTGAACGTGGTCGATGACGACGCGCCGTCCGCGTCGGTGATGGTGACCGTGATCGTGTACGTCGTTTTGGACGGACCAGCGACCGTGACGGTGCCGGTCGAGTCAACCGAGACGTTGGAGACCGGTGTGCCGCCGCGGGTCGCGGCCGCGGCAAATGTGCAGCCGCCCAGCGGGCAGGACGAACTCAGGCCGATTGAGTAGGTCTTGCTCGACTTGGAGTTCCAGGTGTTCTGGCTGCCCGGATTCGTGATGCTCGGTGCCGCGACCACCGGCCAGCTGAACGGTGCCGTCGCCTTCGCGCCCTTGCTGTCGGTGATCGTGAGCTGCGCGGAGTACGTCTGGGCCGAGCCGCTGACCTTGCCGGACAGGGCCACCGTTCCGGACGTCGTGCCGGTCACCGTGCCGAGGCCGACGCCGCTCGGCAGGCCGGTCGCCGAGAACGTGCACGGCGCGTTCGGGCAGGTGAAGCTGGCCTGCGTGCTGACCGTTCCGCCGACTGACGTGGGCGGGACCGGTGACGGCGCCGCAATCGTGAGCACAGGCGCGACGGTCCACGCGAACGTGTGCGAGACCGAGCCTGCGCCCGTACTGTCCGCGAGCGTCACTGTCACCTGGTACGGCGTGGCGGACGCGGCATTCGTCGCGAGCTTGCCGGAGATGACACCGGTGCTGGCGTTGATGTTGACGCCGGCGGGCTGACCGCCGATCGACCATGTGTACGGCGGGCCCACACCGCCGGCCGCGCCGGTCATCGCCAGGCTCACCGACGAGCCCGCGTCATCTGACCGATCACTCGGCGCGTCGAAATGCAGCTTGCTGTCCACGACCGTCCACGCGAACGTCTCGGTGGCCGTGTTCAGGAACGCATCGGTGACGGTCACGGTCACCGAGTAGGTGCCCTTCGTAGTCGCGGTCCCCGTGATCAGTCCGTTGCTGTCCATTCCGAGCCCGGGAGGCAGACCGCTGGCCGCGAAGATCATCGGCGGCGCGCCGTCGGACGCCGAGATCGCGCACGGGTCGGCACAGCCGCTGATGCCCTGTACGCCGTCGACCGCTTCCGCGACCACGCTCGATTGGCCCGGCACCGTCACCAGTTGCGGCGCAGTGGGCGCGGCCTGGTTGAAGTTGAAGACCGGATCACCGGTGCCGTCCAGCATCGTCGCGGACACGTAATCGCACCACGCCGTGCCGCAACTGCCACCGGTCCAGCCCACCGCGACGACGACGCGGACGTACTGCACCGCCCCATCGGTCTGCGTCTTGACGCACGCGCCGTCGGCGGTCCCGGCCGCGCGCCAGCAGTATCCGACGAAGTAACTGATCCAGAACGTCCGCCCGTTGACCACCTGCGCCACCGCGGACGTCGGTACCGCGGCACTAGATCCCGAGCCGGCCGAACTCGCGGTGTCGGCAGCGATCGACATGTCCGCCAGCCACGGCGCGACGTCGGTCGCGGTGGCCGGATGGTCGGCCGTGGCCGGCGCCCAGTCGAACTGCGCCGTGGCGCTGCTCAGGTCGCGACCGGACACCGCACCGGCGGCGCCGATCGCCCGCACGCGGTCCAGCGACGCGACGGTGATGCGCGCGGCAGTCTGCTCGTCGCGCTGATGATCGGTGACCTGTGTGACGGTCACCAGTAACGCGGTGAGCGCGCTCATCACGATGGTCACCACCGAGATCGCGACGATCGCCTCCATCAGGAGGAAGCCGTCGTCGTCCCTCGACCTGCGCGACTGGACAATCGCCCTTGCACGCCGGGCGAATCGCGCCGCTGACGAACAGCACATCGCGCGCCGCCTAGTTCGCGGCGGCGGCGTCGAGCAGCTTCTGCAGAGCGGCCTGGTCCTGCGGCGACTGCGGCTGGACGAACACCTGCAGCTGCGTCGTCAGCGTGGCCGCACCCGACGACGCACCACTCTGCGGCGGGGCCAGCGCAGCGGACGTGACGAACGCCGCGCGCGGTCCGTGTTGGAGTTTGTGCAGGAAGCTCTGCTGAGCGGTGGCCGGGCCGATGCTGACGACGGTGACCTCGATGGAGTAGGTCTGGCCGACCACAGCGGTGGTGGGCGGTGTGGCCGGCGTGCCTGTTGCCGTCGCGGCACTCGTCGCGCCGGCCGCCGGCGCCGTCCCCGAACCCGCCGCGGTGGCGCCGGACGACCCGGCCAGCGCGGGGCTACCCACCGTGATGCTGGTGATCGTGACGTGGCCGGCATGCGCATAGGACGACAGCTGCCGGGTGAACTCGTCGATGCCGGCCGTGGACGGCAGAGCCGCGCCGGCCGCGCGCAGCTGGCCCGCCAGCGAGTTCAGCTGTTGCGACTGGGCACGCAGCGTGACCACTCGGTGCTGCAGGAACAGGTTGGCGTCCTGGGTGGACGCGACCTGGTCACGCGTGCTGGACGCCTTGCTCAGCTCGGGGTGCACAACCATGAACCAGCTGATGACGACGGCAAACCCGACGGCCAGGACGCCGCCGGCGAGCCACGCGCGTTCGGCACCACTGCGCTCGGTCATCACTTGCCCCCCGTCGGCGGCGTGACGTCGAAGCGGTGGGTGAACAGCTTGTCGGTGAGCGTGAGGGTGAGCGTGAACTTGGTGCCGACGGCCTGCGTCGCGTTGCTCGTCGGCAAGACGTCGACCACACCCGGGATCGCGGCGATCGCGTCGACGAACCGCGGCAGGTCATCGATGCTGCGCCCGGTGCCGTCGATCTGAACGGTGCCGATGTGTTTCGCGCCGGACGTGTCCAGCGTCGTCGTGGGACCGTTGCCGGCCGCACTACCGCTCGACGCGGGGTCATCGATGCTGACGGTCAGCGCGGAGATCGCGACCCCGCTCGGCGCCGCGGCCCGCAGCCGGCCGATCAGCGTGGAGACGTCCACGTCGCCGGCCAGCAACGTGGCGAGCTTGGCGCGTACCTGCGTGACACTGCCCTGGATCCTGGTCACCGAGCCGTACTGATCCGCCTGCCGCTGCAACGCGCTCGTCTGCCCGCGCGCCCCAGACAAGTCCTGGTCCGCCTGGTGGGCACGCCAGAACCCGTACGCAAAGCCGCCCGCCGCGAACAGCGCGACCAGGCACACGGCAAGGAGAATCCGCTCGCGAATGCGACGCAGCCGGTACGAGCTGACCAGTTCCGGCGGCATCAGGTTGGCGGCGATCCCCCAGCCGGGTCGCGCGTTCCACGACTGCGCGAGTTCCTCCGAGGACGTCCGCCGCCGGGACGCAAGGAGCGGGCTAGCCATTGCCCGCGCCCGGGTGCGGGGTGCTCATGCTGCTGCGCCCATCGCGAGGCCGACCGCGACGGCACTGATCGTGCGCGCCGCGTCGTCGGCGTGCTGGGCGCGATGGCTGCCGACGTGCGTCATCGCGTCGACGACGTCCACCGGGATGTCCCCGATCCGCGTCACTTCCTCGGCCAGGCCCGGCATCGCCGCACCGCCGCCGGTCAGTGACACGCGCTCGATCATCGAGTCCGGATTCGCCTGCTCGAACGCGCTCAACGAGCTACGCAGTTCCGACAGCAGCGGGCGGATCGTGTCCCGGATGGCACGCGAGGTTTCCGAATCGTCCTCGCCCAGCCCGACCGTCCGCTTCGCCAACTCGGCCGCCTCCGCATCGATGCCGAGCCGATTGGCAAGCGCCGTGGTGAGTTCGTCGCCGCCGCGGGCGACCGTGCGAACCATCAGCGGCACGCCCTGGCTGTGGATCACGATGTTGGTCAGGTGGGCGCCGAGGTCGACGACCGCCTCCACCGGCAGGTCGTCGGCTGCGATCGCGCGCAGCGCAGCGAAGGCCGCGAGGTCGACGCGCGCGACACGCAGACCGGCCTGCTCGACCGCGCGCACGGTCACCGACACCGGTTCGCGCGGCGCCGCGACGAGCAGGCCGGGGACGGTGTTGGTGCCCTCGTCGACCGGACCTACCGCGATGAAGTCGAGGATCGCCCGCTCGATGGGCAGGGCGATGATGTCGCGTGCCTGGAACGGCAGCGCCTGCGCCCGTTCGGCGGCAGGCAGGTTGGGCAGATCGACCTTGCGGACGACGACCTGCTGGCTGGTCACGCCGACGATCACGTTGCGGCAGTCGATGCGGTTCTGCTGCCAGAGCGCCTTGAGCGCGTGCGTGACGAGACCCGGCTCGCGGATCACGCCGTTCACCACAGCACCGCGCGGCAGCCCGACCCGGCCCAGCCCGTGCAGGCTCACGGACGGGCGTCCGTCCACGACCCGGGGCGTGAGAACTGCGGCGCGCACCGCAGTGCCGCCAATGTCCAGCCCGATGGCGTGCCCGTCCCGGTTGACCGGGCTGACCCGCCCCGGACCGTTCTGCCGGTGCGTCATCGGAACTCCCGTCGCCGGACGTCACCGTCCGGCCCCTGGCCACGGCCTGCTCAGGCCGCTCCCCCAGTCGTTCTACGGCCCATCGGCAGGTAGACGCAGAACTTGAGCGAGAGCTTCGACGCTATTGCGCCGGCGGGTAGGGCTGGGAGTACTGCTGGAATGGGGGTCCCCCCGCCAATGGGGGCGTAGCCGGCGGGGGAGGATAGCCCGGGGGCAATGGGGGCGTAGCTGGAGGGGTAGGCGTGGACGAGTGCCCTTGGGCCTCGCGGGCCCGGCGGGCGCTGTCCTGCTCGATCAGCCGGTTCAGCTGCTGCTGTTGCTGTTCTGAGCGGGGCACGTTGACGAGCCGTTCCTGACCCTGCTCGCCGGCGGACTCGATGGTCACCGTCCCGGCCTTCACGATCCGGTCCCAGAGCGACTGCTCGAAGCCCACGTCGCTGATCCGCTGCAGCGCGATGTCGCGGCCGGTGCGCCGCAGCACGCCGCGCCGGATCAGTACCCGGTGCGTGGTGAACACGTAGTGCGTTGTCTGGCGCTCCAGCAGCGGGACGAGCGAGCGCCAGATCACCACGACGATCGCCACGACCAGCACCAGGACGATCACCACCAGGTGCCACGGTTTGCCGTCGGGTGCGTACCCGATGCACAGCCCGGCGGCCGCGCAGACGACCAGGAACCACAGCGCCGCGGGAACCAGCGTGATCCAGTGCGGATGCAGGTGTTCGACGACCTCTTCGTCGCCGGCCAGCACCTTGTCGGGGTAGGGCACTGTGACCTCCTTGGACGCCGGGCCGGCGCCGATCCGGGGCACCACGGTATCCGTTGCCGGCCCGATCCGCACCGACCTCGGGCTCAGCCCGGCGGCGCGGCCGGCCGCAGGTGCTGGACGTCGCCCGCTCCGACCGCGACCGTCGTCCCGCCGGACGCGACCAGCAGCCGGCCGGTTCGGTCCAGCCCGGTCGCGGTACCGGTGAGCACCCGGCCGTCCGTGGTCGACACCGCCACCTGCTGTCCCACGGTCAGGCACGCCCGGGCGTAGGCGGACGCGAGCCCGCACGCCTGCGCGTCCCCGCCGGCATCCGTCCACTCGGTCAGGCGCTCGTGCAGTCGGGTGAGGATCGCGGTGAGCAGGACGGTGCGGTCCAGCTCGCGCGCGCCGCAGAGTGCGAGCGAGGTCGCCCTCAGCGCCGGTTGGGCTCCCCCCACCGGTGGGGGAAGTTGGTCCGCCGCGGTCGACACGTTCAGGCCTATGCCGATGACGACGGCTGGTCCGTTGGTCTGGGCGAGGATCCCGGCGGCCTTCCCGGATTCGGGGCCCACCAGCAGGTCGTTGGGCCACTTGAGCCCGGCAGGCAAGCCGGTTACGTCCACGACCGCTTCCTGCAGCGCGAGTCCGGTGAGCAGCGGCAGCCAGCCCCACGTGGACGTCGCCGGCTGCGGGCGGATCAGCACCGAGAAGGTCAGGCTGACGCCCGGCGGCGCCGTCCAGGTCCGGTCCAGGCGGCCGCGGCCGGCGGTCTGCCGTTCGGCGACGAGCACGCTGCGGTCCGGCGCCGCGCTGTCGCCGAGCAGGTCGGCGTTGGTCGAGCCGGTCTCCGCCACGACCTGGATGCGCGACCAGGAAGGCGCGAGGGCGGACTGCAGTTCCGCGGCGGACAGCATGGCTAACACGGTAGGGGCTCCCGCGAGATCGGTCACTGCGGCATTCTCCCGGCCCGTACCGGCCGATTAGGCTGTGCGGTTATGGCAGAACCGAGCACCAACCTCCCGGACGCCGCCGCGGCCGACGCGCCGCACACCACCGCCGGCAAGCTCGCCGACCTGGATCGCCGGTACGACGAGGCCGTC
This sequence comes from Jatrophihabitantaceae bacterium, assembly GCA_035765515.1. Classification (GTDB taxonomy): domain Bacteria; phylum Actinomycetota; class Actinomycetes; order Mycobacteriales; family Jatrophihabitantaceae; genus DASRSS01. The sequence continues at coordinate 3,661 of DASTXN010000210.1, read as the reverse complement.
CACGCCGGGTCCGCGCGCGCCGTGGAGAAGCAGCACGCCAAGGGCAAGAAGACGGCGCGCGAGCGGATCGAGGCGCTGCTGGACCCGGACTCGTTCGTCGAGCTGGACGAGTTCGCGCGCCACCGCTCGACCAACTTCGGCATGGACAAGAACCGGCCGTTCGGCGACGGCGTGATCACCGGCTACGGCACCGTGGACGGCCGGCCGGTGTGTGTGTTCAGCCAGGACGTCACCGTGTTCGGCGGTGCGCTCGGCGAGGTCTACGGCGAGAAGATCGTCAAGGTGCTGGACTTCGCGATCAGGACCGGCTGCCCCGTCGTCGGCATCAACGAGGGCGGCGGCGCACGCATCCAGGAAGGCGTCGTGTCGCTCGGCCTGTACGGCGACATCTTCCACCGCACGGTGAAGGCGTCGGGCGTGATCCCGCAGATCTCGCTGATCATGGGCGCGGCCGCCGGTGGGCACGTCTACTCCCCCGCCCTCACCGACTTCATCGTGATGGTCGACAAGACCTCGCAGATGTTCATCACCGGCCCGGACGTCGTCAAGACAGTGACCGGTGAGGACGTCACGCTCGAAGAACTCGGGGGCGCCCGCACGCACAACACGACCAGCGGCAACGCGCACTACCTCGGCAGCGACGAGGACGACGCGATCAACTACGTCAAGGCGCTGCTGTCGTACCTGCCGTCCAACAACCTCGACCCGCTGCCGGTTTACGACACGGCGGTCTCGGATGTCGTCGAACCCGAGGACGCGTTCCTCGACACGTTCATCCCCGACTCGGCGAACCAGCCCTACGACATGCACGAGGTCATCGAGCACCTGCTGGACGACGGCGAGTTCCTCGAGGTGCACTCGCTGTTCGCGCAGAACATCGTCTGCGGCTTCGGCCGCATCGAGGGCCACCCGATCGGTGTCGTCGCGAACCAGCCGATGCATTTCGCCGGCTGCCTGGACATCGACGCCTCCGAGAAGGCCGCGCGGTTCGTGCGCACCTGCGACGCGTTCAACGTTCCGGTGCTCACCCTGGTGGACGTCCCCGGCTTTCTGCCCGGTGTCGACCAGGAGCACGCGGGCATCATCCGCCGCGGCGCGAAGTTGATCTACGCGTACTCGGAGGCGACCGTCCCGAAGGTCACCGTGATCACCCGCAAGGCGTTCGGCGGCGCGTACGACGTGATGGGTTCCAAGCACCTCGGCGCCGACCTGAACATCGCCTGGCCGACCGCGCAGATCGCCGTGATGGGCGCCCAGGGTGCGGCCAACATCCTGCACCGCAAGCGGATCGCGGCAGCGGAGGATCCGGAGGCGGTGCGCGCGCAGGTGGTGCAGGAGTACGAGGACACGCTGGTGAACCCGTACGTGGCCGCGGAGCGTGGCTACGTCGACTCGGTCATCCCGCCGTCGCACACCCGCTCGTACGTGATCAAGGCGCTGCGGATGCTGCGCAACAAGCGTGAGGCCCAGCCGCCGCGCAAGCACGGGAACATGCCGCTGTAATGGGTGTCTCCGACGAGCAGCCGGGGCGGCCGGCGCTGCGGATCGTGCGCGGCGCGCCGACGCCGGAAGAGCTTGCCGTGGTGACCGCCGTGGTGGCCGCTGCAGGATCCGGCGAACAAGCGCCCCCGGAACCTCCGCGCCGCGGCCGGTGGGCCGATCCGGCGTGGCAGCACGGCCAGGCGCCATATCCCGGGCCCGGCGCCTGGGCGTCGTCCCTGCGCTGATGATCATGGCCGGAACCCCCGAATCGCGGGGTTCCGGCCATGATCATGATGCGGGGCGGTTCAGCGGGCGGCACTCCTGCTCGGGAGCAGCCGCACCACCGTCAGCAGCACGCCGAACAGCGACAGCCCGACCAGCACCGTGATCGCGGTTGTCATGCCCGGCAGCAACTCGCCGTGCCGTGCGGGCGCGCCGGACGAGCCCGTGCCCAGGATCGCGCTGATCACCGCGAGCACCACCGCGCCGCCGATCTGGATGCTGGTGTTCACCAGACCGGACGCCAGCCCCTGCTCGTGATCGGCGACGCCCGAGGTGGCCTGCGCGTTCACCGACGGGAAGGCGAGCGCGAACCCGATGCCCAGGAAGATCATCGTCGGCAGCAGGAAGTCCGCGTACGACATGCCCGGACTGACCCGCAGGAACAGCAGGTACCCGATCATCAGCGACACGAGCCCGCCGAGGATGAGGACGGGGGTCCGCACCCGCTCGAGCACCAGGCCCATGCGCGCGGCACTGGCCACGACCAGCAGGCCCGCGGGCAGGAAGCCGAGCGCCATCGACAGCGGTGACCAGCCGAGCGAGTCCTGCAGGTACAGCGTCGCGACGAACTGGAACGCGACGTAGCCACCGAACATCACCGCGCCGGACAGGTTGGCGTGCACCAGCGAGGACGAACGCAGGATGCCGAGGCGCAGCAGGGGCCGCGGGTGCCGGCGCTCCACGACGATGAACGTCCCCATCAGGACCACGCTCAGCGCGAGCAGGCCGATCGTCGACACCGCCCCCCAACCGTGGGTGGGCGCCTGGACGACTGCGTAGACGAGCACGAGCAGGGATGCGGTGCTGGTGAACGCGCCGGCCAGGTCGAAGTGCGCCAGGGACACCCGCTCCCGGGCGCTGCGCGGAACGACGCGGAACCCTGCGATCAGCAGCGCGATCGCCACCGGCCCGGGGAGAAGGAATGTCGCGCGCCAGCCCCACTCGGTCAGCAGGCCGCCGAAGATCAGCCCGAACGAGAAGCCGCTTGCCCCGCAGACGGTGTAGATGCTCAGCGCCCGGTTGCGCGCAGGTCCTTCGGCGAACGTGGTTGTGATGATCGACAGGCCGGCCGGGACGGTGAACGCCGCCGACGCGCCCTTGACGAAGCGCAGCGCGATCAGCGCGGTGTCGTTGCTGAGTGCGGCGCTGACCACCGAGGCCGCGCCGAACACGGCCACCGCGGCGAGGAACACCTGCCTGCGGCCGACCAGGTCGGAGACGCGGCCGCCGAGCAGCAGCAGTCCTCCGTAGCCGAGGACGTACCCGCTCACGATCCACTGCAGCGCGCCGGGGGTCAGGTGCAGGTCGGAGCCGATGGAGGGAAGTGCGACGCCGACCATGGAGACGTCCAGGCCGTCCAGGAAGAGCGCGCCGCACAGTACGACGAGCAGACCCCAGATGGTGGCGGTCCAGCGGGTATTGGCGTGGACGGTCAGCGGGGGGTGACTGCGGGAGGTCGCCGGCGCATCCGTCCGGCCCTCGAGGTCGAGTGATGTCATGGCGGCCAGTCTTATGCATGTGCATCTAATGTGCAAGCATTTTTTGCTTGCACATATTTTGTAGCTGCATGTGATAAGGTGCGGGCATGGCGAAGGCCTGCGACGACGACGAGCTCGCCCGTGAGTGGCACGAGCTCATGACGCGTTACCAGCGGATCAGCTGCACGCTGGACCGCGAGTTGCAGGCGCGGCACGGCCTGAGCGCGAGCGACTTCGAGGTGCTGCAGCAGCTGCACGGCTCGGACTGCCGCTCCGTCCGCATGCACGACCTGGGCGAGAACGTGCACCTGACGCAGAGCGCCCTGTCGCGGCTGGTCGCCCGTCTGGAGCGGGACGGACTCGTCGAGCGGACGATGTGTACCGAGGACCGCCGCTCGGTCTTCGCGACGATCACGCCC
>DASTXN010000209.1:0-20186 GCA_035765515.1 Jatrophihabitantaceae bacterium | reverse complement strand
TCCGAGGCCACTCGCTCGGATCCTGATCGCAAATTCCGCGAGCTCGCGGTCACGGGCCTGATCTGGCTGGTTGCCGTCGGCGTCGGCGCCTTCTTCTGGATGTATTTGAACGGCGGCGTCCACGGCCTCGACTCCCACGCCTACTGGCTCACCGGACGCAGCGACCGACTCTATTCTGGGGCGCCTGCGACGAGTGACGCGTACCTCTACTCGCCGGCCTTCGCGACGCTTATCTCGCCGCTGACACTACTGCCGTGGCGCGGTTTCATGATCACGTGGATGGCGGCCGAGGCAGCCGTCTTCGCGTGGCTGCTCAAGCCACTCGGCCAGCGCTGGGGCGTTCTGGCCTTCAGCGTCTGCGTCATGGAGATCTCGGTCGGAAACATCTATGCGTTCCTGGCGCTCTGCGCCGTCGTGAGCATCAACTATCCGGCCGCTTGGGCCTTGCCTCTGCTGACCAAGATCACACCAGGCGTCGGACCGCTCTGGTACGCGGTCCGACGCGAGTGGCAAGGACTTGCGGTCTCCATTTTCGGAACGCTGGGAATCGCTGCGGCATCGTTGGCGATAAGCCCTGGCGCCTGGCACTCCTGGCTGCTGTTTCTGCTGGACCACCGCAGTGACCAGTGGTATCTGCCCGAGCGCTTCTGCCTGGCGCTCGCTGTAGTCGCCTACGCCGCCGCAAAAAGCCGGCCGTGGCTGCTTGCCGTTGCGATGCTGATCGCCAACCCGGTGATGGCGCACGAACTGATGTCGATCACGCTACTCGCCGCGGTGCCGCGCCTCGTGCGAATGAGGCCTTACGCCGTGCGGTGCCCGCGATCCAAATCGGCTGAACAAGCTCTGCGGCACAGTTCCGTCGGCGTAGGCCATCTTGCGGTAGATCAGCGCCGCCGCGAGGTACCCGATGACGAGGATGGGCAGCGAGACCGACGGGTGTCCTTTGACTGTCGACATGAGATCGGCCGTTCCCCACGCCGCACCTTGGCCGGGCTTGTAAAGAATCGCTCCGCTGGCCTGAAGCACCACGGCAACCGTCACGAGTGACGCGAACGCTGCTCTGCGCCGCGGAGTCCGCACGGTGTATGCGCGCCATGCGAGTAGAAGCAACGGCGTCATCAAGGTCAGTGTCTCAAGAGGGTAGCGATAGCTCCAGAACGCATCCCCGCCGCTGAACCGATTCGTCTTCAACTGCACGAGCATGTAAACCACGCCGCTGGCGGCCGCCGATCGGACCCACTCAGGCGCTTCCTTCCAGGCCTGCCGCAGTCCGGGCGCCAGAGCCAATAAGAATGGCGCGCCGAAGAGGACGCCGCGGCCCGGCGACACCAGTGTCCCGGCGATGTTGATGAGGAGTTGCCCCAGTGCGTGGGGGCTGACATCGAAGAATTGCCGGATCGGATTAGCTCCTGCCACCGCTTCGGTGTATTGGCTCTGCAGTCCGCCGTTCCAGAACACGTGGGAATACCAGAGGAAGCCGACGAGCCCACAACCGCTGATCGCCCCGATCACAATCCCCGGCCGCGGCGACCGACGCACCCATGAGGCCCAGCAGCCCGCTACAGCTGCCACGACGGCAAGCGGGGGTCTTGTCAGGATCGCCAAGGCGAACGCCAGTCCGGCCCATGCGTTACGGCCCGACGCAAGCGCAAGCATGGCAATGACCAGATACAACTGGTCCGGCCCATGTGGCCAGAGTGCGGTGCCAGAAACAGCCCACGTCGTGGTTGCGGTTCCGAGGATGAGACTTGCTGCCAGCGCCACCCGGGCGGAAGCTATTCGTCGGAGCACCACGGCAAGCGTGCCAACAGCTGCTGACGTCACCACCGCGGCGGCGATCGATGCGGGCGCGACGTCGAAGATGCTCGCGCCGGGGAACAGCCAGTAGAAGACCGCTGCGAGACCTATCAGGCCTGGCGCTCGGTTGCTGATCGTGTATCCCGGGCCCGATGGGATCATCCAGGCGCCGAGGTTGGATACGCTGTCAGCCAGCCGCGGCGTGCCGTGGTGAGCCAACTGCCACGCCGATGATGTGACCGACGCTGGGTCGATGCTCATGGCGTAGGCGTCCGTGCGCGCCGTCACCAAGTACAGAGCCAGAAGCGGAAGGCATGCGACGAACCAAAGCAGGACGTCCGAACTCGAGATCCTTCGGTCGACGTCGACCACCGCACGACGGAGGGCGTCCGGCATAGCCAGATCCAACGCCATGACACATGCCCCCGTTCGGTTCGCAGTGTTTTCACCCTTCCAGCGCGTTTGGTCCGTCGAAAGCAGCCGATCGGACCCACATGTCGGACGAATGACTGACGTTCCGGCCTCTTGGGGTCACCCACAGTAGGAGGAGCAGAGCGCCGCAACCTGCGGTGCGGACTCGGGGCGATGCGATGAAGCTGGTGGTACAGGTCCCCTGCCTCAACGAGGAGGCGACGCTGCCGCTCGTCCTGCAGTCGATTCCGACGCATATTCCGGGGGTCGACGAGATTGTGGTCGTCGTTATCGACGACGGCTCCCGCGACCGCACTGTCGAGGTTGCCCGCGAGCATGGCGTGACGCACTTCGTCCGGCACACTCGCAACCGCGGACTGGGCCAGTCGTTCCACGACGGCGTGCAATACGCGCTGGAACTCGGCGCGGACATCGTTGTGAACACCGACGGCGACAACCAATACCCGCAGCACCGCATCGCCGACCTGGTCCAGCCGATCATCGCGGGCCGTGCGGACATCGTGATCGCCGACCGACAGACCCAGGCGATCGAGCACTTCTCGGCGAGCAAGAAGATCCTGCAGCGCGTCGGCAGCCGCGTGGTCAACCTCGCCGCCGGCACGCACCTGCCCGACGCGGCCAGCGGATTCCGCGCCTACTCGCGCGAGAGCCTGATGATGCTCAACACGATCACTCGATTCAGCTACTGCATGGAGACGATCATCCAAGCGGGCAACAAGCGACTGGAGATCGACAGCATCCCGATCGAGACCAACCCGAAGCTGCGCGAGTCCCGGCTGTTCAAGTCCACCAGTCAGCACGTGCGACTGTCCGCCCTCGCGATCATCCGCGCATTCGTCATGTACCGGCCGTATGTGATCTTCACGTTCCTGGCCGCGATGTTCGGCCTGCTGGGCGCAATCCCGTTTCTCCGCTACGCCGCGCTGGAGATCACCGATAGCACTCCCGGAGGCCACCTGCAGTCGTTGATCGTCGGCACGGTGCTACTGATCGCCGCGTTCCTGAGCGTGATCATCGGCATCATCTCCGACCTGATCCGCACCAATCGCACCCTCATCGAGGACAACCTCGAGCACACTAAGCGGATGCGCTTCGCCTTCAGCCCGGCTGACCTGGACGACGAAGCGGCAGGGCGACGCACCCACCTGAGCGCAGTCCGGAGTTGAAGGGTGGCAGCTGAGCCCTGCACCCCACAGCATGTGCAGCTGACTGGCCTTGAGGCGGCGTAGCGTGTGGCCCGTGCGCATGCTCGCGTTCGGCACCTACGACGTGACGACGCAGCCGCGAGTCGGGGTACTCATCGAAGGGCTACGAGACCACGGCGTCGATGTAGTCGAGATCAACAGACCACTCGGATTCACGACGGCCGAGCGTGTGCGCATGCTCAGCAAGCCGTGGCTCGCTTACCGGTTCGCTTTTCGACTGCTAGGCCGATGGATCGGTCTCGTCAGAGGTACGACCAGCGTCCGCAGAACGGGCCGATTCGATGCCGTTCTCGTCGGCTACCTAGGGCACTTCGACGTCGTGCTCGCCCGACTGCTCTTTCCGCGAACGGTGATTGCGCTAGATCTGATGATCTTCGCAGCGGACACCGCTCGCGATCGCGACGCTGCGGGGAAGCTCAAGTTGTCACTGCTCGACGCGCTGGACCGCCTGGCGGCTAGCTGTGCCGACCTCGTCATCGTCGACACCGAGGAGCAATTGGAACTGCTTGGCAACGGCCAGCGTGCCAAGGGAATCGTCGTCCCGGTCGGAGCGTCGCGGGCTTGGTTCGACGCCGCGCAGGACCCGACCGCTGCAGGTTCGGGCAAGCTGCGCGTCGTGTTCTTCGGCATGTTCACCCCGCTCCAGGGAACCCACGTGATCGGCGAGGCTCTCGCGCTACTGGCGGACGCAACAGCCATCACAGTCACAATTATCGGGACCGGGCAGACCTACGCGGCCACCCGCGCCGCTGCCGGCGACCGCGGGGCGATCAGATGGTTCGACTGGGTCGAGCCAGAGGATCTGCCTGCGGTTGTGGCCGCGCACGAGGTCTGCCTGGGCGTGTTCGGTACAAGTAACAAGGCATTGCGCGTAGCGCCACACAAGATCTATCAGGGCGCCGCTGCCGGCTGCTCAATCATCACGTCCGACACCCCGCCGCAGCGGCGCGCACTCGGCGACGCCGCACGCTACATCGCGCCCGGCGATCCCGTCGCACTCGCTGACGCCCTACGGACGCTCGCAACCGATGAAGCGGGCGCCAGAGACCTGAGAATCGCAGCGCGCTCCGTCGCGATAAAGCGATTCACGCCAATGGCAGTTGTCGCTGGGCTGTGTGAGCGACTTGCCGATATGCCGGGCGATCGCGAGACATGAATTCGCTCGGTCGTCGCGTTCACCCACCCAGGTCACGACGGAGGATACAGATGCAGTCGCACTTCGTCCGTACCCGCACGGCGGGCGCGCGGCCACCGCTCGCGATCCGCGCTTGGCTGCGCTACGACCTCGTGTCGCGCGTAATCGACCGTCTCGCGCCAACCGATGTACTCGAGATCGGCTGCGGCCAGGGGTCTTTCGGTGCCCGGATTGCTGAGCGCGCCGAATATCTGGGGATAGAGCCAGATCGTTCGTCGTTCGAGGTAGCCCGAAGTCGCGTCGAAGCTCGCGGTGGTCGGGTCATCAACAGCACCCACGACGAGGTGCCGGCCGGCTCAACGTTCGACATGGTCTGCGCATTCGAGGTGCTCGAACACATCGAGGACGACCGCGGTGCTCTGGCTTCGTGGGTACCGTTCATCAGACCTGGCGGACATCTCGTCATTTCCGTGCCCGCCTTCGCGGAACGTTTCGGGCCGATGGACACCCATGTAGGTCACTTTCGCCGCTACTCGCCGGAGGCGCTCCAGTCGTTACTGACCGAGGCCGGCCTAAGGGTTGACGACATCCGCGTGTACGGATGGCCGTTGGGGTACGCACTCGAGGCCGTACGCAATCGCATTGACACCAAGAATCTCAAGGCCGACAAAGCGAGGGAGACGACGATCGAGCAGCTTACAGCCGCGAGTGGGCGGACCTTCCAGCCCAGGCAGCACGCCGCCGGCGCCGTTGTCCAAGTAGCGACGCTGCCGTTCCGATATCTGCAGCGCATCCAGCCTCACCGCGGCATCGGCTTGGTAGCGTTGGCGACCCGACCAGGTATGTGAAGCCGACCAAATCGGCGGCTTGGGCGCGTCCTGGGCGGACGCGTGCGGTGGTGACACTGGACAGATCCCGCGGTTCGGCTCCGGCTCGACATTCATGTTCGCGGCAAGGGGTTCCCGCGGCTACGATTCTTGCCTCGTGACTACCGGCTCCGATTCCACGAAGGCGAGCACTGCAAGCAGCCGAAATCGGGCGCGCTTGCGAGTATTGCGCGCCGCCGCCGGAGTGGTCGTCGTGGCGCTGACTGTCGCGGCCGCGATCATTGCGATCCTCCGGGAACGACACGCGTTTGACGACGCGCTCAGTCGTCTGGGGACGTGGAACGCCCTCGCTAGCTTTGCTCTGGGCACTGCTGGAGTTGGCCTCACCTATCCCGTTTGGCGATCGGTGTTGCGCGGCCTTGACCTCACAATGCCCGGCGGCCCTGGCGCACGAGTGTTCTTCGTCAGCCAGCTTGGCAAGTACCTACCTGGCTCGATTTGGCCTGTGCTCATGCAGATGGAAGCCGGGCGTGCCCACGGGGCAACCCGACGCACCATGTTGATTGCAAACCTGTTCACCTTGGTACTTGGTTGCTCCACTGGGCTGGCACTCGCATGCGTGCTTCTGCCGCTTTCGGATGCGCACGCGCTGGCGCACTACTGGTGGCTATTTCTCGCCCTGGTCGTCTTGCTGCCGTTGTTGCATCCTCGCGCGATGCCGGCGGTCATCAATCGAGCAGCTGCGCTGGTGCACCTGGGAGAGTCCGAGCAACAGCTACCGGTGCGCACGACAGCCCGAGCAACGGGATTCGTGCTGGCGTCGTACCTGCTCCTCGGCGCACACGTTGGTCTGCTTGCCGTAGCCATCGGCGGCGGCGGCTTCTCCACCTTTGTCCTGTGTACCGGTGGCATGGCGCTGGCCCTTCCAGCCGGCGTCCTATTCATCCCGGCTCCGTCCGGCGCGGGAGTTCGTGACGTGATCCTCGCCCTCGTTCTGAGCTACCGGCTCGACGCGGGTCAGGCACTGGCTGTCATCCTGTCCTCGCGCGTCCTCCTCATCGCGGTCGACCTGGCGCTGGCCGGCGGGGCCACCGCCTTGGTCGGACTTCTTCGGCGTAGGTCCCAAGCCTCTAGCGCCGACGTCGAGTCGTCATCTGACACGATCGGGGCATGACGACTTCTCCCGCCGAATTCGCCGCCCTGCGTTCGTCCACCGCTGACTTCCTGCGCGGGCTCACCGACGAGCTATGGTCGGACGCCGACGTGCGCGCACCGTCGCTGCTTCCCGACTGGACGCGCGGTCACGTGCTGACCCACCTCGCCCGCAACGCCGACGGGATCACGCGCACACTGTCCGGTGCGCTGCGCGGCGAGAAGCTCGCGCGCTACCCGGACGGAGTGGCCGGCCGCAACGCGGACATCGACGCCGGCGCGGCACGTCCGGTGGCCGAACTGCTCCTGGACGTGGAGCAGTCCGCCGACCGGCTGGACCGGCTGTTCGCCGCCGTCGCCGATCAAGGCAGCTGGGACCTGCAGTGCGACGACCGGCCGGCCGGCGAGTACGTGGCCGCACGGTGGCACGAGGTGGAGATCCACCGCGTCGACCTCGGCGGCAGCTACGGCGCGCCCGACTGGCCCGCCGCGTTCGTCCGCACCCTGCTGCCGCAGCTACTCGCCGGGCTGGACGAACGCGTCCCCGCAGGCACGGCGGTACGCATCGAGGTGACGCCGGAGGACTCCGTCACCACCGATCTCGGCGGCAGCGTCTGGACCTGTGGCGACGGGGAACCGACCGCGGTGACCGGCCCGGACTGGGCCGTACTCGCCTGGCTGCTCGGCCGCACCGCCGCTGCAGGCGACCGGCTGGCCAACGCCCCGGAGCTGGCCCGCTGGCTGTAAGAGGCCCAGTGGTGCCCGAGCCAATGCAGGGCATAGCCGACGGGGGTGAGTGGCGCGTTCAGGGTCCGAGTGGCGCGTCATTTCGCGCCACTGGAGGGGTTATCGCGCCACTCGCGGGGAATTTCAGCCGGTGCGGTCGACGACGGTCTCGGTCAGCAACGCGAACGCCTGCCGCGCCGGGACGTCCGGCAGCCCGTCCAGCGCCGCGCGCGCCTTCGCGGCGTAGTCGCGCAGCGTCCCACGCGCCTCGTCCAACGCGGGCGACTTGCGCAGCAGTCCCAGCGCCTCGGCGTGTTCCGCGTCGTCCTCGATCGGGCGGGAAACCAGCTCGCGCAGCCGCCGGCCGGCCTCGTCCTCGGCGCGCAGCGCGTACAGCACCGGCAGCGTGGCGATGCCCTCGCGCAGGTCGGTGCCCGGCGTCTTGCCCGAGTCGACCGAGTCCGAGGCGATGTCCAGGATGTCGTCGCTGATCTGGAACGCGACACCGATCAGCTCGGCGTACTCGCGCAGCCGCGTCACCGTGGCGTCGTCCACGCCGGCGAAGTGCGCGCCGAACTCCGCGGACGTCGCGATCAGCGAACCGGTCTTGTCGGCCAGCACGCTCAGGTAGTGCTCGATCGGATCGGCACCGTCCGTGGCCCCGACCGTCTCGTGGATCTGGCCGATCACGAGCCGCTCGAACGTCCGCGCCTGCAGCTTCACCGCCCATGGACCGAGGTCGGCGAGCAGGTTGGACGCCCGCGAGAACAGGAAGTCGCCGGTCAGGATCGCGACCGTGTTGTCCCACCGCGCGTTGGCCGACTGCGCTCCCCGCCGCACGAGCGCCTCGTCCATCACGTCGTCGTGGTACAGCGTCGCCAGGTGCGTCAGCTCGACGACGACGGCGGCCGGGACGATCTCGATCCGCGTCGGGTCACCGAAGTGCGCGGCCAGCGTGGTGACCAGCGGGCGGAACCGCTTGCCCCCGGCGTCGACCAGGTAGCCCGCGGCGTCCGCGACGAACGGGTCGTCGGTGCGCACGGCAGCGGCGAGGGCAGCCTCGACGGTGCTCAGCCCGGCCCGGACGGATGCCTCGAGCTCGGCATCGGCGAACTCGACGCCGAGCGAAGAAGTCCCCACTGTTCCCACAGAGGTAACGGTACTTAGCCGATGAGTGACCCGGCAGCCTTGGTTGCCAGGTCGATGATCGGCTGCGGGAAGACGCCGAGCAGCACGGTGACGGCGGCGCCCACGGTCAGCGCGACGGAGGACGTCCAGCCCGGGATCGCCACGGTCGGGGCGTTCTCCGGCGGCTCGGCGAAGTACATCATCACCACGATGCGCAGGTAGTAGAACGCGGCGACCGCCGAGAACAGCAGCGCCATCACCACCAGCGGCCCGGCGCTGTGCCACGCCGCCTTGAAGACGAAGAACTTGCCGGTGAACCCGGCCGTGAGCGGGATGCCCGCCATCGACAGCAGCAGCAGCGTCATCAGGCCGGCGACCATCGGGCTCTTGCGCGCGATGCCCGACCACTGCGACAGGTGCGTCGCCTCGCCGTCCGCGTCGCGCACCAGGGTGAGCAGGCCGAACGCGGCCATCGTCGTGAAGCCGTATGTGAGCACGTAGAACATCACGCTCGCCGACGCCTCCTGCGAGATGACGACCAGGCCGACCAGGATGAACCCGGCGTGCGCGATCGACGAGTACGCCAGGATCCGCTTGATGTCGGTCTGGGTCAGGCCGAAGATCGCACCGACCACCATCGAGGCGATCGCGACGGCCCAGATGATCGGCCGCCAGTTCCAGTTCGTGCCCGCGAACGCCACGTACAGCACGCGCAGGATCGCGCCGAACGAGGCGACCTTGGTGCACGAGGCCATGAACGCGGACACCGGCGTCGGCGCCCCCTGGTACACGTCAGGCGTCCAGGCGTGGAACGGGGCGATGCTCGCCTTGAACAGCAGGCCGACCAGCAGCAGCGCGAGGCCGAGGTAGAGCAGCGCGTCGGACTTGGTGGACGTCTTGGTCGCCGTGAAGATCGCGGACAGGTCGACCGAGTTCGCGTAGCCGTACAGCAGCGCCAGGCCGTAGAGGAAGAACGCCGAAGCGAACGCACCCAGCAGGAAGTACTTGAGCGCGGCCTCCTGCGACAGCAGCCGGCGCCGACGGGCCAGACCGGCCATCAGGTACAGCGGCAGCGACAGCACCTCGAGCGCGACGAACATGAGCAGCAGGTTGTTCGAGACCGGGAAGACCAGCATGCCCGAGACCGCGAACAGCATCAGCGGGAAGACCTCGGTCTGCACCCGCTGGCTGCGCGAGTGCTCGCGGTCGATCTGTGAGCCGACGACGGACGCGGCCGACGCGACGATCGCGCTGCCGACGTCGACACTGCGCTCGGCGATGAGCAGCGCGGCCATGATCGCGAGCGCGAGGATGGTGCCCTGCAGGAACAGGCCGGTGCCGTCGATCGCGAGCGATCCGGCGAACGGGCTGTCGGTGCCGACGGGGGACGGCGTGGCGACGTGCGTGCCGTGCAGCACCCCGACCGTGACCAGCGCCGCGATCAGCCCGGCCAGGGTCACGAACACCTGGGTGTTGAACCGCTGCGGACGCGGGACGGCGGCCTCGACGAGGACGCCGACCAGCGCGGCGCCGAGCACGATGAAGATCGGCAGCAGCGCGTGGTAGGCGATCGACGGAGTGGAGATCGTCTGCGCCGTGTCGGCCAGGACCAGAGAGCTGTTCACTTGATTCCTCCGGCAACGGGGCCGAGTTCGGGCGCCGGGTCGTGTTGGTTCACGTCGTGCAGCGTCGCCGTCACCGCCGGGTTGATGATGTTCAGCACCGGCTTCGGGTAGATGCCGAGGAAGACGATCAGGGCCAGCAGCGGGGCGACCGCGAGCACCTCGCGCGCGTTCAGGTCACGGAACTTGGTCACCTTCTCGCTGACCGTCCCCTGGAACACCCGCTGGTAGAGGTAGAGCACGTAGATCGCGGCGAGCACGATTCCGGTCGCCGCGAAGATCGCCAGCGCCTTGTACCTGGTGAACGTGCCGACCAGAACGAGGAACTCGCTGACGAACGTGCTCAGGCCGGGCAGGGCGAGCGCCGAGAGGCCCGCGAACAGGAACAGCCCGGCGAGCAACGGGGTCACCTTCGCGGCACCGCCGTAGTCGGCGACGTTGCGGCTCTTGCCGCGCGCGATCAGCAGGCCGACGACGATGAACACGGCGCCGGTCGACAGGCCGTGGTTCACCATGTACAGCACCGCGCCGGAGTTGCCCTGCGAGGTGAACGCGAAGATGCCCAGGCCGATGAAGCCGAAGTGCGCGACCGACGTGTACGCGACCAGGCGCTTCATGTCGCGCTGGCCGATCGCGAGGAACGCCGCGTACAGCACACCGATCACGGACAGGATCAGCACCAGCGGCGCCGCCCAGCGGGACGCGGCCGGGAACAGCGGCAGGCAGTAGCGCAGGAAGCCGAACGTGCCGACCTTGTCGAGCACGCCGACGAGCAGCGCCGCACCGCCGGCGGGCGCTTCGGCGCCGGCGTCCGGCAGCCAGGTGTGCACCGGCACCAGCGGCGCCTTGATGGCGAACGCGATGAAGAAGCCGATGAACAGCCACTTCTGCGTCGCGTTGTCCGGCACCGTGCCGATCAGGTCGGTGATCGCGAACGTGCGCGAACCGGTCGAGACGTACAGGCCGATCACGGACGCAAGCATCACCAGCCCGCCGACCAGCGAGTACAGGAAGAACTTCATCGCGGCGTACTGCCGGCGCGGCCCGCCGAAGCTGCCGATGATGAAGTACATCGGCACCAGCATCGCTTCGAAGAAGACGTAGAACAGGAAGACGTCCATCGCGATGAAGACGCCGATCATGAAGAACTCGAGCAGCAGGATCAGGCCCATGAAGTTCTTCGTGCTGCGCGGCGCGCCCGACGGGGACGTCTCCTCCTCCGCGCCGGACTTGCTGTCGAAGCTGTTCCACGACGCGAGGATGACCGTCGGGACGAGCACCACCGACAGCCCGACCAGGACCATCGCGATGCCGTCGACACCGAACGCGAGGTGGACGCCGAACGCCTTGATCCAGGTCCAGCTGCCCATGAACTGGAACCGCTTGGCACCCGAACTGGTGTCGAAGCTGAAACCGACGACCGCCGTGTAGACCAGCACGATCAGCGAGATCAGCAGGGTGAGCTGCTTGGCCAGCTTGGCCTGCGCCTCCTTGAGCGCGAAGACCGCCAGCGAACCCACCAGCGGGATGGCCAGCAGGATCGGCAGCGTCACGTTCTGAGCAGCGCTCACTGGAACCTCACCGCAAGCAGGACCGCGATGACGGCGACAGACCCGCCGAGCATCGAGAGTGCGTAGCTGCGCACGAATCCGGTCTGGATCCGTCGCAATCGGCCGGAGCCGCCGCCGAAGCCGGCCGCGGCGCCGTTCACGGCGCCGTCGACGCCACGGTTGTCGAAGAACACCAGGGCCCGCGTGAGCCACTGGCCAGGACGCATCAAGACGGCCTCGTTGAACGCGTCGCCGTACAGGTTCTTGCGCGCGGCGACGGTGACCGGCGAGACGGCCTCGGGCCGCTTCATCGGCACCGGGCGCACGCCGTACGCGACCCACGCGCCGCCGATGCCGAGCAGCACGACCACGATCGTGATCACCGAGAGGACGACCGGGCTGATCGTGTGCACGCCCTCTTCGACGCTCGGACCGACGGACGGGGTCAGCCAGTGCTGCACGCCGCCGCCGAAGATCAGCAGGTAGCCGCCGATCAGGGACATGATGCCGAGCACGCCCATCGGGACCGTCATGACGGTCGGCGCCTCGTGCGGGTGCACGTCGTCCTCCCAGCGGCGCTTGCCGAGGAAGGTCATGACCAGCGCGCGCGTCATGTAGGCCGCGGTCAGGCCGGCGCCGATCAGGGCGGCGAGGCCGAGGATCCAGCCGGACGTGCCGCCCTTGTCGAACGCGGCCTCGATGATCTTGTCCTTGGTGAAGAAGCCCGTGAACGGTGGAATGCCGATGATCGCCAGCCAGCCGCAGACGAACACGCCGAACGTCACGGGCATCACCCGCCACAGCCCGCCGAAGCGGCGCATGTCGATCCGGTCGTTCATCGCGTGCATGACCGCGCCGGCCGACAGGAACAGCGCCGCCTTGAAGAAGCCGTGGCCGAGCAGGTGGATGATTCCGATCGCGAACACGCCCTTGCCGAGACCGACCGCCAGGAACATGTAGCCGATCTGACTCACGGTCGAGTACGCGAGCACCTTCTTCAGATCGTCCTGACCGAACGCGCTGATGCAGCCGTAGAGCAGGGTGACCGCGCCGACGATCACCACGAGCGTCCGCGCCGCCTGCGACGCCTCGAAGATCACCGCGGAGCGCGCGATCAGGTAGACGCCGGCGGTCACCATCGTCGCGGCGTGGATGAGCGCGGAGACCGGGGTGGGGCCCTCCATCGCGTCCGGCAGCCAGGACTGCAGCGGCACCTGGCCGGACTTGCTGCACGCGCCGATCAGCAGCATGATCCCGATCGCGGCCGCGACGCCCTTGCCGGCGTTGCCACTCGCGCCGAAGTGCGCGAAGACGCCGGAGAACGACGTCGTCCCGAAGTAGGCGAACATCAGCATGATCGCGATGGACAGCCCGACGTCACCGACGCGGTTCGCGTAGAACGCCTTGTTCCCCGCGGTCGCCGCCGTGTTCCGGTTGAAGTAGTAGGAGATCAGCAGGTAGGAGGCGAGACCGACGCACTCCCAGCCGACGTAGAGGACGAGGTAGCTGTCCGCCAGCACGAGCAGCAGCATCGCCGCGACGAAGAAGTTGAAGTAGCCGAAGAAGCGCCGGCGTCCCGGATCGTGGTCGAGGTAGCCGACCGCGTAGATGTGGATCAGCGAGCCGACTCCGGTGATCAGCAGCGCGAACGTGATCGCCAGCGGATCGAGCAGCAGCCCCGCTTCGACGTGGAACCCGCCGACCTGGATCCAGTTGAACATGTTCAGGTCGACGTGCCGGTTGCTCTCGCTCTTGACCGCGAAGAACAGCGCGATCACGTAGCCGAACAGGGCGACCGGCACCAGCGCACCGAGCCAGTGGCCCCACTTGTTCAGCCGGTTGCCACCGATCAGCAGCAGTCCGGACGAGGCCAGCGGGACCGCGATGAGCAGCCACGCATAGCTCTCGATTCCGTGTGCAGGATTCACCCGGAGCCCCTAGTACTTCAGCAGGTTCGGGTCGTCCACGGACGCCGACCTGCGGGTTCGGAAGATGGTCATGATGATCGCCAGGCCGACGACGACCTCGGCGGCGGCCACGGTCATGACGAAGAACGCCATGATCTGGCCGTCCAGGCTGCCGTTGATCCGCGAGAACGTGACGAGGGTCAGATTCACGGCGTTCAGCATGAGCTCGACGCACATGAAGACGACGATCGCGTTGCGGCGCACCAGCACGCCGGTGGCCCCGATCGCGAACAGCATCGCGCTGAGCACCAGATAGTAGGTCGGCGTCATGCGGGGCCCCCGGCGAATTTCGGAGTGCTTTCTGCGAGGAAATTCGTTGGGGTGCTCATGACGAATCCCGGCCTTCCAGTTCGCGCCGCTCGCGATCCTGCTCGCGCACGCTCGGGACCTGCTCGCTGGCGCCGACCATGACCGACTCGTGCGACAGCGACCCGTCCGGCAGCAGCGCGGGCGTGCCGATCGAGTTGCCCGAGGAGAGCACGCCCGGTCCGGGCAGCGGCTGCGGGCGGCCGGAGCGGATCCGCTCGCGGGCCAGCGACTTCTGCGTGGGCTTCGGGCCGTCGCGCTCGATGTGCGCGAGCACCATCGCGCCGATCGCGGCGACGATCAGCAGCGCGGACGTCAGCTCGAACGCGAACAGGTACCGGGTGAAGAGCAGTTGCGCGATCGACTGCACGTTGGAGCCGGCCGCGTTCTGCTCGTCCAGGTTGACCGGCTTGCTGTCGGTGAACGCCCGGCTGATCGAGATCGCGACGAGCAGCGCGAAGCCGATGCCGAACACCGCGGCGATCCAGCGCTGTCCGCGCAGCGTCTCGACGATGGAGTCGGAGGCATCCCGCCCGACGAGCATCAGCACGAACAGGAACAGGATCATGATCGCGCCGGTGTAGACGATGATCTGCACGAAGCCGAGGAACGGCCCCTGCTCGACGAGGTAGAACATGCCGAGCGACATCATCGTGGCGACCAGCGAGAGCGCGGAGTGGATCGCGTTGCGCAGCAGCACCATGCCGATCGCGCCGGCCACCGAGATCGGCCCGAGGATCCAGAACGTGATCGCCTCGCCGAGCGGAACCTGCCCGTGCATCAGCTGGCCGGAGGCCAGGATCAAGGACGCGCTCATGAATGCAGACCTCCGACCTGGCGGGCGACGCCGGTGATCGGGCGGCCCGCCACGTTCGCGGTGCTCTGGGGCTCGCCGTGCTGCAGCGGTTCCTGGGAGTCGACGGTGTAGTAGTCCTTCTCGTCGTCGCCAAGTCGCATCGCGTGCGGCGGCGCCTCCATGCCCGGAAGCAGCGGAGCCATCAGCTGCTCCTTGGTGTAGATCAGCTGCTGCCGGTCGTCGAGGGCCAGCTCGTACTCGTTGCTCATCGTCAGCGAGCGGGTCGGGCAGGCCTCGATGCACAGGCCGCAGAAGATGCAGCGCAGGTAGTTGATCTGGTACACCGCGCCGTACCGCTCGCCCGGCGAGTAGCGCTCCTCGTCGGTGTTGTCGCCACCCTCGACGTAGATCGCGTCGGCCGGGCAGGCCCAGGCGCACAGCTCGCACCCGACGCACTTCTCCAGGCCGTCCGGGTGACGGTTGAGCACGTGCCGCCCGTGGTAGCGCGGCGCCGTCTCGTAGAAGTCGAACGGGTACTGCTGGGTGTATACGCGTCTGAACATCGTCCCGAAGGTCAGGCCGAAGCCTTTGGCGAACCCCTGCAGCGTGCCGGCAGGCTCGGCGTTCTGCGGCTCAGTCATCGCTTTCATCTTTCGTAGGCAGTGCATTCGGCGCACCGGCGCTCGCCGTGGCCAGCCTCTTCGGCGGTGTCGGCACGACGAGGTCCAGCGGGGGAATCGGGAACGTCGTCGGCTGCTGAGCCGCCGCCGCCTCCTCGGCCAACCGGTCCGCCGCGCGCCTGGCAGCGGCGCCCTCGAGCGTCATCAGCACCGGCACGACGACGATGATCAGCACGATCGCGAGCGGGACCAGGGTCGCCTCCCACGAGGACCAGCCGCGGTCCCGCAGCACGTGGATGGACGTGACGGCGAGGATCCAGACCAGGTTGATCGGGATCAGCACCTTCCAACCCAGGTGCATGAACTGGTCGTAGCGCAGGCGGGGCAACGTGCCACGCAGCCACACGAACACGAAGATGCACAGCACGACCTTGATCACGAACCAGAGCATCGGCCACCAGCCCGAGTTCGCGCCGTGCCACAGCGAGATCGGGACGGGCGCCCGCCAGCCGCCCAGGAACAGCGTCGTGGCCAGGGCCGACACGGTGACCATGTTGATGTACTCGGCGAGGAAGAACATCGCGAACTTGAACGACGAGTACTCGGTGTGGAAACCACCGACGAGCTCGGACTCGGCCTCGGCCAGGTCGAACGGCGCGCGG
This sequence comes from Jatrophihabitantaceae bacterium, assembly GCA_035765515.1. Taxonomy (GTDB): domain Bacteria; phylum Actinomycetota; class Actinomycetes; order Mycobacteriales; family Jatrophihabitantaceae; genus DASRSS01. The sequence goes on along the minus strand of DASTXN010000209.1, from coordinate 4,261 downwards.
TTGGTCTCGCCGACCACGCAGACCGCGTAGACGCAGAACGAGACGAACAGCGGGATGACGTTCCAGATGTGCCGCTGGCTCTCCACGATCCCGGACGTGGAGATCGTGTTCGAGAACAGGAACACCGGGATGATCGACAGGCCCATGCCGACCTCGTACGAGATCATCTGGGCCGCCGAGCGCAGGCCGCCGAGCAGCGGGTAGGTCGAGCCGGACGCCCAGCCGGACAGCACGATGCCGTACACGCCGAGCGAGGAACAGGCGAGCACGACGAGGACGCCGACCGGCAGGTCGGTGAGCTGCAGCGCGGTCCGGTGCCCGAACATCGAGACTTCCGGGCCGAACGGGATCACGCAGAACGCGACGAACGCCGGCACCGCCGACAGGATCGGCGCCAGGAAGTACACCGGCTTGTCGGCCAGCAGCGGGATGACCTCTTCCTTGAAGGCCAGCTTCACGCCGTCGGCGAGCGACTGCAGGGTGCCCCACGGGCCGACGCGGTTGGGGCCGATGCGGTTCTGCATGCGGCCGACGACCTTGCGCTCGAACACGATCGAGAACAGCGTCATGACGACGAGGAACGCGAACACCCCGACGACCTTGATGATGTTCAGCCAGATCGGCTGGTCACCGAAGCCCGGGATGTTCTGCGACACCGCCAGGACGTGCATCGAGCTACTCACGCCTCACCTCCGGCCGCGGCATCAGGAGTAGCGCCGATGACGGGCGGCGCGTCGGAGCTGGTCACGCCGACGACCGCGCCGGCGGTGACGCCCAGGGTGGCGCGCACCGCGCAACCACGTGCGTTGGTCGGCAGCCACACGACACCGTCGGCAGCCTCACCGATCACTGCCGGCGCGAGGATGACGCCCGCCTCGGTGCTCACCGCGACCGTGCCGCCGTCCGCAATGCCGAACCGTGCGGCGGTGGACGCGTTGAGGACGGCGCGCGCGGGCTTCGCGGTGCCGGCCAGGTGCTCGTCGCCGTCCTGTCCGCGGCCGGCGTCCAGCACCTCGTGCCACGTCGCGAGCACGGCCTGGCCGGCCCCCGGCGTCGCTGCCACGCCGGCCGGTCGGGACGGGGCGGGCAGCCGCTCGTCCCAGCCGCCCAGGCGCGCCAGCTCGTCGCGCGCGGCGGTGACCGTGCGCAGGCCGAGCCGCACGTCCAGTTCTTCGGCGAGCGCGTCCAGCACCTGTGCGTCGGAGATCGCACCGCTCTGCAGCGTCGGCTCGAACGGCCGGCGGCGGCCCTCCCAGTCGACGTAGCGGCCGGCCTTCTCGACCGGCGGCGCGACCGGCAGCACGACGTCGGCGTGCTCGGTCACCGCACTGTGCCGGATCTCCAGCGAGACGACGAAGCCGGCGCGCTCGAGGGCGCGGGTCGCCGTCGCCGGGTCGGCGGTGTCGGCCGGGTCAACCGCGCCGACCACGAGGGCGGCCAGGGATCCGTCCGCGACGGCCGCGAGGATCGCGTCGACGTCACGTCCCGGCTGGGCCGGGATGTCGGCGCCCCACACTGCGGCGACCTCACCGCGCGCGGCGGCGTCGGCCACCGGGCGTCCGCCGGGCAGCAGGTTGGGCAGCGCGCCCGCGTCGATTGCGCCGACCTCGCCGGCGCGCCGCGGCACCCAGGCCAGCGCCGCACCGGTCTCGGCCGCGAGTGCGGACACTGCGCTGAGGGCCCCGGGCGAGGTCGCGAGCCGCTCGCCGGCCAGGATCACCGCTCCCGGCTGCGCGAGCGCGTCGCGCACGGCGGGGTCGAAGTCACCGAGCGTGGCGGCCTCGGCACCGGGCACGGCCGGCAGCAGCGTGCCGCCGAGCTTGCTCAGCCCCTTGGACGCGACCGCGGCGACGGAGTAGACGCGCATGCGCCCGCGCCGGGTGCTCTTGCGCAGGCGCAGGAACACGATCGGCGACTCGTCCTCGGGCTCGAAGCCGGCGAGCAGCACGACCGGCGCTGCCTCCAGCGACTCGTACGAGACACGCTGCGGGTTCGTGCCGGCAACCTGCGCGGCCAGGAACTCCAGCTCCTCGCCGCTCACCGGACGGGTACGGAAGTCGACGTCGTTGGTGCCGAGTGCGACGCGCGCGAACTTCGCGTACGCGTACGCGTCCTCCTCGGTCAGCCGGCCGCCGGGCAGCACGCCCACGCCGCCGCGGTCGATCGCCTCGCGCAGCCCGGTCGCGGCACGCTCCAGTGCGGCCGGCCAGCTGGTCTCCACCAGCTGGCCGTTGGCGTCGCGCACCATCGGCACGAGCAGCCGGTCGGCCTGCATCGTGTAGCGGAACGCGAAGCGGCCCTTGTCGCAGTTCCACTCCTCGTTCACCTGCGGGTCGTCGCCGGCGAGCCGCCGGGTGACCTTGCCGCGCCGGAAGTCGGTGCGCAGCGCGCAGCCGGACGCGCAGTGCTCGCAGATCGAGTCCGCCGAGCGCAGGTCGAACGGCCGCGCCCGGAACCGGTAGGACGCGCTGGTGAGCGCGCCGACCGGGCAGATCTGCACGGTGTTGCCGCTGTAGTACGACTGGAACGGCACGTCCTCGCTGGTGCTGATCTCCTGCTGCCAGCCGCGGTCGAACATGTCGATGAACGGGTCGCCCGCGATCTCCTCCGAGAAGCGCACGCAGCGCAGGCACGAGATGCAGCGCTCGCGGTCGAGCAGGATGTTCGCGGAGACGGCGACCGGCTTGGGCCAGGTGCGCTTCACGTCGCGGAAGCGCGAGTCGCCGCGTCCGTTGCTCATCGCCTGGTTCTGCAGCGGGCACTCGCCGCCCTTGTCGCAGATCGGGCAGTCGAGCGGGTGGTTGATCAGCAGCAGCTCCATCACGCCCTGCTGCGCCTTGTCGGCGACGACCGAGGACAGCTGCGTCTTGATGACCATGCCCGGCATCACCGTCGTGGTGCAGGACGCGGCCGGCTTCGGCATGCCGCGCCCGTTACCCATGTCGGTGACCTCGACCAGGCACTGGCGGCAGGCACCGGCCGGGTCGAGCAGCGGGTGGTCGCAGAAGCGCGGGATCTGGATGCCGAGCTGCTCGGCCGCGCGGATCAGCAGCGTGCCGGGCGGGACCGAGATCTCGAAGCCGTCGATCGTGACGGTGACGAGGTCTTCCTTGTTCTCAACAGATGTCATGACTCAGTGCGCTCCGGCCAGGGTGCGGGATCCCGCGTGCGGGCAGCCGTGGTTCTCGACGTGCGCCACGTACTCGTCGCGGAAGTACTTGATCGAGGACGTGACCGGGCTGGTCGCACCGTCGCCGAGCGCGCAGAACGCCCGGCCGAGGATGTTGTCGGACAGGTCGAGCAGCGTCTCGATGTCCTCGGCGGTCCCGGTGCCGTTCTCCAGCCGCTCGTAGATCGCGATGTACCAGTAGGTGCCCTCGCGGCACGGCGTGCACTTGCCGCACGACTCGTGCGCGTAGAAGTCGCTCCACTTCTTCACGGCGCGCACCACGCAGTCGTCCTCGTCGAAGATCATGACTGCGGACGTGCCGTTCATCGAACCGGCCTTGACGGCCGCGTCGAAGTCGAGCGGCGTGTCCAGGTGCTCGTCGGTGAACAGCGGCGTGGACGATCCACCCGGCGTCCAGAACTTCAACGCCTTGCCGCGGCTCATCCCGCCGGCCATGTCCAGCAGCTCGCGCAGCGTGGTGCCCATCGGCGCCTCGTACTGGCCGGGGTTCTTGACCCGTCCGGACAGCGAGTAGATGCACGGGCCCGGCGAACCCTCGGGGCCCATCTTCTTGAACCAGCCGGCCCCGCCCAACACGATGTACGGGACGCTGGCCAGTGTGCCGACGTTGTTCACCGTCGTGGGCTTCTGGTACAGGCCGCTGGTCGCGGGGAACGGTGGCTTGAGCCGCGGCTGCCCCCGCCGGCCCTCGAGCGAGTCGAGCAGCGCGGTCTCCTCGCCGCAGATGTACGCACCGGCGCCGGAGTGCACGACGATGTCGCAGTCGAAGCCGGAGCCGAGGATGTTGGTGCCCAGGTAGCCCTTGGCACGCGCCTCCTGGACGGCGGCGGTGACGCGGCGGATCGCGTGCACGGCCTCGCCGCGGATGTAGACGAACGCCTGCGAGGCGCGGATCGCGTAGCAGGCGATGATGATGCCTTCGACCATCGAGTGCGGGTCGTTCATCATCAGCGGCAGGTCACGGCAGGTGCCCGGCTCGCCCTCGTCGGCGTTGACGACCACGTACCGCTGGCCCTGCGGAACGCCCTTCGGCTCGGCCACGAAGGACCACTTCATGCCGGTCGGGAAGCC
>DASTXN010000208.1:0-8439 GCA_035765515.1 Jatrophihabitantaceae bacterium | reverse complement strand
AACGCGCATGGCCGCGCTGACGTGGCTCGCGCTCGCAGCGGCGCTGGCACTGCTGCCCGTGCCGCCGGTGGCGGTGCTGCGGGCACGTGCACTCGCCGGCGTTGCCGACCGGGACCGCGGTGCCCGCGGCGGGCAGGACGGTGGCGACCGCGACGGTGACCGGTCTGCCAGGAACGGTTCGCGCGGCGGCTCCGCGATCGGTGGCCCGTCGCGCCCGTCCGAGCGCATCCGCTCCGCGGCCGCGGCAGGGGCGGTGAGCGTGCTGGCGCTGGCCGCCGGACTGCGATGGGGCGCCGGGCTGGGCGTCGCCACGGTCGCCGCGCTGGCCACCGCGGTCAGCGTCGCGCGCTCGGCACTTGCCCGGCGGCGTGCGGAGGTACTCCGGCGCGAGCACGCCACCGCGGTGCGGCAGCTGCGAGCCGAGGTGGAGGCCGGTGCCCGGCCGGACGTCGCCCTGCAGACCCTTTCCACGCCCCCCGCCGCCCGGCACGCATTCCGCATCGCGGAGTCGGCCGGCGTGCCGCTCGCCGACGCGCTCGCCGGGGTCGAGCGCGACCTGCGGGCCCGCGCCGATTTGGAGCACGCGGTGACCGGCGCGGTTGCGGGAGCCCGCGCCAGCGCCGCGCTGCTTGCCGGGCTGCCGGTGCTCGGCCTGCTGCTCGGCGCCGCGATGGGGGCGCGCCCCCTGGACTTCCTGACCGGGTCGGGTGCGGGCCGGCTGGTCTGCTGCTTCGGCGTGTTGCTCGACGCGGCAGGCGTGGTCTGGACGCAGCGGCTGGTCGCCCGGGCGGAGCGCACGTGCTGACACCGCTGCCCTGGCTCTTGATCGCGGCCGCGCTGGCGCTCGCGGGGGATCGGTCGCGCCGCGACCACGCCCCGGACGCGCGCCGCCGAACCCGGCGCCGGCGCGACGGCGACGCGAGAACCGGCCGCCGCGCATCGCGCCGAACCCTGGGTCTCGGTGCTGCCGGCGCCGCGGCCGCGTCGAGCATCGCGATCGCCGGTCCGCACACCGGCACGCTCGCCGCCGGGATCCTCGCCCCGGCGGCGGCCGTGATCGCCGTGAAGCTGGCCGACAGTCCCGCGCCCAGCCGGCCGGATGCCGCCCTCGCACTCGCGCTGGACCTGGCCGCGGCGGCGCTGCGCAGCGGGCAGAGCGTGCCGTCCGCGCTGAGCCTGACCGCGCCGGTGCTACCCGCTGCGCTCGCGGCGCAGTGGCGTCGAACGGCCGCGCTGCTCGCCCTCGGTGCCGAACCCGGGCGGGCGTGGGCCGCGCTGGGCGAGGACGTGGCACTGGCCCCCGTTGCGGTGGCCGCCGGGCGCAGCGCCGACAGCGGTGCTCGGCTGGCGCGCACGTTCACCCAGTTGGCGGCCGACACCCGGGCCGAGGTGCAGGCCGACGCACTGGCGCGGGCGAATCGAGCCGGCGTGTTCGCGATGGCACCGCTCGGGCTGTGCTTCTTGCCCGCGTTCATCTGCCTGGGCATCGTCCCGACGATCGCCGGTATCGCTGACGGCATTTTCGCCGCCCTGCCATGAGCATCGAAGCAACCGAGGTGGCGGGGCGGCCGAACCCTCGCGATCCGCTTACTCCATCGGCGGATTTGCCTAGAATGGTGCCGAGTTTGGCGCTGCCGCGAATCACCGACCGGTGGCCGCGAGCCCGGCGCGGCCGAGTGCCGCACCAAGCGCTCGGGCACCCGAATGCCGCGTTGGGCAGGCCAGGAAGACCGCGATCCAGGCGGTGAAGCTCGCCGTCTCGAACGTCGTCTGCTCCGGGACCCACTCCGCTTCGACGCCGATCCCTTTGACGGGGCGGGGGTTGAGTGCGGGGTCATGGGTCCACATGGAGTTCTGGCCCGTCTCCACCGTCCACCGCTGAAAGTCGGTGAACGCGAGCGACTCGGTGTTGATCACGATGGTCGCACCGGTGCAGTTCGAGGCGGCGGAGCCTCGGGCGGCGGCATCCCCGCTCGGGATCTGCTTTGCGGCGTACGTGCATCGGAGCAGATCGCTAGCGCGTTGCGTACGCAGCAACACGACTGCGGCCCCGGTACGGTGGCTGATCACGTCACGTAACGCGCTCGGGCACCGTGCCGGCACGACGGATCGGGCTGAAGGGCTGGCCGTTGCGCCCGTCGCGGACACGGACAGGACCGGTGTCGGGCTGACCGGTGCCGGGCTCCGGGCCCGGTCTGCGTGCGAGCTGCAGCCAGTGAGCAGCAACGCGATCACGCAGAGCCCCGTAGGCCAACGATGCACCGTCGCAGTATGGCGCGCGCCCCGGGCATCGTGCCCATCGTCGGCGTCGCACAGGGAGCCCCGCGGTGAGGGCGCCGCTCAGCCGCGTGCGGGCGCGAGCAGTTGGCGGACGGTTCCGGCCACGAGTTCGCGCACCCGCCGCTGGTCCGGGTGGCCGAGCACCTCGTCCAGGTGCGTGCCGAAGACCGCCCAGCCGAGCGCCAGCGAACCGGCCACCGCCGCGGCCACCCGCGCGTCCGCCGCGGCCCGACCGCCGGCTCGCGCGCCGCCGCCGAGCTGCGCGAGCACCATCGCGCCGGCCGGCAGGCCCGTGAGAAGCTCCGGCGCGTCCAGCACGAAGCGGGCCAGGATCCGCCAGTAGTCCGCGTGCCGGGTGAGCAACGCGAGCATCGCGTCGGCGTCCAGGCCGACGTCGGCCGCGGCGTGCCCGAACGCCTCGGACCTGCGGACGAGCACCGCGCGCAGCAGTTCGTCCTTGGTGCCGAAGTGCCGGTGCACCAGCGCGTGGTTGACCCGCGCGCGCTCGGCGACGTCGCGGACGGTGACCTCGCGCGGGCTGCGATCGACGAGCAGCTCGCCGGCCGCGTCCAGGATCGCGGCCATCACCGCGTCCCGTCCGCGCGGCGGCGGAGCAGCTGTGGCCCGGGTGGTTCGCATTGACAGCACTGTAGTCGTTGGACTACATGTAACCCATGGGTTACAGACGTCGTGCCGTCCGCCGCGCCGCCGCGCTCGCCGCGTCAGTGACGCTCGCGATTGCACTCACCGCGCCCGCGGCCGGCGCGATCCCGATCCTGCCCGGGCCGGGCGTGCTGGTAGCACCGCACTACCTCGGTGCGCCGTCGACCGCCGCGCCGCTGCCGTCCGACGACGTGCCGCAGAACCCGCACCTGGCCCCGAACGGGCGCAACAGCATGCACGACGATGCGTACGCCACCGACGCCTACAGCGGACCCGGGCCGATCGGGGCGAAGCCGAGCGTCACGTCCGCGATGTACGGCATCACCGAATGCGCGACGATCGCCTTCGACGCACAGGACCGGATCGTCGGCATGTGCCCGGACCTGATCGGCCCGACACTCAAGATCATCGACCCGGTCACCCTGCAGGTGTCGGGCACGTACCGGCTGCCGAACCGCAACCTGCTCTCCGGCGCGAACCCGCTCAGCGACCTGTGCGGCGGCGCGTACTTCTACCTCGACGACCACGACCGCGCCGTGGTCGCGACCACGAACAAGCAGGTGCAGGTCGTCGCCGAGTCCGGCACGTCGTTCGCGCTGCGGCGCAGCTACGACCTCAGCGCCGACCTCGGCGCGAAGGACTGCGTAATCGCGCTGCTGCCGGACTGGTCCGGGCGGATCTGGTTCGTCAGCCAGGGCGGCGTCGTGGGCACGATCGCCCCCGACACCGGCGCGGTGCACACCCTGAGCCTCGCCGGCGAGCAGATCGTCAACTCCTTCGCCGCAGACGAGACCGGCGGCGTCTACATCGTCTCCGACCACGCGATGTACCGCTTCGACGCGGACGCGTCCGGCGCGCCGACGATCTCGTGGCGGCAACCGTACGACCGCGGATCGGAGCAGAAGCCCGGCCAGCTGTCGCAGGGTTCGGGCACGACACCGACGCTCGTCGGATCCGACCTGGTCGCGATCACCGACAACGCCGACCCGCGCATGAACGTGATCTTCTACAACCGGACGACCGGTCAGGAGCTGTGTCAGGCGCCGGTGTTCGCGGCCGGTGCGAGCGACACCGAGAACTCGATCGTCGCGGTCGGCGACTCGGTGCTGGTCGAGAACAACTACGGCTACACCGGTCCGCAGTCGACCCTGCTGGGCAAGACGACCGCACCCGGTATCGCACGCGTACAGGCGGTCAGCGGGGGCACCTGCAACGTGCTGTGGACCAGCCAGGAGAGCGCGCCGACGTCCGTACCGAAGGTGTCGCTCGCGTCCGGCCTGCTGTACGTCTACACGAAACCGAAGAACGACTTCGGCATCGACGAGTGGTACTTCACGGCGATCGACGTGCGCACCGGCGCCACGGTGTACAAGCAGCTGACCGGCACCGGCGTCACGTTCAACAACGACTACGCGGCGATCTATCTGGGCCCGGACGGATCGGCGTACATCGCCACGCTCACCGGCCTGATCCGCATCCACGACACCGCCTGACCACCCGTGATCAACAGCGCGGCGTGGTCGCCGGGACAGCCGCGACGCGCTGTTGATCAGCCTCGGGATGCGGCGAGCGGCCCTAGTCGTCCAGGCTGCCCATGGTGAGGTTGACGGTCGTTCCGGTCATGCCGCTAGCCCCGTCGGACGCCAGGAACGCGGCGACGCTCGCGACCTCGTCCAGCCGCATCACCCGCTTGGGATGCGTGGATCCGGCAAGGAAGCCCTCGAACTGCTCGTAGGACAGCTGCGGCGTCTTCAGGGCGTGCACCTCGCGCATCGTCGGCGTCTCCGGCAGGCCGTGCGGTCGCAGCCCGACGACGCGGATCCCGTGCGGCGCGAGTTCGGCGGACAGGTCTCGGGTCAGCGCCTCCTTGGCAGCCATGGCCGATCCGTAGCCGCCGTTCAGCGCCGTGCCGGTGCGTGCCGGCAGCGCCGAGACCGTCATGATCACGCCCGACCTGTTCGCGATCATGTGCCGTGCCGCGGCGCGAGCCGTCAGGAAGTACGAGGTCGTGTAGGACGCGATCGGCAGCGCGAAGCGTGCCGCGTCCAGCTCGGCGAGCGACACGCCCACGACCCGCTCGTCCGGGATGCCGATCGCGTTGAACGAGACGTCCACCCGTCCGCTCTGCTCGACTACCGACTGCAGGTGTGCCTGCACCGCGACCTCGTCCAGCGCGTCCACCTCCGCGGCCTTGGCCCGTCCGCCGAGAAAGACGATCTCGCCCGTGACCTTCTCGACTGCGGCCAGGTCGCGCCCGGTCGCGAACACCTCGGCTCCCTGCGCGGCGAACGCTCGGGCGACCGCGCCGCCGATCGCCCCGCCGGCTCCGTAGACGACCGCGACCTTGTCCGTCAGCATCATGTGCGTTCCCTTCTCGACGCTGCGCCGGCGTGCGTCCGCCCGCCGGTCGACCGGCTCGCGACGAGCCGACGACGAGATAGACACCGCGAAGCACGAAACTGGGCGAGCGCCGACCGCCCAGTCCGGGCCCGCGCCGGTGTCCGTACGCGGAGAGGGGCATGGCAACGCGCGAAGGAGGGCGAGATGGAAACGGTGGCCGAGGACCTGATCGCACGGGCGCGGACGGGTGATGCGGACGCGTTCACTGCGGCGACCGAGCCGTACCGCCGCGAGCTGCTGGTGCACTGCTACCGCATGCTGGGTTCGCTGCAGGACGCCGAGGATGCGCTGCAGGAGGCGCTGCTGTCCGCCTGGCAGGGCTTCGCCGGCTTCGAGGGGCGCGCGTCGCTGCGCACCTGGCTGTACCGGGTCACGACGAACCGCTGCCTGAACGCGCGCCGCGCGGCGAGCAGACGGCCGGCCCAGGCCTGGAACATCCCCGGGGTCGAGCCGCCGGAGCCGACACGTCTCGGCGAAGCCGTCTGGCTGGAGCCGTTCCCGGACACGCTGCTCGACGGGACGACCGACGTTCCGCCCGGCCCGGAGGCGCGCATCGAGCGGGCCGAATCCATCTCGCTGGCGTTCGTGACCGCGCTGCAACTGCTGCCACCGCGGCAGGTCGCGGTACTGATCCTGCGGGACGTGCTCGGCTTTGCCGCGAAGGAGGTGGCCGAGATGCTGGACACGAGCGTCGAGTCGGTCACCAGCGCCTTGAAGCGGGCCCGGTCCGCGTTGTCGCAGCGCCTCGGGCCGGGCGCTGATCATGCACCGGCACCCAGTTCGCCTGCCGAGCAGGCCCTGGTGGCGCGGTTCGCCAGCGCCTACGAGTCCTCCGATCTGGACGCGTTGCTGGCCCTGCTCACCGACGACGTCTTCATGTCGATGCCGCCGATGCCACTGGAGTACGAGGGTCGCGGCCCGGTCGCCGCCTTCTGCGCGCTCATCCTCGGCGGGAACCGGCGCTATCGACTGCTGCCGACGCGGGCGAACGGGCAGCCGGCGTTCGGCGCCTACGTGCAGGCACCGGACGGCTGGCACGCGACGGGATTGTTCGTGCTCGCGCTACGGGGCGACCTGATCTGCGCAATGACCCGCTTCGAGAGCGCTGTGCTGCCGTGGTTCGGCCTTCCCCGCTCGTTTCCGGACGGCTGGTAGCAGTTCCGCCCGGACGAGTTTCGCGTTGTCCACAGGACGGCGTGTCGTCCACAGATCGCGCGCGGCGGATGCGGAGGCCGGAGTGCGGCGCTTCGCTGGACGGCATGACCCTTCTTCAGCGAATCGCCCAGCGGGCAAAGGCAATCCGGAGCCGGATCGAGCTCGGCATGACCACCGCCGAGTACGCCGTCGGCACGATTGCGGCGGTCGCCTTCGCGGCCGTCCTCTACAAGATCGTGCAGAGCGACGCGGTGTCCTCCGCGCTCAGCTCGATCGTCACCTCGGCGCTGCATGCGATCTGACCGCTGCCGCGGTGATCGCGGGACGGTGACCGCCGAGTTGGCGGTCTGCCTGCCGGTGCTCGTGCTGTTCGTCGCGGTGATGCTGAGCGCGGTGTCCGTCGCCGGGCTGCGGGTTCGTGTGCAGGACGCGGCCCGCGAGGCTGCCCGGGCGGTCGCGCGCGGCGACGATGCGACGGCGCAGGACCTGGTCCGCCGGGCTGCGCCGGGTGCGGCGCTGACGCTCGGGACGTCCGGTGGCGAGGTGACCGCGACGGTGCAGGTCTCGGCACACCTGCTGGCGCGCTGGCTGCCGGCGGTCACTGTCCGGGAGCAGGCGGTCGCCGCGCTCGAACCAGACGCCAGCGCGACCAGCGCTGCACCCCGCGACACCGCGGCAGCCGACCCGACCGTGCCGCCGTGACGGGGCGCGGCGGGACTGGACGAGACCGTGGGTCGGCGACGATCTGGGTGCTCGGCACGTGCGTACTGGTGGCGCTCGCCGGTACGGCCGCGATGCTGCGCACCGAGGCCGTGCTCGCCCGGCACCGCGCAGAGTCCGCTGCCGACCTCGCCGCGCTGGCGGCCGCGGGCCGGATCGGCGTCGGCACGGACTACTGCGCCGCCGCGCGCCGGATCGCCTCGGCCGACGGCGCAGTCCTGGATCGCTGCCTCCCCGCGCTCGACCCGGACGGTCGGTCCGGCACGGTGACCGTGCGGGTGCGGGCGAACGTCCACCTGCCCGTCGTCGGCACCCGAACCGTCACCGCCACGGCCCGAGCCGGACGCCTCAAGCCAGGTGGCGCAGCACCAGCGCCAGGAACGTGATCGCGCCGCGCTTGTCGAGCGGGTCGTTGCCGTTGCCGCACTTGGGGGACTGCACGCAGGACGGGCACCCGGCGGCGCATTCACACGAGTCGATCGCTTCGCGTGTCGCCGCGAGCCACTCGCGCAGCCGCTGGTGCCCGCGCTCGGCGAAACCGGCCCCGCCCGGGTGCCCGTCGTAGACGAACACGGTCGGCGTGCCGGTGTCCGGGTGCAGCGCGGTCGACACGCCGCCGATGTCCCACCGGTCGCAGGTCGCGAACAGCGGCAGCAGCCCGATGGCCGCGTGTTCGGCGGCGTGCGCGGCGCCCGGTACGGCCGAGGCGTCCAGGCCGACCGCGTCCAGCTCGTCCTGGTCGATCGTGTACCAGACGGCCCGGGTACGCAGCTCCCGCGGCGGCAGGTCCAGCGGGGTCTCGTCCATGACCTCGCCGGTGCTGATCCGGGTGCGCAGGTACCCGATCACCTGGTGGGCGACGTCCACCGTCCCGAAATTGACCGACACCGGACCGAACGTCCGCGCTGCCGACGTCTCGACGATCGCGATGTCGGTGAGTTCGCGCGCGGACGTGCTCCAGTCCGGCTCCTCCGCGTGGACGAGCGCGGCGGCCCCGTCCAGGTCGAGTTCGTCCACGACGTACGAACGGCCCTGATGCAGGTACACCGCGCCCTGGTGCACCTGCGTGTGCGCCGCGCCCGCGTCGACCGTCCCTATCAGCGCGCCACTGGTGCCGTCGACCACCGCTATGGGCGCGCCGCCGGCGCCGCGGATGTCGGCGCGCGGCCGCTCCCGCGACGTCCAGTACCAGCCCGCCGGCCGCCGGCGCAGGGCGCCGCG
>DASTXN010000207.1:0-8893 GCA_035765515.1 Jatrophihabitantaceae bacterium | reverse complement strand
GTCGAAGGTCTCCTCGAACTGCTTCACGAACTCGCTGAGCTCAAGGAGCGTCATCTCCTTGAAGGACTCGAGCAGCTCGTCGGTGCTGAGCTTCGCCATGATCGGCGTCCTTTCTGTTCAATCGCCGGAAGAGCCGGCTTGGGTTTTGGTTACTCCGCCGGCTCGGCGGGAGCTTCGGTGGTGTCGACCGCTTCGTCCTCGGCGGGAGCCTCGGCTGTTTCGGCGGTCTCGGCGGCAGCGGCCGGAGCCTCGGCCTCCTCGGCCGGGGCGGCTGCGGGAGCGTCCGCCGCGGGCAACTTGTCCTCCAGGGCCTTGGCCAGGCGGGCCATCTGCGACAGCGGCGCCTGGAACAGGCCGGCGGCCTTGGTCGGCAGCGCCTTGATGGCGCCGGCGAGCTTGGCCAGGAGCACCTCGCGCGACTCCAGATCAGCGATCTTGCTGATCTCGGCAGCCGACAGCGACTTGCCGTCGAGGACACCGCCCTTGATCACGAGCAGCGGGTTGGCCTTGGCGAAGTCACGCAGGCCCTTGGCGGCCTCGACCGGGTCGCCGCCGACGAACGCGATCGCGGTCGGCCCGGCAAACAGGCTGTCGTCGATCGACAGGCCGGCGTCGGCCGCGGCGCGCTTGGTGAGCGTGTTCTTCACGACCGCGTACGTCGTCTGCTGCCCGAGCGAGCGCCGCAACTGCGACAGCTGCTTGACCGTCAGGCCGCGGTACTCAGTGATGACCGCAGCCGCCGAGTTGGTGAACTGCTCGGTGATCTCCTCGACCGCGCTGAACTTCTCGGCATTCGGCATGGGTGCTACCTCCTCTCTTACGTGTCGGGCTGGTGCATGTGAAGGCCGTGCAGAGAGAAGAAACGCCCCGGCGCAGGGCGCACGGGGCGGCACGGACGCACGAATGCGTCGCGGCGAACCGTCCAACCTGCGCGGGCCGCTCCGGCGCTCCGGAGGCTTTCGATCGCGTGCGCGCACGCGACGACCAGCGGTCTTCGGTGGATCGAGCTCCACGTTACGCGACGCGGGCCAGCGGCTCCAAATCGCCACCGGCCCGGCCGCGGAACGGTCAAGCGGTGGGGGCAGCGTCCTCGAGCAGGTTGCGGGTCCGGTTGGCGTCCACCGGGATGCCCGGGCCCATCGTCGTGGTGAAGGTGACCTTCTTGAGGAACTTGCCCTTGGACGAGGACGGCTTGGCGCGGAGCACCTCGTCCAGCGCGGCCGCGTAGTTCTCCACGAGCTGCTCGACGGTGAACGACGCCTTGCCGATGATCAGGTGCAGGTTGGACTGCTTGTCCACCCGGAAGTTGATCTTGCCGCCCTTGATGTCGGCGACGGCCTTCGCGACGTCGGGAGTGACGGTGCCGGTCTTCGGGTTCGGCATCAGGCCGCGCGGGCCGAGCACGCGGGCGATGCGGCCGACCTTGGCCATCTGATCCGGCGTGGCGATCGCGGCGTCGAAGTCCAGGAAGCCGTCGGTGATCTCCTGGATCAGGTCGTCGCTGCCGACCTTGTCGGCACCGGCCGCACGGGCCTCCTCGGCCTTGTCGCCGGTCGCGAAGACGATGACACGGGCGGTCTTGCCGGTGCCGTGCGGCAGGCTGACGGTGCCGCGGACCATCTGGTCGGCCTTGCGCGGGTCGACACCGAGGCGCATGGCGACCTCGACGGTGCCGTCGAACTTGGTCGGGGACGCCTGCTTGGCGATAATCGCCGCCTCGAGCGGGCTGTAGAACTTGTCCGGATCGATGAGCTCGGCTGCCTTGCGATAGGCCTTGCTGCGCTGCATTGCGTTTCTCTTTCTCTAGTGGTCAGGCGGACAGCCCGGCAGGCCGTCCTCCCACGGATGACTGGGGGTGAGTTTTAGCCTTCGACCGTGATGCCCATGGAGCGGGCGGTGCCGGCGATGATCTTCGCCGCCTGGTCGATGTCATTGGCGTTGAGGTCTTCCATCTTGGTCTGCGCGATCTCGCGGACCTGGTCCATCGAGACCTTGGCGACCTTGGTCTTGTGCGGCTCGCCGCTGCCCTTGTCCACGCCGGCGGCCTTCAGCAGCAGGCGCGCGGCCGGCGGCGTCTTGGTGATGAACGTGAACGAGCGGTCCTCGTAGACCGAGATCTCGACCGGGACGATCTGCCCGCGCTGCGACTCGGTGGCCGCGTTGTACGCCTTGCAGAACTCCATGATGTTGACGCCGTGCTGGCCCAGCGCGGGGCCGACCGGCGGAGCCGGGTTCGCGGCGCCGGCCTGGATCTGCAGCTTGATGATCGCGGCGAGCTTCTTCTTCGGAGGCATTGCTTTCTCTTTCTCTACAAGTGGTCAGGCAGACCGGGTCCTTCCCGGTCCTCCCACGGTGTTAGATCTTGGAAACCTGGCTGAACGAGAGCTCGACCGGAGTTTCGCGGCCGAAGATCGACACCAGCACGTGCAGCTTCTGGTGCACCGGGTCGATCTCGCTGATCGTGGCCGGCAGCGTGGCGAACGGGCCGTCCATGACGGTGACCGACTCGCCGATCTCGAACTCGACCTCGGTGATCTGCGGCTTGTCCGCAGCGGCGGCGCCGGTCTTGCCGGTCGCGACGGCCGCCGCCTTCTGGGTTGCGGGCGCGAGGATGTTGACGACCTCGTCCAGCGTCAGCGGGGACGGCCGGGACGTGGCGCCGACGAAACCGGTGACGCCCGGGGTGTTGCGGACGGCGCCCCACGACTCGTCGTTGAGGTCCATGCGCACGAGGATGTAGCCGGGGAAGACCTTGCGCTGCACCTGCTGGCGCTTGCCGTTCTTGATCTCCACGACCTCTTCGGTCGGCACCTCGACCTGGAAGATGTAGTCCTCCATGTCCAGCGACTGGATGCGGCTCTCGAGGTTGGTCTTCACCTTGTTCTCGTAACCCGCGTACGAGTGCACGACGTACCAGTCGCCGAACTGCGTGCGCAGCTCACGGCGCAGCGTCTCGATCGGGTCCTCGTCCTCCTCAGCGGCGGACGCGTCGGCGGCGGAGTCGCCCGCGACAGCCGGCTCGCCGGTCTCCGCGGCGACGCCCTCGCTGTCGGCCGCTTCCGCAGGAACCTCGGCCGCCTCGTCGCCGACGCCGAGCACCTCCGCCGTCAGTTCGGCGTCGTCGTTGCTGACGACCGGATCGCCCTCCTCGGCCCCGAGAAGTCGGGCGGCGGCGTCCAGGCCGCCGGGCTCGTCGTCGGACCCGGCCGGGGCGCCGCCCGACTCGCCCGCGGCCTCGGCCCGGTTGGTGCCGAACGGGTTGTCGAGTTCGGGATGCGCCGCGGTCGCGGCACCGTCCGTCGGCGCTAGCGCCTCGGCGGCTTCGTCACTCGAAGGGGCGACGTCGTCGTGCTCGGTCACAGGAACTCTTTCCTTGCTCGTTGTTCCGGTCTCGTTCGCTCAGCCGAAGATCTGCAGGATCAGCTTGGCGAACCCGACGTCCAGGCCGGCGACGATGGCCACCAGGATCGCGATGAAGATGATCACCACGATCGAGTAGGTCACCAGCTCGTTGCGCGAGGGCCACAACACCTTGCGCAGCTCCGAGACGCTCTCGCGGGCGAAGCGCGTCGGCCGACCACCGCGACCGCCCGACGGACGGGGCGTCACGGACTCGGTGCGAGTCGCTGTCACGAGTTCTCCTCTCGGAACGTTGCTGCGGGGCCGTGTGGCCGCGCAGGTTCTCACAACGCAGGGGCGACAGGACTTGAACCTGCAACCGCCGGTTTTGGAGACCGGTGCGCTACCAATTGCGCCACGCCCCTAGGGGTACCTGCTCGGGGCCGAGCAGCCTGCACCGGCGGGCTCGCGAGCATGCTGGCGCAGAGCCACGTGGACCCCGGCGGCCTAGTCTACGGGTCGCGGCGCCGCTCTCCAATTCCGCCTCCTGTCCGCGTCTTGTCCGCGTCCCGTCTGCCGCCGGCGCTGGCCGGGGCGGGTTCGACGCAGCTGAGCGCGATGAATTTCCGGTTCGGCTCGTCTGGGACGATGAAGGCATGGGAAACCGGGTATCCGACCGCATCGCCGCCATCGCCGAGTCCGCCACCCTGGCCGTGGACGCCAAGGCCAAGGCGCTCAAGGCGGCCGGCCGGCCGGTGATCGGCTTCGGAGCAGGCGAGCCTGACTTCGCTACGCCGGACTACATCGTCGAGGCCGCTGTCGCCGCCTGCCGCGACCCGAAGAACCACCGGTACACCCCGGTCGCCGGCCTGCCCGAGTTGCGCAAGGCGATCGCGGCCAAGACGCTGCGGGACACCGGCTACCAGGTCGAGGCGACCCAGGTGCTGGTCACCAACGGCGGCAAGCAGGCCGTCTACAACACCTTCGCGGCGCTGCTGGACCCGGGCGACGAGGTGCTGCTGATCGCGCCGTACTGGACCACCTATCCCGAGGCGATCAAGCTCGCCGGCGGTGTCCCGGTCGAGGTCGTCACCGACGAGACGTCGGGGTATCTGGCCACGGTCGAGCAGCTCGAGGCCGCGCGCACCGACCGGACCAAGGTGCTGCTGTTCGTCTCGCCGTCGAACCCGACCGGCGCGGTCTACCCACGTGCGCAGGTGGAGGCGATCGGTCGCTGGGCGGCCGAGCACGACCTGTGGGTGGTCACCGACGAGATCTACGAGCACTTGACGTACGGCGAGGCAGAGAACGTCTCGATCGCGCTCAGTGCCGGCGAGAAGGTCGTGGTGCTCAACGGCGTCGCGAAGACGTACGCGATGACCGGCTGGCGGGTCGGCTGGATGATCGGCCCGACGGACGTGATCAAGGCGGCGAGCAACCTGCAGTCGCACGCAACCTCGAACGTGAACAACGTGGCGCAGCGGGCCGCGCTCGCCGCGGTCACCGGCGACCTGTCCGCGGTGGCCGAGATGCGGGCCGCGTTCGACCGGCGACGGAAGACGATCGTCGGCATGCTCTCGGAGATCCCCGGCATCGTGTGCCCCGAGCCGCTGGGCGCGTTCTACGTGTACCCGTCCGTCAAGGGCCTGCTCGGCAAGCCGTTGCGCGGCCAGGTGTCGAACAGCTCGGCCGAACTGGCCGGCGTGATCCTGGACGAGGCCGAGGTCGCGGTCGTGCCCGGTGAGGCCTTCGGCACGCCCGGCTACGTCCGGATGTCATACGCCCTCGGTGACGACGACCTCGCCGAAGGCGTCAACCGCATCGCGAAACTGGTCGCCGACTCCTAATCCGCTAATCCGCGGGCGCGCCGTCGCCGCCGGGACGGTTCGTTCCTTCCGCGAGTGGGCACTAGCACCGCGAGTGGGCACCTATAGCTGCCCACTGGCCGCGAAACTGCCCACTCGACGAGGAAGCCGTCAGGCCGGTGGGCGTACGAGAGCTCTAGCTTTCGCGAGGACGGTCTGGCCGTCGACGGTGGCGGTGAGGTCGACCTCGGCCAGCCCGTCGTCGCGGATCTCACGGACGGAACCGGACACCGTGATCGTGGCCTCCCCCGGATAGGGGACCACGACCGGGCGCGTGAACCGCACGCCGTACTCCACCACGGCGCCCGGATCGCCGACCCAGTCCGTCACGACCCGAACCGCCGTCGCCATGGTGAACATGCCGTGTGCGATGACGTCCGGCAGCCCGACGGATTTGGCGAAGCGCTCGTTCCAGTGGATCGGGTTGAAGTCGCCGGACGCGCCGGCATAGCGCACCAGGTCCGCCCGGGTCACCGGGAAGTCCTGGGCGGGGAGCTCGTCGCCGACCTTGATCACTTCTCCGGCCCCCTCACGACGATGGTCGCGAACGCGGTCACGACCAGCTCACCCTCGGTGGTGCGCACCTCGCTGCGCGTGGTGATCAACTCGTTGCCCGCGGCGATGCGGACGCCGTCGACCGCGACCACGACCTGGAGCCGGTCGCCGGCGTGGACCGGACGCGCGTGCTCGAAGCGCTGCTCGCCGTGCACCACCCGTCCGTAGTCGATGTCGACGTCCGGGTCGAACAGCAGCTGGTGCCCGGCGGGGATCGTCAGCACGATCGGGAACGTCGGCGGCGCGACCACGTCCGGGTGTCCGAGCTTGCGCGCTGCGTCCGCAGATCGGTAGGCCGGGTTCGCGTCGTTGATCGCGTCGGCGAACTCGCGGATCTTCTCGCGGCTGACGAGGTACGGCTCGGTGGGCGGATACACCTTGCCCACGAACGACTCCGGTACAGGCATGCCGACGAGGTTAGTGCGCCGGCATCAGTGCGCGTCAGCGGGCAGGTCGTCCAGAACTTCGAAGGGGGCCCGGCCGAGGCCCTCGACGCGCGGGCGACCCCACGGGTCGACATCGCTCAGCGCGGTCTGGACCTCGCCGTGGGGCGTGCGAAGCGTGACGGTGCGGCCGCCGCTCTCGACCAGCGCGGTCACCTCGGGGGACGCCGCCACGCGCCCGTACCAGCTGTACTTGCCGCTGATCGGGTCGAAGTGCCCGGCGAGGTCGACCTGGACCTCGACGACGGTGTCCGCGTCGACGAGCTCGGCCGGGCCGCGGTAACCGTCCTCAGCGGGGACGTCGGACTTCTCGTTCTCGTTCACGTCGTCGCTCCAGTTGCCAGTCGGTGCCAGGGCAGCGGTTCGTCATAGTCGATGGCCAGCCCGTTGGCGCGGGCCGTGCCCTCCAGCAGGTGCCAGATGGCGTCGCAGACGACGGCGGTGACCCGCTCGCGGGACAGGGTGCGGCGCGCGAGCCACCACGACCCGACCGACTCGACCAGCCCGACGATGCCGAACGCACCCGGCTCGGCCTGCTCGCCGTCCAGGCCGAAGAGGACGAGGACGAGCTTCAGCAGCTCGGACACCCGGTCCGCGAGCGTGTTCTCGACGGCGTCCAAGCCGGGGCCATTGCGGCGGCTGCGCAGGAAGAAGTAGAGGTTCGGGTGCTCGTCGAACCAGCCGAAGATCACCCCGACGGCCGAGCTGATGATCGCGCGCGGGGTCGCGGTCGGCGTCAACGCGATGTGCGGCGTGACGCTGGCGATGACCGCGTTGACGACGTGGTCGGCGATGGCCTGGCGCAGGTCTTCCCGGTCACGGAAGTAGCGGTAGAGGACGGTCCGGCTGACCCCGGCCGCGGCCGCGATCTGCTCGGCACTCGCCTCCGGCCCGTACTCGTCGATCGCCGCGGCGCCGGCGGCCACGAAGGCGGCGCGCCGGGTGACGCG
Source organism: Jatrophihabitantaceae bacterium (assembly GCA_035765515.1). GTDB lineage: Bacteria > Actinomycetota > Actinomycetes > Mycobacteriales > Jatrophihabitantaceae > DASRSS01. The sequence continues at coordinate 1,741 of DASTXN010000207.1, read as the reverse complement.
GTGCTCGGCCCAGCGCAGCCGGCGACCGTCGGCAACGCCGTCCGGCGACCCGTCGGCCGCATCCCGCTGCACCACGCGCTTCCCTTTCCGCGTTCCGTCGCCTGAACGCTACCCCGCCCCAAAATTGTGCGCGACGGCTTGTCACAGCTTCCGCCCCGTGCCATGCTTGCAGTAGTTAGCGCAACATGCCGTTACAAGCAGATGAGATCCCTGGGGGTGCGCACCATGACCGCCGTTCTGGACAGCAAGCACGCCGGCAAACCCGACGCGGGCCGGCCGACGGTGAACGACCGGGACAAGACCGCGACCCGGCTGCTCGGCTCGTCGTCGAAGAACTCCTTCGACCCCGCGCTGGACATCGACTGGGACGCCGAGCCGGTCGAGGGCCTGTGGCACATGCAGCCCGAGCGGGTCTCCCTCTACGGCACCGAGCTGTGGGAGTCCCTGACCGAGGAGCAGCGCATCGAGCTGTCCAAGCACGAGGTCATCTCGATCGCGCGCGTGGGGCTCTGGTTCGAGGTGCTGCTGATGGGCATGCTCGCCGCCCACGCGTACGACCAGGACCCGGCCTCGCCGCACACCCAGTACGCGCTCACCGAGATCGGCGACGAGACCCGGCACTCGGTGATGTTCGCCCGCTGGGCCGACAAGTTCGGCGGCTCGGACTACAAGGTGCACCCGGTCGTCCACGCGCTCGGCAAGGTGTTCCGCCTCGTCGCGCCGACCGGCCCGTCGATGTGGGCAGGCACGCTGGTCGCCGAGGAACTGCTCGACCGGCTGCAGCGGGACGCGATGAACGACGGGCGCGTCCAGCCGATGTCGCGCATGGTGTCGCGCATCCACGTCATCGAAGAGGCCCGGCACGTCCGGTTCGCGCGCGAGGAGCTCGTCCGCGAGATGGCGAAGGCGCACTGGGGTCCGAAGCGTTACTTCCACCGCGTCTTCGCCGCGGCCGCCGCCGGTTTCATCGCCCGCGGCCTGATCAGTCCCAAGGTGTACGAGGCCGTCGGGCTGGACGCGAAGCAGGCGCGCAAGGCCGCGCTGGCCAACCCGAACTACCGCGACACCGCCCGCTGGATGGGCGAGAAGATCATGCCGTTCCTCGAGGACGTGGGCATGACCAACCGCACCGCGCGCGCGATCTACCGGCGCGTGAACCTGATGGCCTGACCTCGTCCGCTGACGACGAAGGCCCCGTTCCGGATCGTCCGGAGCGGGGCCTTCAGGCGTCTGGTGGGCGCTGAAAGTCAGCGCGTCTCGCGGTGCTCGGTGTGCTTGCCGCAGTTCGGGCAGAACTTGTTCATCGACAGACGATCCGGGTCGTTGCGCCGGTTCTTCTTGGTGATGTAGTTGCGGTGCTTGCACTCCTGGCACGCCAAGGTGATCTTCGGACGGACGTCGGTGGCTGCCACGGCTTTATGCCCTTCACGATCGGGTACTGCGGTACTTGCTCTGTGGGACCGGCACAGGAATCGGCCGGCTTGTAGCGAGGGCCGGACTTGAACCGGCGACACAGCGATTATGAGCCGCTTGCTCTACCAGACTGAGCTACCCCGCCCTGAGTATGGATGGTGGTGCGGCCCCGCCGGTGAGCTGGGGCTGCCCGAGCCCCCTTACGGAATCGAACCGTAGACCTTCTCCTTACCATGGAGACGCTCTGCCGACTGAGCTAAGGGGGCAGTCGCTCGCCCCGACGTCGACCCCGGCTGACCGGTTCCGCGCGGGTGCTCGCGCCAAGCGA
>DASTXN010000206.1:0-38489 GCA_035765515.1 Jatrophihabitantaceae bacterium | reverse complement strand
CGCCGCGCACTGGAAGTACAAGGAGCACAAGAACGTCGCGGTCGCCGAGCCGTCCGGCATGTCGGACGAGATGGGCTGGCTGCGGCAGCTGCTGGACTGGCAGCGCGAGGCGCAGGAGCCCGAGGAGTTCCTCGACGCGCTCCGCTACGACCTCGGCGCCGCCGAGGTGTACGTGTTCACGCCCAAGGGTGACGTCGTCGCGCTGCCGGTCGGCTCGACGCCGGTCGACTTCGCGTACGCGGTGCACACCGAGGTCGGGCACCGCTGCATCGGCGCCCGCGTGAACGGCAAGCTGGTCGCGCTGGAGTCCGTCCTGGAGAACGGCGACACGGTCGAGGTGTTCACCTCCAAGGCCGAGAACGCCGGCCCGTCGCGCGACTGGCTCTCCTTCGTCAAGTCACCGCGCGCCCGTACCAAGGTGCGGCAGTGGTTCGCGCGCGAGCGCCGCGAGGACGCGATCGACGCCGGCAAGACAGCGCTGTCCAAGGCGATGCGCAAGGAGTCGCTGCCGATTCAGCGGCTGTTGGGTGGCGATCAGCTCCTCACGCTCGCCCACGACATGCACCTGGCCGACATCTCCGCGCTGTACGCGGCGATTGGCGAGGGACACGTCTCGGCCGAGTCGGTCGTCAAGAAGCTGGTCGTGCAGCTCGGCGGTTCGGAGGGCTCGATCGAGGACATCGCCGAGGCGATGATCCCGCTCGAGAACGCTCCCGCCCAGCGCCGCGCGCACGGCGACGCCGGCGTGGTCGTCAAGTCCGGTGGTAACGACGTCAGCGACGTGTGGGTCAAGCTCGCGCGCTGCTGCACCCCGGTGCCGGGCGACGACATCCTCGGCTTCGTCACGCGCGGCGGGGGAGTGTCCGTCCACCGGCGCACCTGCACCAACGCGACCTCACTGCTGGAACAGGCCGATCGGCTGGTCGACGTCGAGTGGGCGCCGTCGGCGAATTCCACGTTCGTCGTCTGCATCCAGGTCGAGGCGCTGGACCGGCACCGGCTGCTCTCGGACGTCACCCGCGTGCTGTCCGACGAGCGGGTGTCGATCCTGTCCGCGAACGTGACGACCAGCCGCGACCGGGTGGCCGTCTCGCGGTTCACCTTCGAGATGGGCGACGCCAAGCACCTGGGGCACCTGCTGCGCGCGATCCGGAACGTGGAGGGCGTCTACGACGTCTACCGCGTCCACTCCGCCGACTGACTCAGCTGGCCCGCTACAACAAGATCAACTACTCCCGCGAGTGGCGCGTTACGGTGCCGAGTGGCGCAAAATACCGCACCACTCGAAGGGCTAACGCGCCACTCGGCGGGGATGTTCAGCTGACCTTCTCCAGGGTCACCACGAACACCAGCGGGGCGTTGGCCGGGATCGATCCCTGGCCGCTCGAGCCGTATCCCAGCGCCGCCGGCATGATGATGATCCGCCGGCCGCCGACCTTCATCGGCGCGATGCCCTTGCTCCCGCCGGTGGCCTTGGTGCCGCCGATGCCCTGCGTGAATCCGGGGACGACACCGGTGAGCGAGAACGTGATCGCCTTGTCGCCGTGCTCGGCCGGACCGTCGAACTCGGTGCCGTCGCAGTAGAGGACGCCCGTGTACTTGACGCTGACGCTGGAGGTGGGCGTCGCCGCCTTGCCCTTGCCGACCACGAGATCCTTGACCAGCAGCTTGCTCGGGGGCGCCGTAGCGGTGGACCCGACGGACGGGACCTTATTCACGTTCGTCGCGTTCTTGACCGTCACGCCGTGGAAGCTCACGGCCTTGCCCGCGCCGGTGGCAGTCGGCACCGGCTTGTTGCCGGTCGGGCAGGAGGCGTTCGCGGCAGTGGTCGGCGAGGTCGAGGTCGTCGGCGTGGTCGAGCCGCCGGCGCCCGCCTGTGCCGCGGGCGGGGTCTTGTCGTCGTTACCGCCCAGGACGATCACCAGGGCCACCACCAACACGATGACGAGCACACCGCCGATGACCGACGCGATCAGGGCGAATCGTTTGCGCGCGGCCTCCCGCTCGGCACGGCGCTCGAGCTGGCGCTCCAGGTGTCGGCGGGCCGCCTCACGGCGCTGCTTGTTCGTCGGCACGGACGGATCCCTTTCGGTCACGGTTCGGGTACCAAAACGCGGGCAGTCTACGGATGATCCATGTCCGCCGCCTGTGATTCTCGCCGTTGGACGCCTCGGTAGGCTGGCGGGTGCCCCTCCCATCGATCGTTCAGGAGCCCTGAGGCCGTGCTCATCGCGGGTTTCCCGTCGGACGCGACTGCCACCAACTGCTGGGTGGTCGCCCCCGCCGCCGGCGAGCAGTGCGTCGTCATCGACCCCGGAGTCGGCGTCACCGGCCAGCTGGACGAGGTGATCGCCGAGCACAAGCTGCACCCGGTCGCCGTACTGCTCACGCACGGCCACTTCGACCACACCTTCTCGGTGCTGCCGGTGTGCCAGGCGCGGGACGTGCCGGCGTTCATCCACCCGGCCGACCGCGGCCAGCTCGCCGACCCGTGGTCCGGCGTCGGCATTCCTGTCGGTACGCCCCTTTTCGGCAGCCTCACGTTCGCCGAGCCGGACGACGTCCGCGAGCTGAACGATCAGGACAAGGTGAGCATCGCGGGCCTGGACTTCGCGGTGCGCCACGCACCTGGTCACAGCACCGGGTCGGTCGTGTTCGACCTCGCCGGCGGCGACACGCCCCTGCTGTTCGCCGGGGATGTCCTGTTCGCCGGCTCGATCGGGCGCGTCGACCTGCCCGGCGGCTCGATGAGCGACATGGAGCGCTCGCTGCGCGAGGTGATCCTGCCGCTGGACGACGCCACTCAGGTGTTCCCGGGGCACGGACCGACCACGACGATGGAGCGCGAGCGCGCGACGAACCCGTACCTGCAGGGACTGAACTGATGCCGACCACGTCCCTGTCCGGCTTTCCCGAGCTGCTGCCGGCCGAGCGCTTCGTCGAACTCGCCGTGCTCGACCGATTGCGCACCACATTCGAGCTGCACGGCTTCGCGCCGCTGGAGGCACGCTCGGCCGAGCCGCTCGACCAGTTGCTGCGCAAGGGTGAGATCGACAAAGAGGTCTACGTCCTGCGCCGGCTGCACGCCGAGTCCGATGAGGGCGATGCGGGGCTCGGCCTGCACTTCGACCTGACCGTGCCGTTCGCGCGCTACGTACTGGACAACGCCGGGCACCTGGAATTCCCGTTCCGGCGTTACCAGATCCAGAAGGTGTGGCGCGGCGAACGGCCGCAGACCGGGCGGTACCGCGAGTTCACCCAGGCGGACATCGACGTCGTCGCCAAGGACGAGCTGGCCTTCCACCACGACGTCGAGGTCGCGCGAGTGATGGCCGAGGCGCTCGCCGCCCTGGAGTTCCTGCCCCCGCTGCGACTGCAGGTGAACAACCGGCGACTGATCGAGGGCTTCTACCGCGGCCTCGGCGCCACTGATGTCCCCGCGGTGATGCGGGCGATCGACAAGCTGGACAAGGTGCCGTCCGATGTCGTCGCCAAGCAGCTCGTCGACGAGGCGGGGCTCAGTGACGAGCAGGCGGCCGCGTGCCTGCAGCTGGCCGAGATCCGCAGCACGGACACGTCGTTCGTCGATCAGGTGCGGGCACTCGGGGTCGAGCACGAACTGCTCGATGCGGGTCTGGCCGAGCTCGCCGCGGTCATCGAAGGCTGTGCCGCAATCCAGGGCACCCGGGTTACCGTGGAGGCCGACCTGCGCATCGCGCGCGGCCTGGACTACTACACCGGCACCGTGTTCGAGACGCGGATGAGTGGCTGGGAGTCGCTCGGCTCGATCTGCTCCGGCGGCCGGTACGACTCGCTCGCCAGCGACGGCAAGACGACCTATCCGGGCGTCGGCATCAGCCTCGGCGTGACCCGACTGCTGATGCCGTTGTTCCAAAACGGTTTTCTCGCCGGATCCCGACCGGTTCCATCCGCCGTGCTCGTCGCGCTGCCGAGCGAGGACGAGCGCGCGACGTGCGACCAGGTGGCGCAGGCGCTGCGCGCGCGCGGCATTGCGACCGAGGTGGCCGCGTCCGCGCAGAAGTACGGCAAGCAGATCCGCTACGCCGAGCGGCGCGGCATCCCGTTCGTCTGGTTCCCGGCGACGGATCCGTCCGGCGGCGGACATGAGGTGAAGGACATCCGAAGCGGCGACCAAGTCGCGGCCGACCCGGCCACCTGGACACCCCCGCAAGCAGACCTGCGCCCGCAGGTGATCGTGGAAGGTACGAACCCTTGAACCGCACCCGTGAGGCCGGAACGCTGCGCGCGTCCGACGCCGGACAGACCGTCACGCTCGCCGGGTGGGTCGCCACCCGGCGCGACCACGGTGGTGTCACCTTCATCGACGTGCGGGACGCGAGCGGTCACAGCCAGGTCGTGTTGCGCGAGGCCGATGTCGCGCACGACCTGCGCAACGAATGGGTCGTGCAGGTGACCGGCGAGGTGCGGCTGCGCCCCGAGGGCAATGTCAACGCCGCGATCCCCACCGGCGAGATCGAGGTCGTCGCGTCCTCGCTGGAGATCCTCAACGAGGCCGCGCCCCTGCCGTTCCAGGTGGACGAGCACGCCGAGGTCGGCGAGGAGGCACGCCTCAAGTACCGGTACCTCGACCTGCGCCGTCCCGCGCCGGGTGCAGCGATCCGCTTGCGCAGCAAGGTGAATCGTGCCGCGCGCGAGGTGCTCTACGACCACAACTTCGTCGAGGTCGAGACGCCGACGCTGACCCGTTCGACGCCCGAGGGTGCCCGCGACTTCCTCGTTCCTGCCCGGTTGAAGCCGGGGAGCTGGTACGCCCTGCCGCAGTCGCCGCAGCTGTTCAAGCAGCTGCTGATGGTGGCCGGCATGGAGCGCTACTTCCAGATCGCCCGGTGCTACCGCGACGAGGACTTCCGGGCCGACCGCCAGCCGGAGTTCACCCAGCTGGACATCGAGATGAGCTTCGTCGACCAGGACGACATCATCGCGCTCGCCGAGGACGTCCTTCGGTCACTGTGGGCGCTCATCGGCCACGAGATCAGCACGCCGATCCCGCGGATGACCTACGCCGAGGCGATGCGCCGCTACGGCAGCGACAAGCCGGACCTGCGGTTCGAGCTCGAACTCGTCGAGTGCACCGAATACTTCAAGGACACTCCGTTCCGCGTCTTCAATCCAGACAATGCCGACTACGTCGGCGCCGTGGTGATGCCGGGCGGGGCGTCGCAGCCGCGTAAGCAGTTGGACGCGTGGCAGGAGTGGGCCAAGCAGCGCGGGGCGAAGGGGCTCGCGTACGTCCTGGTCACCGAGGACGGCGAGTTGGGCGGTCCGGTCGCGAAGAACCTCTCGGACGACGAACGGGCCGGCCTGGCCGCGCACGTGGGCGCCAAGCCGGGTGACTGCGTCTTCTTCGCAGCCGGGCCGGTGAAGTCCTCGCGCGCGTTGCTCGGTGCCGCACGCGTGGAGGTCGGGCGCCGGCTCGGGTTGATCGACGAGTCGCAGTGGTCGTTCGTCTGGATAGTCGACGCACCGCTGTTCGAGCCGTCCAGCGAAGCGGTGGCCGCCGGCGACGTGGCGGTCGGCGCCGGCGCGTGGACGGCGGTGCACCACGCGTTCACCTCGCCCAAGCCCGAATCGCTGGACACGTTCGACAGCGACCCGGGCAGCGCGCTCGCGTACGCGTACGACATCGTCTGCAACGGCAACGAGATCGGCGGCGGCTCGATCCGTATCCACCGCCGCGACGTGCAGGAGCGGGTGTTCAAGGTGATGGGCCTGGAGGCGGCCGAGGCGCAGGAGAAGTTCGGCTTCCTGCTCGACGCGTTCAGCTACGGCGCGCCGCCGCACGGCGGCATCGCGTTCGGCTGGGACCGGATCTGTGCCCTGCTGTCGGGCACCGATTCGATCCGTGACGTGATCGCGTTCCCGAAGACCGGTGGCGGCTTCGACCCGCTCACGGCCGCGCCCGCGCCGATCACGCCCGAGCAGCGCAAGGAAGCCGGTATCGACGCCGTCCCGGAGACCGAGTAGCGCCATGTCGCCACGGGTGCGGAACTGGGCGATCGCGTTGGGCGTGGCGGACGCGGTGTGCTGGGCACTCACCGTCCACGCCCACCTGACGTTCCATCGCCACCGGAAGGGGCCGACCGTCATGCCGGTCGGCCAGTTGCTGGGTTGGTCGTTCTCGATCCTGTTACTGATCGCGCTGCTCCTGCTGCTCTACGCGGCCCGCGTCGACGCGCGCTATCGAGGTGCGAAGAGTGACGCTGTTCGACGATCCTGAGCCGCCGCGCGGGCAGGACGCCTTCGACGCCTCAGCCCCGCTTGCCGCCCGGATGCGGCCGCGCACGCTGGACGAGGTCGTCGGGCAGGAGCACCTGCTCGCGCCCGGCTCGCCGCTGCGGCGGCTGGTCGAGGGCGACGCACCGATGTCACTGATCCTCTTCGGCCCGCCGGGCACCGGGAAGACGACGCTCGCCCTGATCGTTTCCTCCGCCACCCAACGGCGCTTTGTCCAGCTGTCGGCGCTCAACGCCGGCGTGAAGGACGTCCGCGCCGTCATCGAGCAGGCACGCGTCGAGCTCGGCCGGAGCGGGCGCCAGACCGTGCTGTTCATCGACGAGATCCACCGCTTCTCCAAGACGCAGCAGGACTCGCTGCTGCACGCGGTGGAGGCGCGGCACGTCACGCTCGTCGCAGCGACCACGGAGAACCCGTTCTTCTCGATCGTCAGCCCGCTGCTGTCGCGCAGCCTGCTGCTCACCCTGCAGCCGTTGGACGAAAACGCCGTCGGTGCGCTGGTCGACCGCGCCGTCACCGACGAGCGCGGCCTGGGCGGCGCGGTGACACTGGACGCGGACGCGCGAGCACACCTGCTGCGCATCGCGGGCGGGGACGCGCGGCGGGCGCTGACCGCGCTCGAGGCGGCTGCGGGAACCGCGATCGCCGAGGGACGCGCGTCCATCGACCTGGCGCTGCTCGAGCAGGCCGTCGACACCGCGGCCGTGCGCTACGACCGCGACGGCGACCAGCACTACGACGTGATCAGCGCGTTCATCAAGTCGATCCGCGGCTCCGACCCGGACGCTGCGCTGCATTACCTCGCCCGCATGATCGAGGCCGGTGAGGATCCGCGGTTCATCGCGCGCCGGCTGGTGGTGCACGCCAGCGAGGACATCGGTCTCGCCGACCCCACCGCGCTGCTGGCCGCGACGGCGGCCGCGCAGGCCGTCCAGCTGATCGGTATGCCGGAGGCGCGGATCAACCTCGCGCAGGCGACCATCCACTTGGCCATGGCACCGAAGTCCAACGCCGTCGTCATGGCGATCGACAGCGCGCTGGCGGACGTTCGCGCCGGGCTGGCCGGGGCCGTCCCGCCCGCGCTCCGCGACAGCCACTACAAGGGCGCCCAGCAGTTGGGCGCCGGCAAGAAGTACCGCTACCCGCACGACGCGGACGAGGGCGTCGTCGCCCAGCAGTACCCGCCGGACGAGCTCGTCGGCCGCGACTACTACCTGCCCGCCGACCGCGGCGCCGAGCACCACCTGCTGGAGCGGCTGGCCAGGCTGCGGGCGGTCGTCCGCGGGGGAGAGAAGCGGTGACGGCGACCAGATAGGGTCACTAGGACCCGCCGTGACGCCCAGCGACACGCAGCGGGGTCCATCCGTCGCGAGTTCAAGGGAGGGCACGCCGATGTCCGGAGGGGCAATCGCCGCGCTGATCGCGGCCATCGCCTTCGCGGTGCTGGTCCTGCTCGCCGCGATCCCGCTGCTGAAGCTGGGTCGCACCCTGGACGAGGCCACCCTCGCGATCCGCAAGACGCACGAGGGCGCGGTGCCGATCCTGGACGAGGCACAGGGCGCGCTCACCCAGGTCAATGCGCAGCTCGTCCACGTCGAGGGCATCGCCCGGAACGTCAACGCCATCTCGTCCAACGCGGCGGCGATGTCGGCGGTCGTGTCCAGCACGCTGGGCAACCCGATGATCAAGGCGGCGGCGTTCACCTACGGCGTGCGCAAGACGGTGCAGGGGCGCCGTGACGCGGAGGCCGTCCGGGCCTCGCGCCGCCGGCACCGCGCCTCGCGGCGAGACCGTCGCGGGAGCAACGACTGATGCGGCGCTTGTTCTGGCTCGCGCTCGGCGTCACCGTGGGCGTGCTGGTGATGCGCAAGGTGTCGAAGATGGCCGAGCGGTTGACGCCGCGAGGCATGGCGGGCAGCTTCTCCGCGTCGTTGGCCGACCTCGCCGACGCGCTGCGTGACTTCGGCGCGGACGTGCGCGAGGCCATGCACGAGCGCGAGATCGAGATCCGCGCCGCGGTGGAGACGGACGGACAGCTGGGCAAGGCGGAGTAACGATGGAGACCGAAGGCGACAGCGAGCGAGCATCGCAGGGCCGCCCACGGCCCGAGGAGCGGAACGAGCGCGGAGCCGAGCAATGAGAACAGCTGAGATCAAGCGCCGGTTCCTGGCGCACTTCGAGCGCAACGGGCACACGGTCGTCCCGAGCGCGCCGCTGCCGTTCGACGATCCGAACCTGCTGTTCGTCAACGCCGGCATGGTGCAGTTCGTGCCGTTCTTCGTCGGCCAGCAGTCGCCGCCGTGGCCGCGCGCGACCAGCATCCAGAAGTGCATCCGCACGCTGGACATCGACGAGGTCGGCAAGACCACCCGGCACGGCACGTTCTTCCAGATGAACGGCAACTTCAGCTTCGGCGACTACTTCAAGGAAGGCGCCATCCAACTGGCGTGGGAGCTGTCCACAGCCTCGGTCGAGGAGGGCGGCTACGGGCTGGACGGCGAAAAGATCTGGGCCACGGTCTACACCGACGACGACGAGGCCATCGACATCTGGCACCGCGTGATCGGGCTGCCGCTGGAGCGGATCGTGCGCCGCGGCAAGGCCGACAACTTCTGGTCGATGGGCATCCCCGGCCCGTGCGGGCCGTGCAGCGAGCTGTACATCGACCGCGGCCCCGACTACGGGCGGGAGGGCGGCCCGGCGGTCGACGAGGACCGCTACATGGAGTTCTGGAACCTGGTGTTCATGCAGAACGAGCGCGGCGCCGGTTCGGGCAAGGAGGACTACCCGATCCTCGGCGAGCTGCCCAAGAAGAACATCGACACCGGCATGGGCATGGAGCGCATGGCCACGCTGCTGCAGGGCGTGGACAACCTCTACGAGATCGACGAGACTCGCCCGATCCTGGCGCGGGCGGCCGAGCTGGCCGGCAAGACCTACGGTGCGCACTCCGGTCACGCCGCGTACGAATCGCACCCGGACGACGTGCGGCTGCGCGTGATCGCCGACCACGTGCGCACCGGGCTGATGCTGATCGGCGACGGCGTGACGCCGGGCAACGAAGGACGTGGCTACGTGCTGCGCCGGATCCTGCGCCGGGCCGTCCGGGCGATGCGGCTGCTCGGCTACGAGGACCGCGCCCTGCCCGAACTGCTGCCCGTCGCTCGCGACTGCATGGCGCCGTCCTACCCCGAGCTGGCGAGCGACTTCGACCGGATCTCCAGCTACGCGTACGCCGAGGAGGACGCGTTCCGCGCGACCCTGCGTGCCGGAACCGCGATCTTCGACACCGCGGTCAGCGAGACGAAGGCATCCGGTGGCGCGCAGCTGTCCGGTGACCGCGCGTTCCAGCTGCACGACACGTTCGGCTTCCCGATCGACCTGACGCTGGAGATGGCGGCCGAGCAGGGGATCGCGGTCGACGAGCCGGGTTTCCGCAGGCTGATGGCCGAGCAGCGCGCCCGTGCGAAGGCCGACGCCCAGGCGAAGAAGACCGCGCACGGCGACCTGTCCTTGTACCGCGGTGTGCTGGACTCCGGCGCGAGCCAGTTCACCGGCTACCTGGAGATCGAGCGTGAGGCCACGGTCACCGCGCTGATCGGCCCGGACGGCCTGCTGCCCGCGGCCGGCGAGGGTGACGAGATCGAGATCGTGCTCGACACCACGCCGTTCTACGCCGAGGGCGGCGGCCAGCAGGCCGACTGGGGACGCCTCACCGTGAACGCCCCGGGCCGCGAGGCCGAGCTCACCGTCGTCGACGTGCAGCAGCCGCTGCCCGGCCTGATCGCGCACCGCGCCACCGTGCTGTCCGGCGAGGTCCGTCCGGGTGACGTCGTGCTCGCACGCGTGGACGTCAACCGGCGCGCGTCTGTCTCGCGCAGCCACTCGGCCACGCACCTGCTGCACGCCGGGCTGCGCCGCGCGCTCGGCGACACCGCGTCGCAGGCCGGCTCGCTGAACGCACCCGGACGGCTGCGCTTCGACTTCAAGACCCCGTCGGCCGTCGCGCCCAGCGTGCTCAGCGACGTGGAGGACGAGATCAACGACGTGCTGCTGCGCGACCTGGAAGTGCGCTGGTTCGTCACCGACCAGGCCGAGGCGCGGAGAATCGGCGCGATCGCGATGTTCGGCGAGAAGTACGGCGCCCAGGTACGCGTCGTCGAGATCGGCGACTACTCGCGCGAACTGTGCGGCGGCACGCACGTGCCGCGCTCGTCGGTGATCGGCATGGTCAAGCTGCTGGGGGAGGCGTCCATCGGCTCGGGCGTGCGCCGCGTCGAGGCGCTCGTCGGCCTGGACGCGTTCCGCTACCTCGCCCGCGAGCACGTGCTGGTCCACCAGCTCTCCGAGGACTTCAAGGCGCAGCCGGAGGAACTGCCGGAGCGGATCGCCGGCACGCTCGAGCGGCTCAAGGCGGCCGAGCGCGAGCTGGACACGCTGCGCGTCTCCGCGGTGCTGGCCTCCGCCGGCTCACTGGCCGAGACGGCGCAGGACGTGGCCGGCGTGCAACTGGTCGCCGCGGCGGCCCCGGCCGGGATCGGTGGCAACGACCTGCGTTCGCTCGCACTCGACGTGCGTGGCCGGCTGCGCGCCGGCGCGCCCGCAGTGGTCCTGCTCGCGTCGCCGGGGGCCTCGTCCGACAGCAAGGGCGTGCAGTTCGTCGCTGCCGTCAACCAGGCCGGACAGGACGCCGGCCTCGCCGCGGGCGAGTTGGTCAAGGCCTTCGCGCCCGTGTTGGGCGCGCGCGGCGGTGGCAAGGCCGACCTGGCGCAAGGTGCCGGTGGCGACGCCGCCAATCTCGAAGCGGCCCTGACCGCGGTTCGCGACTTCGTCGCGAACAGATGACCGGGGTATGGATCGGCGTTGATGTCGGGACGGTCCGCGTCGGCGTCGCCAAATCCGACCCGGCCGGCATTCTGGCCACGCCCCTGGTCACGCTCGCGCGCGACACGCGGGACGATCGCGACATTGCCGAACTCGCGGCGCTGGTCGCCGAACACGACGCGGCCGGCGTCGTCGTCGGGTTGCCGCGCACCCTCGCCGGCAGGGAGGGGCCGTCGGCGCAGTTCGCCCGTGACTACGCCGCCCGGGTGGCCGCGGCGATCGCGCCGGTTCCTGTGGAACACGTGGACGAGCGGCTGACCACGGTGACCGCGCAGCGTAAGCTCCAGCAAGGCGGCGTGAAGGGCAGCAAGGCCAAGCGCGCGGTCATCGACCAGGCAGCTGCGGTGGAACTCCTGCAGCATTGGCTGGACTCGCATCGCGCTTGAGATGCGACCCGGGTCCCCCCGCCCGAGGCGGCAGGGCGCTACGGTCTGGTCACGTTGATCCCGGAACGGACGGAGCATGCGGGCGTGACGCAGCGCGATCACGAGGTGCAGGTCGATCACGACCCGCACTCGCTGCTTTTCGGTGACGACCCAACCGAGCACGGCGACGACCGGCCGACACCCGGCGGACGCCACAGCCGTGTCGATCACGCCCGCTCGCACCAGCGCAGGCGTCGCGGCAGGCGGGCGCTGTGGATCCTGACCATCGTCGGCGTGCTCGTGGTCGGTGTCTCGGCATGGCTGATCGTGCCGAAGGTGACCGCTTTGGTGAACCCGCCGGACTACAGCGGTCCGGGAACCGGGTCCGTGCGCGTGACCGTCCGGCAGGGCGACACCGCGTCCGACATCGCCGCGACGCTGCACGACGCAGGCGTGGTCAAGAGCGATCGCGCGTTCGTGGACGCCGCGTCCCACAACGCCAAGTCGCAGAACATCCAGCCGGGAACCTACGTGCTGCGCAAGCACATGTCCGCCGCCAGTGCGCTGAGCAGGCTGCTGGACCCGGCCGCGCGCAGTGCGAGCGGCGATGTCGTCGTCACCGAGGGCGCGACCACGTTCGACGTGGCCAAGCGCCTCGCGCAGGTCATGGGCGCGGACAAGCAGGACGCGATAGACAAGGCCATCGCGCACGTGTCGGCACTCGGGATCCCGCTCGGGTACAAGCCGTCAAGCGGCGCGCTGACGTCGGTCGAGGGCTTCCTCTACCCGGCCACCTATTCGATCGATCCGAAGGAGAGCCCGCAGAGCGCGCTGCAGAAGATGACCAACCGCTTCGCCGACGCCGACCGGTCCAGCGGGTTCGCCGCGGACGCGAAGAAGCTGGGCATGTCGCCGTACCAGGCGCTGACGATCGCGTCGATCGCCCAGTCCGAGGCGAAGTACCCGGCCGACATGGCCAAGGTCGCCAGGGTGATCCTGAACCGGATCGCCGCCAAGCGTCCGCTGCAGATCGATGCCACCAGCGCGTACGCGGCGAAGATGCAGGGGCTCGACCCGACCAAGGTCGTCTTCTCGGAGATCGACTCGCCGTACAACACCTACACGCATGACGGGCTCCCCCCGACGCCGATCAGCAATCCGGGCGCCGACGCGTTGGCGGCTGCCGTCCACCCCGCGCAGGGCGACTGGATGTACTACGTGAACAAGGACGCGGCCGGCCACCTGTTCTTCACCTCGAGCGAGCGCGCGTTCTCGCAGGCGGTCGTGAAGTGCCGGAGCCAGCACTGGGGCTGTGGCTGAGCCCTCCCGCCGTGCCGCGGTCCTCGGCCGGCCCATTGCGCATTCGCTCTCCCCGGTGCTGCACCGCGCCGCGTACGCCGACCTCGGGCTGGACTGGACGTATACCGCGATCGACTGCGGCGCGGACGAGTTGGCCGGCGTGCTGGCCGAGCGCACCGACTGGGCCGGCTTCTCGTGCACGATGCCGCTGAAGCGTGCCGTGCTTGCCGCGGTCGACGAGGTCCGGCCGGTCGCGCGCGCGGTTGGGGCGGCCAACACCGTGCTGCCGCGGCCGGGTGGCGGCTGGATCGCGGACAACACCGACGTGGCCGGCATGGTCGCCGCGCTCGCCGAGAACGTCGTGTATCCCAAGTCGATGACGCTTCTGGGCGCGGGCGGCACCGCGCAGGCCGCCGTCGCCGCGGCCGCGGTCAGCGGCGTGCAGGAGTGCTGGGTGCTCGTTCGCGACCTGTCCCGCACGCGCGAGGTGCGTGCCACTGCGGACGCGATGGGTGTCTGGCTGCAGTTCGCCGAGCTCGCGCCCGGCGCCCGTGCGCTCGGCGCGGATCTTGTCGTCTCGACGGTGCCGCGCGGCGCGGCCGACGCGCTCGCGGACTACGAATGGCGGCCGGACCAGGCCGTCTTCGACGTCGTCTACGACCCGTGGCCCACGCCGCTGGCGCGCGCCGCGTCAGCCCGTGGCGCGAAGGTGCTCAGCGGCGCGCTGATGCTGCTGCACCAGGCGGCAGCGCAGGTCGAGCTGATGACCGGCCACGAGGCACCGGTGCCCGCCATGCGCGCTGCCCTGCACGCCGCCGCGCCCGGCTGCGGGGTCTGATGCCAACGCCTCAGCCGGCGGGCTCGAGGCGGACCACCACCGACTTGGACGCCGGCGTGTTGCTGACCTCGGCCACCGAGTCCAGCGGCACGAGAACGTTCGCCTCCGGGAAGTAGGCGGCCGCGCAGCCGCGTGGGGTCGGGTAGGCCACGGCCCGGAACGACTTGGCGCGCCGCTCGATGCCGTGTTCGTCGGCGATGCTGACCACGTCCACGCTGTCCCCGTCGTGCATCCCGAACTGGGCCAGGTCCTCGGCGTTCACGAAGACCACCCGCCGGGTGCCCCGCACGCCGCGGTAGCGGTCGTCGAGCCCGTACACGGTGGTGTTGAACTGGTCGTGCGCGCGCACCGTCTGAAGCAGCAGGTGGCCCGCCGGCACCTCGACACTGGTCGGCGGGTTGACCGTGAACCGCGCTTTTCCGGTGGCAGTCTTGAACGTCCGCGTGTCGTGCGGCGGTCGCGGCAGCATGAAGCCGCCGGGGTGCGCGACCCGTTGCTCGAAGTCGTCGAAACCCGGGACGACGTGCTCGATGTGGCGGCGGATCACGCCGTAGTCGGCGCCCATCGCGTGCCAGTCGATGCGGTCAGCGTCGGCGTCCTCGAACAGCTTTTCGCCGAGCCCGGTGATGATCGCGATCTCGCTGCGCAGTTGTTCCGATCCGGGCAGCAGTCGTCCACGCGAGGAATGCACCATGCTCATCGAGTCCTCGACGGTCACGAACTGCTCACCGCTCGCCTGCACGTCGCGCTCGGTCCGTCCGAGGCAGGGCAGGATCAGCGCTTCGGTGCCGTGGCACAGGTGCGAGCGGTTGAGCTTGGTCGCGACGTGCACGGTCAGCTTGCAGTTCGCCATCGCGGACTCGGTGATTTCGGTGTCGGGCGTGGCCGCGACGAAGTTGCCGCCGAGCGCGAAGAACACGTCCACTTTGCCATCGCGCATGGCTCGTATCGAGTCGACGGTGTCCCAGCCGTGCTCGCGCGGCGGCGCGAACCCGAACTCCTCGGCCAGCGCGTCCAGGAACGCGTCGGGCATCTTCTCCCAGATGCCCATCGTGCGGTCGCCCTGCACGTTGCTGTGCCCGCGGATGGGGGACGGGCCGGCACCCGGCCTGCCGATGTTCCCGCGCAGCAGCAGGAAGTTCACGATCTCGCGGATCGTCGCGACCGCATTGCGGTGCTGCGTCAGCCCCATCGCCCAGCACACGATCACGCTGTTCGCGGCGATGACCTCCGAGGCGAACGATTCGATCTGCTTGCGGGTGAGGCCGCTCTGCTCGCTGATGGTTTCCCAGTCGAGCGCGCGCCAGCCGTCCGCGGCTGCGTCGAACCCGTCGCACTGTGCGGCGATGAACTCGTGGTCCAGGACGGTGCCGGGCGCGGCGTCCTCGCGGGCGAGCAGCGCCTTGTTCACACCGGCGAACAGAGCGAGGTCGCCGTTGACTCGCACCGGCAGGTAGCTGTCGGCAAGCACGGTGCCGGTGCCGATCAACCCGCGCGCCGTCTGCGGATTGCGGAACCGGCCGAACCCGGCTTCCGGCAGCGGGTTTATCGCGACGATGCGCGCACCGCGGTGCTTGGCCTTCTCCAGCGCGGTGAGCCTCCGCGGGTGGTTGGTGCCTGGGTTCTGGCCGACGATCACGATCAGTTCCGCGTGGTCCTCGATGTCGCCCAGCGTGACGACGCCCTTGCCGATCCCGATCGTCTCCGACAGCGCGGCGCCGCTGGACTCGTGGCACATGTTCGAGCAGTCCGGCAGGTTGTTGGTGCCGAGCCTGCGGGCCAGCAGCTGATAGACGAACGCGGCCTCGTTGCTGGCCCGCCCACTGGTGTAGAACACGGCGCGGTTCGGGTCCGCCATGGCTCGCAGCCGGTCCGCGACGAGGGTCAGTGCGTCGTCCCAGTCGATCGGCGCGTAGTGCGTCGCGCCCGGTGCGAGGTACATCGGCTCGGTGAGCCGGCCGTGGTACTCGAGCCAGTGGTCGTCCTGGCCCCGCAGTTCGGCGACCGAGTGCGCGGCAAAGAACGCGGCGTCCACGCGCTTGCGGGTGGCCTCCCAGGCGACCGCCTTGGCGCCGTTCTCGCAGAACTCGGCCGTCTTGCGCCGGTCCGGATCCGGCCAGGCGCAGCTGGGACAGTCGAAGCCGTCGATGTGGTTCATCTTCAGCAGCGTCTGCAAGCTGCGCTTGGGGCCCATCTCGGCGAGCGCGTACTGCAGCGAGTGCCCGATGCCAGGCAGGCCGACCGCGGTCTTCTTGGGGGGCTCGATGTGGATCTTGTCGTCGTGCGTGGTGTCGGCCATGGTGTCAACCTAGTTCGATCGTTCCGATGTGGTGGCGGGTGTTCGCGTCCGCGCTAGACCCACCAGTGGTAGGTGAGCGAGAAGTTCACCGCAGCCGCGAACGCCAGGTACATGAGCCAGGCTCCGGTGGCCAGGTGGAACAGCCCCAGCCCGCGTTCGCCGAGGACGACCTTGAACGAGGCGAAGAAGTCGGCGAAGTAGATCGCGAACAGGCCGAGGAACAGGATGAACACCGGGATGTCACCGGCCTGGTAGAAGACCAGGGCGCCCATCGCCGAGATCACCATGTAGGCGATGCACATCCCGGCGTTGGGGCGGGCGTCGTTCTGCCGGTAGCGGTTCCAGCCGATCGCGAACCAGTGGATGCCGTACGCGGTGAACGCGAGCGCGGCCATGTACAGCGGCGCGTCGTGGAACACCTGCAGCCAGGTGAGGCCGACGAACAGGATCAGGCCGGTGATCAACTGGCACAGGCCGGGCATGAAGATGCCCCAGACGCCGGTGGCCCGGTCGACGCTCTCATCCCGGTTGGGGTATCCGAACAGTTCCTGCGGCCCGTAGATCAGGTAGCCGGTGCCCAGGCCGAAGAAGCCGAGGGCCAGGGGAGGGAAATCGGAGGCGGCGAGGGATACGTCCATTGCCTTACTCCTCCTCATGACGTCAAGCGCGTGGCGGGCTGGCTGCATGGTCGGCTCGTCATGTGGGTATCTGCTGCTCACCATAGAAGTAGTTGATCGGTCAAGCTAGTGGCCGCTGCGCTGCGTATGGTGAGAGTCGGGCCCGGGAGGTGGCGATGGCGGTGATGACGGCGCGGCGCGCGATCGTGCGCATGCCGGTCGGCGCCGAACCGGCGAGCACCCCGGACGATCTGGTGGTCGAATCGCCGCTGGTCCTCGGGCTGGCGGGCGAGGCCATCGCGACGCTGATGCGCACGCCCGGGCACGACCTCGAGCTCGCCGCCGGCTGGCTGGTGGTCGAGTCCGGTGTTTGCCGTACCGACGACATCGTGACGCTGCGTGCCTGCCGCGAGGACGACACCGACCGGGTGCACATCACGCTGCGCGAGGGGGTGCGGCCGCCGCGGCCGCGCGCGTTCGTGACGTCGGCCGCCTGCGGGGTCTGCAGTGCCGACGTGCTGGACCTGAGTCCGCTGCGCTCGGCGGCGCCGCATTCGGCCGGTTGGACGGTGCCGCGCGAGGTGTTGGTCGCCCTGCCCGACACCATGCGCGCTCGGCAGCGCACGTTCGACCGGACCGGCGGCGCGCACGCGGCGGCGCTGGCCGACGGGCACGGTGAGCTGCTCGTCGTGCGCGAGGACGTCGGTCGGCACAACGCGGTGGACAAAGTGGTCGGCAAGGCGTTGCAGGACGGTGCGCTGCCCGCGACTGATCACCTGCTGGTGGTCAGCGGACGCGTGTCGTTCGAGATCGTGCAGAAGGCGGTGGCCGCCGGCGTGGCCGGCATCGTCGCGGTGTCCGCGCCGTCCGACCTGGCCGTCGACCTCGCGCGCGAGTACGACCTGCTGCTCGCCGGGATGGTGCGCGACGGGCGGTTGAACGTCTACGCGGGTGCCGAACTCGTCGCCTGATCGGACTCACGCCTCGTCCGCCGCGCCCTCCCTGGTCGCCGCGTGCTCGTTCGCCAGGCGCGCCGCGGTCTGCGCCGCGTCCCGGATCGCCGCCGCGTCGCCGCCGCGCTGGCCGGCGGCGAGGCCGACCAGGAAGGTGGTCAACGGCGCGGCCGGGCGCGCGACGCCACGTGCGGCGTCGCGCGCGACATCAAGCAGCAGGTTGCGATCGAACGCGCCGGCGTCGACTCCGAGCGCGCCAGCCAGTTCCACCACCCACGCGTCCAACGGGTTAGTCATTGACTTGCTCGCTGCGTTCGCT
Source organism: Jatrophihabitantaceae bacterium (assembly GCA_035765515.1). GTDB lineage: Bacteria > Actinomycetota > Actinomycetes > Mycobacteriales > Jatrophihabitantaceae > DASRSS01. The sequence continues at coordinate 20,639 of DASTXN010000206.1, read as the reverse complement.
CATCGTCTCTCCCTGCTCGTCCAGCGGCGCCGGGCGTCGGCCAGTTCTTCCCAGGTATCGCAGTCCGTACCCCAGCCTGCCGCGTCGGGCACGTCGACAACGACGGCGCGCTCGAACAGCGCGCGAACCGGTGCGCCATGCGGGTCGTCGAGGTCACCGACGAGCCGGCGCAGCGCTGCGGTGCGCCACAGCGCGGCCAGGTAGTTGCGCCGGCCGCGTGCACCGGCGAGGCAGGCCACGTCCGCTTGCGGGTTGTCGCTGAGCTTGCACTGCAGCACGGGGACGGCCGGCGCGATGTCCGGCAGGTCCGCCGCGAGCACGACGACCAGCTCGGCGCGGACCGCGTCCAGCGCCGCGGCGATCGCGGCGACCGGTCCGCCGCCGGGCGGGTCCTCGCGGCGCCACAGCACCGGTACGGGGACGGCGCGGCGCGGGCCGACGACGATCTTGTGGCGCGCATCGGCCACCGCGGCGAGCACGTGATCGAGCAGGCGCACGCCGCCGACGTCCAGCTGCGGCTTGTCGGCGCCCTGGAGTCGGCGGGCCGCGCCGCCGGCCAGCACGATCGCGTCGTACATGACCCCGACTCTATGCAGCGGCTCCACGCAGAGCCGTAGGCTGCTCAGCCATGTCCACCGTGATCGGGACCGTGGTCGGCGCGGCCGGATGCCTCGCAGCCTCGCCGTACCTGGCACGGCTCACGCTGACCGTCCCCGATCGCGAGGAGCGGAGGTGGTGGCGTGGCGCTCCGATCGAAGCAGGACGGCTCGCGCTCACGGCGGCAGTCGCTCTCGCGCTCGGGGCGCTTGCCGGTGCGGCCGCGGGTTGGACAGCGCTGTTGCCCGCGTTCGTCTGGCTGGCGTTGGTGTCCGCCCCACTCGTGGTGATCGACTTCGAACACCACCGGTTGCCGAACCGGCTCGTGGTGACCGCCGCTGTCGGCGCCGGCGCGTTCGGCCTGCTGGCGGCCGGCGTCCGCGACGACTGGCATGCCCTGCTGCACGGTGTCGAGGGCGCGGTCGCCGTGTTCCTGGTGCTGTTCCTGCTCGCGTTCATCGCGCCCAACTCGTTCGGCTACGGCGATGTCAAGCTGGGTGCGGTGCTCGGCGGCTACCTCGGCTGGTTCGGCTGGTTGGACGTCTACTACGGGATCTTCGGCGGGTTCCTGATCGGCGCGGTCGTCGGTGTGGTGCTCATGGCCACGCGGCGGGCGTCGCTGAAGACCGCGCTGGCCTTCGGACCGATGCTGGTACTCGGCACGCTGATCGTGCTCGCGTTCGACCTGGCCCCCAACCTCGGATAGCTGCCTTTCCCCACGGTGTGACCATTTTCAGGCCCGATTTCTGGTCGGGGCGTGGGGGAAGAGGGCCGTTCGTTGCCCTATGGTCGAAGACGTGGCAACTGCGAGTACCGACAAACCCGGCCCGACCGTCTTCGTCCTGTTCGGGGCCACCGGCGACCTGGCCAAACGCATGGTGCTGCCTGCGTTCTACACGCTCGCGTCGCACGGTCTGCTCCCGGACAAGTGGTTGCTGGTCGGCAATGGCCGCGGCGACGTCGCGCACGAAGACTTCCGCAAGCACGTGCACGATGCGCTCAACGAGTTCGGTCCACTGAGCAGCCGAAATGGGCAAGAAGACGGTCCGTGGAAGGAGTTCAGCGACCGGCTGCGCTTCGCCGGTGGCGGATTCGACACGTCCAGCCCGGGCAGCTTGCTGGACGTCATCGGCGAGGCCCGGGAGGAACTCGGCGACGACGCGCAGCTGGTGCACTACCTCGCCATCCCGCCCGTCGCGTTCGCCGGAGTCACCAAGGCGCTCGGCCAGCACAATCTCGCCAAGGGCGCCCGCGTCGTCTACGAGAAGCCGTTCGGCACCTCGCCGCAGTCGTTCCGCGAACTGGACGACGTCGTGCACTCGGTGCTGAACGAACAGCAGGTGTTCCGCATCGACCACTTCCTCGGCAAGGAGGCGACGCAGGACCTGCACGTGCTGCGCTTCGCCAACGGGCTCTTCCACGCCATGTGGAGCAGGGAGCACATCCGCGCCGTGCAGATCGACGTGCCCGAGGTGCTCGACGTCGCCGACCGGTCGGTGTTCTACGACCAGACGGGTGCGGTGCTCGACATGCTTGTGACGCACCTGATCCAGGTCGCCGCCGAGGTCGCGATGGAGCCACCGGAGAGCCTGTCGGCGAAGCACCTGCAAGCTGCGCGCGAACAGGTCATCGGCGCGTTCCGCCCGATCGATCCGGCCGACGTCGTGCTCGGCCAGTACGACGGGTACCGCGACCTCGACGGCGTCGACCCGAACTCGCGCATGGACACGTACGTCGCGGCGCGGCTGTGGATCGACAACGACCGCTGGCGCGACGTGCCCTTCCTCATGCGCACCGGCAAGCGCCTGGCGAAGAGCCAGCAGCGGGTGAGCGTGATCCTGCGCGAACCGTCCGGCACGCTCAAGGACGTGCCCAAGCACGGCAACGTGCTCAGCTTCGGCCTGTCCGGCAGCGGCGAGATCGACCTGCGCCTGGTCGCCAAGAAGCCCGGCGTCGAACTCGAGCTCGACACCGCCGAGGCGACGATCCCGCTGTCCACGCTGCCGAACGCCGACCCGCTGCCTCCGTACGTCCGGCTGATCCACGACGTGTTGCTCGGCGACCGCGCACTGTTCACCCGGCCGGACGGGCTCGCCGCGGTATGGGAGACGTTCGAGCCCCTGCTGGACAACCGTCCCGACCCGCTGCCGTACGCGCAGGGCACCTGGGGCCCGGCCGAGGGAGCCGAGATCGCCGCGCCGGACGGCTGGTTGCTCGGCCAGTAACCAGCAGCGCGGCAGCGTTCTGAGACACTTGCCGCGTGTTGCGATGGATCACTGCCGGCGAGTCACACGGGCCCGCGCTGGTCGCCGTCCTCGACGGGCTGCCGGCCGGGGTGCAGGTGACCACTGCCGACCTGCGCCGTGACCTGGCGCGCCGCCGCCTCGGCTACGGCCGCGGCGCGCGCATGAAGTTCGAGCAGGACGAGGTCGAACTGACCGGCGGCGTGCGCCACGGCGTGACGATGGGCGGTCCGGTCGCGATCCGCGTCGGCAACACCGAATGGCCGAAGTGGACGACGGTGATGTCGGCCGATCCGGTCGACGCCGACGTGCTCGCGGAGCAGGCCCGCAACGCCCCGCTAACCCGTCCGCGTCCCGGGCATGCCGACCTGGCCGGCATGCAGAAGTACGACCTGGACGACGCCCGGCCGATCCTGGAGCGCGCCAGCGCCCGCGAGACCGCTGCGCGGGTGGCGCTCGGCGCGGTCGCAAAGGCGTTCCTCGCGCAGGCGGCCGGGATCGAGGTCGTCAGCCACGTCGTCTCGATCGGGTCGGTGTCGGCGCCCGCCGGTGTCGTCCCGCTGCCGTCCGACGCCGAGAAGGTCGACGCCTCCGAAGTGCGCTGCCTGGACGCGCAGGCGTCCGCCGCGATGATCGCCGAGATCGACGAGACGAAGAAGGCCGGCGACACGCTCGGCGGGATCGTCGAGGTGCTCGCCTACGGCGCCCCGCCCGGACTCGGCAGCCACACCCACGGCGACCGCCGGTTGGACGCCCGGCTTGCCGCCGCGCTCATGGGCATCCAGGCGATCAAGGGCGTCGAGGTGGGCGACGGCTTCGAGCTCGCGCGCATCCGTGGTTCGCAGGCGCATGACGAGATCGTCCGGGACGACTCCGGCGCGATCCGCCGGGTGTCCGGGCGTTCCGGCGGTACCGAGGGCGGCATGAGCACCGGCGAGGTGCTGCGCGTGCGCGCCGCCATGAAGCCGATCTCCACCATCCCTCGCGCGCTGCAGACCGTCGACACGCAGACCGGCGATGCGGCAGTCGCGATCAACCAGCGTTCGGACGTCTGCGCCGTCCCCGCGGCGGGTGTCGTGGCCGAGGCGATGGTCGCGCTGGTGCTGGCCGAGGCGGTGCTGGACAAGTTCGGCGGCGACTCGGTCGCCGAGACCCGGCGCAACCGCGACGCCTACCTAGCGAGGCTGGCCGAACGCGGCCTGACCGTCCCGTGAGCCCGAAAGTTGTCCTGATCGGGCTGCCGGGCACGGGCAAGAGCACGACCGGGCGCCGGCTCGCGAAGATCCTGTGCGTCCCGTTCGCCGACTCCGACGAGTTGATCGAGGCTGCCAGCGGCCGCCGCATCGTCGACATCTTCGCCGCCGACGGGGAACCGGCCTTCCGCGCGACCGAGGCGGATGCGATCGCCGCGGCGCTCACCGATTTCGACGGCGTCCTCGCCCTCGGCGGGGGAGCGGTGCTGGCCGAGCGCACCCGGGACGCGCTCTCCCTCTCCGGCGTCGAGGTCGTGCAGTTGCAGGCGCCGCTGGACACCCTGCTCGCGCGCATCGGGGACGCCCGCACCCGCCCGCTGCTCAACGACGACCCGCCGACGAGGCTGGCGGTTCTCGCCGCGGAGCGCGAGCCGATCTTCGCCGCGCTCGCCACCATGACCGTCGAGACCGACCAGCGCACCGCCGGGCAGGTGGCCGCGACCATCGCCGCCCGGCTGCACGAGAAGGCGCCGCGACCGTGAGCGAGCCGATCACCCGCATCCCCGTGGGAGGGCCCTCGCCGTACGAGGTGCTGGTCGGCCGCGGGCTGCTGGGCGAACTTCCCCCGATGCTGGGCAATGCGGCGCGCGTCGCCGTGATCCACCCGCCGACGCTGCGCGCGACGGCCGAGGCGGTCCGTGACGATCTCGCCGCGCAGGGCGCGGACGCGCACGCGATCGAGGTGCCGGACGGCGAGGACGCCAAGAAGCTCGAGGTGGCCGGGTTCTGCTGGGACGTCCTCGGCCAGGTCGGCTTCACCCGCTCGGACGCGATCGTCGGCCTCGGCGGGGGAGCGACCACGGACCTGGCCGGCTGGGTCGCCGCCGCGTGGCTGCGCGGCGTGCGCGTGGTGCAGGTGCCCACGACCCTGGCCGGGATGGTCGACGCCGCGGTCGGCGGCAAGACCGCGATCAACACCGACCGCGGCAAGAACCTGGTCGGCGCGTTCCACCCTCCCGCCGGCGTGATCTGCGACCTGAACACGCTGGAGACGCTGCCGGTCAACGACTACGTCGCCGGACTGGCCGAGGTCGTCAAGTGCGGTTTCATCGCCGACCCCGCGATCCTGGACCTGATCGAGGCCGACCCGGCCGCCGCGACGCACCCCGGCAACCCCGTCGAAGCCGAGCTCATCGAGCGGTCCGTCCGCATCAAGGCCGACGTCGTGTCCGAGGACCTCACCGAGCAGGGCCGCCGCGAGATCCTCAACTACGGCCACACGCTCGGTCATGCGATCGAGCGCGCCGAGCGCTACCGGTGGCGGCACGGCGCCGCGATCTCGATCGGCCTCGTCTACGCGGCCGCGCTGGGCCGCCTGCTCGGTCGCCTCGACGACGCGACCGCGGACCGGCACCGGAGCGTCCTCGAATCGCTCGGCCTGCCGACGTCCTACCGCCCGGACGCGTTCGGCTCGCTGCTGGAAACCATGCGTGTCGACAAGAAGGCGCGCGGCAACCGGATACGGTTCATCGTGCTGGACGGGCTGGCCCGGCCGGTCGGTGTCGACGACCCGGACCCGTCCCTGCTCGCCGCCGCCTACTCGGAGGTTTCGGGATGATCACCCCACGAAATTGCTCCACAAAACGCACTCCGCAATTTCGCGGGGACCCCGAATGAGCCGCGTCCTGGTGCTCAACGGCCCGAACCTGGGGCGGCTCGGCAACCGGGAGCCGGACGTCTACGGCTCGACCAGCTACGCGGAACTGCAGGCGCTGTGCCAGCGCGGCGGCGCCGAACTCGGCCTGGACGTCGAGGTGCGCCAGAGCGAGCACGAGGGCGAGTTGCTGAGCTGGCTGCACGAAGCCGCCGACGCCGGGACGCCGGTGGTGCTGAACGCGGGCGCCCTCACGCACACGTCCGTCGCGCTGGGCGACGCCTGCGCGATGCTCACCGCCCCGCTGATCGAGGTGCACATCAGCAACGTGCACAAGCGGGAGAGCTTCCGGCACCACAGCTACATCTCCGCGCACGCGACCGGGGTCATCGTCGGTCTCGGGGTCGAGGGCTACGTCCTCGCGCTGTCTTGGATCTCCTCGCAGGCGGGCCCGAAGATCCAGGCCTGAGACCGGTCCGCCGGGGCGGCTGGACAAGGTCTCACTCCTATCTATACTAGTCCGGTAGGCAATACAGGACTGATAGGTGGGTGTGCATGGACTGGGCGCTGGCACTCGGCGCGCTCGTGGTCGGCATCTGCGTCGGGCTGACCGGCATGGGCGGCGGCGCGCTGATGACGCCGATGCTCGTGATCTTCTTCGGGGTGTCGCCGCTGGCCGCGGTGTCCAGTGACCTGGTCGCCTCGGCGGTGATGCGCCCGGTCGGGGCGTTCGTCCACCTGCGGCACGGCAACGCGCGGCTGGACCTGGTGCGCTGGCTGTGCCTGGGATCGGTGCCCGCCGCGTTCTGCGGTGTGCTGATCGCGCGGGCGCTGGGCAGCGGCGACGGCGTCCAGAACGTGATCCAGAAGGCGCTGGGGGTCGCCCTCATCGTCGCGGCGAGCGGGCTGCTCGTGCGCGCCTACCTGCGGCTGGCCGAGCGCGCTGCGCAGCGCGACGGGCACCGGGCCAAGGACCCGAAGGGGCCGCCGCAGATCGTCGTCAAGCCGCTGCCGACCGTGCTCGTCGGTCTGATCGGCGGCCTGGTCGTCGGGCTGACCTCGGTGGGTTCCGGCTCGCTGATCATCATCGCGCTGATGACGCTCTACCCGACGCTGCGCGCGTCCGAACTGGTCGGCACCGATCTGGTGCAGGCGGTGCCGCTGGTGCTCTCGGCGGCCATCGGCCAGCTCATTTTCGGCCAGTTCGAGTTCAGCGTCACGGCGGCGTTGCTCGTCGGGTCGATTCCGGGCGCGTACATCGGCGCGCAGCTGTCCTCGCGGCTGCCCAGCGCTCTGATCCGCCGCGCACTCGGCTTCGTGCTGCTGGCGTCGGCGCTGAAGATGCTCGGCGTCGGCAACGTGATGACCCTGGTCGTGCTGGCCGCGATCGTGGTGGTGTCGGGGCCGGTCTGGATGTTGCTGCGCCGCAGCCACGGCTTCCCCGCGCTGCCCAGCCGGGAGGCGCCGTTGCCCGAACACGCGGAGGCCGTCGGGTGAGTTCCGCCGATCAGTGGATCGACGGACTCGGGCTACGCCTGCAAGGGCAGGCCGCCCTGCTACGTCGGCTTCTCTCGAGCGAGGCGGAAGACGGGTCTCGTCGGATCACTTGATGATGATCATGGGCAGAACCCCCGGAATCCGGGGTTGCGGCCATGATCATCGCGTACTTGGAGGCGGTATGAGCAAGGTGCTGGATCTGTACGAGCGGGCGAACCGGGTGCCGCTGATCGGGCGTGGCGCGTTCTCGCTCGCGTTCGCGTTGAAGGCCCCGTACTTCCTGACGATCGCCCCGACCGTGCTCGAGCTGCGTCCCAACTACGCGAAGATCAAGGTGCGCAAGTGGTGGGGCGTGCACAACCATCTCGGCACCGTGCACGCGATCGCGGTCGCGAACGGCCTGGAGATGGCGATGGGCGCGCTGGCCGAGGCCACGATCCCGCCGCAGCTGCGCTGGATCCCCAAGGGCATGCAACTGGAGTACCTGGCGATGTCCACCTCGACGCTGGTCGCGATCGCGGAGACGGACACCACCGACTGGGAACAGCCCGGCGAGGTGGACGTCCGCGTGCGCGCCGAACGCGAGGACGGCACCGTCGTCGTGGCCGGCGTCATCAAGCTGCATACGAGCACTCGCTCTAAAGGCTGACCACCACACGATGAGCGCTCGCGCGAAGAGCCCGCGCCCGCGCGAGCGCCAGCGAGCTTGCGGTGCGGACCGAGTGATCCGGCCTGTTCTTTAGGCCGGTCGCGAGGTACGCGTTGCGCGGATGGACTTGTGGTTGGCGCCGGCCAGCAGGCGGAACTGGAGCACGGTCTCGGTCCAGAAGGCCCAGCGCGGGGGCCGGCTCCAGGTGCGGTGCAGCAGCTTCTTGGTCGCAGCCAGCGCATCCGGCGAGCGGGTGAGCAACTCGGCGGCCAGCGCCTCGGCCGCCTTTGCCGGGTCGTCGGCGACCTCGGTCACCAGGCCGAGCTCCAGCGCACGTGAACCGGAGAAGGTCTCGGCAGTCATGGTCAGCCGCTTGGCCACGTCCATCGGCAGCAGTTCGCGCAGGGTGACCGAGCCGGTCATGTCCGGAATCAATCCCCACTTGCCTTCCATGATCGACAGCTGGCAGTCGGGCGTGGCGATGCGGAAGTCGGCGGCCAGCGCGAGCTGTAGCCCGCCTCCGTAGCAGTGGCCGTGCAGCACGGCGATCACCGGCACGGGCAGCTCCCGCCAGTTCCAGCAGGCCTTCTGGAACAGGTTCAGCTGGCCGGGAACCTTCAGGCCCGACAGCAGGAACCGGCGCTGGTCCATCGCGACGGAGGCGAAGTCCAGGCCCGCACAGAACGCCGGCCCGTCGCCGGACAGGATCACCGCGCGGACGTCCCGGTCCGAGCGCAGCCGTGCGGCGGTGTCGGCGAGCGCCCGTACCATCGGCAGGTCCAGGCCGTTGTACTTGTCCGCGCGCGACAACGTCGCGTAGGCAATGTGGTCCCGGACCTCGACCCGCACGCGTTCGTCCATGCACGGAGCCTATAAACTGAGCGGTCGGTCGCCGTATGTACCCGATTGCAGGCGCCCGGAACCCATCAGCTAGCGGAAGAGACGAGCGCTGTCGTGGCAACCACCAACGACCTCAAGAACGGCCTGGTCCTGAACATGGACGGCAACCTCTGGACCGTCGTGGAGTTCCAGCACGTCAAGCCGGGCAAGGGCGGCGCGTTCGTCCGCACCACGCTGAAGAACGTGCTCTCGGGCAAGGTCGTCGACAAGACGTTCAACGCCGGCACCAAGGTCGAGACGGCAACGGTCGACAAGCGCGCGATGACCTACCTGTACAAGGAGGGCACCGACTTCGTCTTCATGGACGGCGAGACGTACGACCAGATGCACGTCCCGGCCGAGACGGTCGGCGACGCGGCGAACTACCTGCTGGACAACGCCGAGGTCGTCGTCGCGGTGCACGAGGGCGTCGCGCTGTACGTCGAGCTGCCGACCAGCGTCGAGCTGGTGATCAGCCACACCGACCCGGGCCTGCAGGGCGACCGTTCCACCGGCGGGACGAAGCCCGCGACGCTCGAGACCGGTGCCGAGATCCAGGTGCCGCTGTTCGTGTCCACCGGCGAGAAGGTCAAGGTGGACACCCGCGACGGTCGCTACCTGGGCCGCGTCAACAACTAGATGGCAGCTCGCAGCAAGGCCCGCAAGCGCGCGATCGACGTCCTGTACGAATCCGACGCGCGCGGCGTTTCGCCGACGACCACGCTGGCCGAGCGGCTGGCCCTGGCCGACCCGCCGGTCAACGAGTACACCGTCGAGCTGATCGAGGGGCTGGACGCCAACCGCGAGCGGGTCGACGAGATCCTCGCCGGCTATGCCGAGGGCTGGACCATCGATCGCATGCCCGGCGTCGACCGCGCCGTGCTCCGGCTGGGCGTCTACGAGCTGCTCTGGCGCCCGGACGTGCCCGAAGCCGTCGTGATCGACGAAGCCGTCGAACTGGCCAAGACCCTGTCGACCGACGAGTCACCGCGGTTCGTGAACGGCGTGTTGGGCCGCGTCCTGCGCGACCGTGCCGACCTCGCGACAAGCTGATCACGTCTTCACTCAGCGTGGTCGGTCCGGCGCGCCGAAACCGGCCACGACAGGTGAAAACCTGATCCGCCCCGGCTGTTAGAGTGGGGACACCAGACATCCTTTAAAGGCCGTCCAGCGAGGCGGAGAAGGAGGTCGACCGTGACCGGTCATGCCCCAACGTCGGCGGAGTCGGCGGACGCCGCCGACGGTGCCGCTATTCCCGCCCCCGTCCCCGTGCTGAGTGACGCTGACGTCGCCCGGGTAATCGACCGGATCGCGCACCAAATCATCGAGAACACCGCCAAGAGCGGCTTCGACATCGCACTGCTCGGCATCCCGACCCGTGGCGTCCCCCTCGCCCAGCGGCTGGCCGCACGCATCGCACTGTTCGCCGACACCACCGTCCCGGTGGGCTCGCTGGACATCACCCTGTACCGCGACGACCTGCGGCTGCGCGGCGTGCGCCCGCTCGGCGACACCGTCGAGCCCGAGGGCGGCATCACCGGGCGCACGGTCGTCCTCGTCGACGACGTGCTCTTCTCCGGACGCACCATCCGGGCGGCCCTGGACGCGCTCAAGGACCTGGGCCGCCCGCGCGCCGTCCAGCTCGCCGTCCTGGTCGACCGCGGGCACCGCGAGCTGCCGATCCGCGCCGACTACGTGGGCAAGAACCTGCCGACCGCGACCGCGCAGAACGTGCGCGTCCGGCTGACCGAGATAGACGGCGTCGACTGCGTCGAACTGGAGGCCGCCGAATGAAGAACCTGCTCTCGGCGGCGGACCTCGACCGCGACGAGGCGACCGCGATCCTGGACACCGCGGCCCGAATGCACGCGATCCAAGGCCGCGAGGTGAAGAAGCTGCCGCCGCTGCGCGGCCGCACGATCGTGAACCTGTTCTTCGAGGACTCCACCCGCACGCGGTCGTCGTTCGAGATCGCCGGCAAGTGGCTGTCCGCGGACGTCATCAACGTCAGCGCGAAGGGATCCAGCGTCAGCAAGGGCGAGAGCCTGCGCGACACCGCGCTCACGGTCGCCGCGATGGGCGTCGACGCGCTGGTGGTGCGGCACAACGCATCCGGCGCGGTGCAGCGGATCGCCGGCTGGGTCGGCTGCCGCGTCGTCAACGCCGGAGACGGCACGCACGAGCACCCGACACAGGCGTTGCTGGACGCGTACACGCTGCGCAATCGGCTGGGCGATCTCGAGGGCCGCCATGTGGTGATCGTCGGTGACATCACGCACAGCCGCGTGGCCCGCTCGAACGTGATCTTGCTGAACACCCTGGGCGCCCGCGTCACCCTGGTCGCGCCGCCGACGCTCATGCCGTCCGGCGTCGCGAGCTGGACCTGCGAGACGAGTTGGGACCTGGACGCCACCCTGTCGGGCAAGGAGTTCGGCGACGTGGACGCGGTGATGATGCTGCGCGTTCAACGCGAGCGGATGAGCGGCGGCTACTTCGCCACCGAGCGCGAGTACGCGATCAACTACGGCCTGTCGCCGCAGCGGCTGGACCTGCTCGCCGAGCACGCCCCCGTCCTGCACCCCGGACCGATGAACCGCGGCCTGGAGATCTCCTCCGTCGCCGCGGACAGCGCGCGGTCGGTGGTGCTCGACCAGGTGCAGGCCGGCGTCGCGGTGCGGATGGCCGTGCTCTACCGATTGCTCGCGGGCGCAGCAGAAGAGGAGGTGCTGTCGGTATGAGCATCCTGCTGGCGGGTGCGAAGCCGTTGGGCGGTAAGGCGGTCGACATCCTGATCGAGGACGGCACGATCGCAGGGGTCGGCAAGATGTCCGCGTCCGCGACACCCGACGAGACGATCGACTGCACCGGGCTGATCCTTCTTCCCGGTTTCGTCGACCTGCACACGCACCTGCGCGAGCCCGGCCGTGAGGACGCCGAGACCGTCGCATCCGGGTCGGCCGCCGCGGCGCTCGGCGGCTACACCGCGGTGCACGCGATGGCGAACACGAACCCGGTCGCGGACACCGCCGAGATCGTCGAACAGGTCGCCCGGCTCGGCGAGCGTGCCGGGCTGGTCGACGTCCGTCCGGTCGGCGCCGTGTCCAAGGGACTGGCCGGTCAGGAGCTGGCCGAGATCGGCACCATGGCGCGCTCAGCCGCTGCCGTGCGGATCTTCAGCGACGACGGACGCTGCGTACACGACTCGCGACTGATGCGGCGCGCGTTCGAGTACGTCAAGGCCTTCGGCGGCGTCATCGCACAGCACGCACAGGACCCGCGGCTGGCCGACAGCACCGCCTGCTGCCACGAGGGCGAGGTGTCCGGACGGCTCGGGCTGCCCGGCTGGCCCGGGGTCGCGGAGGAATCGATCGTCGCGCGCGACGTGATGCTCGCCGAGCACACCGGCTCGCGGCTGCACGTCTGCCACGTGTCTACCGCCGGCACGGTCGAGGTGATCCGCTGGGCCAAGGCGCGGGGCATCGACGTCACCTCGGAGGTCACGCCGCACCACCTGCTGCTGACCTGCGACTTGCTCGACAGCTACGACCCGGTGTTCAAGGTCAACCCGCCGCTGCGTTCGGACTCCGACGTGCAGGCGCTCCGCGAGGCGCTCGCGGACGGGACCATCGACGCGGTCGCGACCGACCACGCCCCCCATGCGCCGCACGACAAGGACCACGCGTTCGCCGACGCCGCGTTCGGCATGCTCGGCCTGCAGACCGCGCTGGGGGTCGTCGCCGAGTCCATGGTGGGCACCGGCCTGCTCGACTGGGCCGGCGTGGCGGACCGGATGAGCGTGCGCCCCGCCGCGATCGGCGGGCTGAGCACGCACGGCCGGCCGATAGAGGCCGGCGAACCCGCGAACCTGACCCTGGTCGATGCGAACGGCAGCTACACCGTGGACGCCGACGCGCTGGCGTCCAAGTCGCGCAACACGCCGTTCGCCGGGCGGACCCTGCCGGCCGGGGTCGTGGCGACGTTCCTGCGCGGACGGGCGACGGTGCGCGACGGCAAGCTGGTCGACGGGATTCCCGCATGAGCACCCCAACGATTTGCTCCGCGAAGAGCACTCCGCAAATCGCCGGGGACCCCGCATGACGCGCCTGGTGCTGGTGCTCGCGTGCGTCGCGTTCCTGCTGCTGATGCTGCTGGGCATGTGGTGGGGCTGGCGCAACCGCGGGCGCCGGCAGTCCGGGCTCCCCGCGCTGCCCGCCGTCCCGGCCGATGTCGGCAGTGAACTGGCGCCGCGGCTCGACGGCGTCTACGTCGGCAGCACGTTCGCGTCCAGCTGGCAGGACCGCGTCGTGCACGGCGGCCTCGGCCTGCAGGCGAACGCGACCGCCACACTGCACGCGGCCGGAGTGCTCATCGAGCGTGAGGGCGCGACGACGATCTTCGTCCCGCGGGAGGCGATCACCGGCGCGCGACTCGCGCCGGGGCTCGCGGGCCGCGTGGTCGGGGCCGGCGGGCTGCTGGTGATCGGCTGGCGGCTGGGTGACGCCGAACTCGACACCGGCCTGCGTGCCGACGACAAGAGCGCATACCCGCAGTGGGTGCGCACGATCAACGAGAGGACGACGGCCGATGCCTGAGGCGATACTCGTGCTGGAGGACGGCCGGACGTTCGCCGGCGAGGCCTATGGAGCCGTCGGCGAGACCTTCGGCGAGGCCGTGTTCGCCACTGGCATGACCGGTTATCAGGAGACGCTGACCGACCCGTCCTACCACCGCCAGGTCGTCGTGCAGACCGCGCCGCACATCGGCAACACCGGCGTCAACACCGAGGATCCCGAATCGGCGCGGATCTGGGTCGCCGGCTACGTCGTCCGCGACCCAGCGCGCCGCGCGTCCAGCTGGCGCGCCACCGGCAGCCTGGACGACGAGCTTGCCGCACAGGGCGTCGTCGGCATCAGCGGCATCGACACGCGCGCCCTCACCCGGCACCTGCGCGAGCGGGGCTCGATGCGGTGCGGCATCTCGTCCGGCGGGGCGGATCGCGAGGAACTGCTCGCCAAGGTGCTCGCGTCCCCGCCCATGACCGGCGCGGACCTGTCCGCCGAGGTCACCACCATCGAGCCGTACACGGTCGACGCGATCGGCGAGCACCGGTTCACGGTCGCCGCGCTCGACTACGGCATCAAGTCGATGACGCCGCACCGGATGGCCGAGCGCGGCATCACCTCGCACGTGCTGCCCTCCACCTCCACGGCCGAGCAGATCATTGCCAGCGGTGCGGACGCGGTGTTCCTCGCCAACGGCCCGGGCGACCCGGCCACCGCCGACGACGCCGTCGCCACCGTGCGCGAACTGCTGCGCCGCGAGGTCCCGATCTTCGGGATCTGCTTCGGCAACCAGGTACTCGGACGCGCGTACGGCTTCGGCACGTACAAGCTCGGCTACGGCCACCGCGGCATCAACCAGCCGGTGCAGGACCGCGCGACCGGGAAGGTCGAGATCACCGCGCACAACCACGGCTTCGCGGTCGACGCCCCGCTGGACGGGCCGGCCGAGACCGAGTTCGGTGCCGTCGAGGTGAGCCACGTCTGCCTGAACGACAACGTGGTCGAGGGACTGCGGGCGCGGGATGCGCGCGCGTTCAGCGTGCAGTACCACCCGGAGGCCGCGGCCGGACCGCACGATGCGGCGTACCTGTTCGATCGGTTCGTGGAATTGCTCGAAGGCGACAGCAAGTGAGCATCGCAGGGCCTCCCCCGCAAGCGGGGGGACCCCCAGTGGGGGCCCGAGGAGCGGAGCGCGCGCGGAGCCAAGCAATGTCAGTGGAGGGGAAGGCCTGATGCCGAAGCGGACCGATATCGCGCACATCCTGGTCATCGGCTCCGGGCCGATCGTCATCGGCCAGGCGTGCGAGTTCGACTACTCCGGCACGCAGGCGTGCCGCGTGCTGCGCGCGGAGGGTTTCCGCGTCAGCCTGGTGAACTCGAACCCGGCGACGATCATGACCGACCCCGAGTTCGCCGACGCCACGTACATCGAGCCGCTCACGCCCGAGTTCGTCGAGAAGGTGATCGCGAAGGAGCGCCCGGACGCGCTGCTGGCCACTCTCGGCGGGCAGACCGCGCTCAACCTGGCCGTGTCGCTGCACGAGTCGGGCGTGCTGGAGAAGTACGGCGTCGAGCTGATCGGTGCCGACATCGACGCCATCCAGCGCGGCGAGGACCGCCAGCGGTTCAAGGAGATCGTGCGGACGGTCGGCGGCGACGTGCCGGCGTCGCTGGTCTGCCACAGCGTCGAGGAGGCCGCCGAGTTCGCGGCCACCGTCGGCAACAAGGTCGTCATCCGCCCGTCCTTCACCATGGGCGGGCTCGGCTCCGGTCTGGCCGGCAAGGGTGATCCGGACGAGGTGCGCACCATGGTCGCGCGGGGCCTGGCGGCCAGCCCGGTGCACGAGGTACTCGTTGAGGAGTCGGTGCTCGGCTGGAAGGAGTTCGAGCTCGAGCTGATGCGCGACCGCAACGACAACGTCGTGGTCGTCTGCTCGATCGAGAACGTCGATCCGATGGGCGTGCACACCGGCGACTCGATCACGGTCGCGCCGGCGATGACGCTGACCGACCGCGAGTACCAGCAGATGCGCGACATCGGCATCGCGGTGCTGCGCGCGGTCGGCGTGGACACCGGCGGCTGCAACATCCAGTTCGCGTTCGACCCGAAGACCGGCCGCATGATCGTGATCGAGATGAACCCGCGCGTGTCACGGTCCAGCGCGCTCGCGTCCAAGGCCACCGGCTTCCCGATCGCCAAGATCGCCGCCAAGCTCGCGGTCGGCTACACGCTGGACGAGATCCCGAACGACATCACGCGCAAGACGCCCGCCGCGTTCGAGCCGACGCTGGACTACGTCGTGGTCAAGGTGCCGCGGTTCGCGTTCGAGAAGTTCCCCGGCGCGGACCCGGTGCTCACCACGCACATGAAGAGCGTCGGCGAGGCGATGTCGATCGGCCGCAACTTCACCGAGGCACTCGGCAAGGCGCTGCGCTCGATGGAGACCAAGAGCTCTGGCTTCTGGACGCGTCCCGACCTGCCCGGCTCCGTCGACGAGGTGCTGTCCGTGGCGGCCGTCCCGACCGACGGGCGGCTCTACGCGGTGGAGCAGGCACTGCGAATGGGCGCCAGCGTCGAGCAGCTCGCCGCCGCGACCGGCATCGACCCCTGGTTCGTCGACCAGATCGCGCAGATCGTCGAGCTGCGCAGCGAGCTGATCGACGCGCCCGCGCTCACGCCCGCCTTGCTGCGCAAGGCGAAACGGCACGGCATCTCGGACGTCCAGCTCGCTGCGCTGCGCCCGGAGCTGTCCGGCGAGGACGGCGTGCGCCTGCTGCGGCTGCGCGCCGGGATCCGTCCGGTCTACAAGACCGTAGACACCTGCGCCGCCGAGTTCGCGGCCAGCACGCCGTACTTCTACTCGTCCTACGACGAGGAGACCGAGGTCGATCAGACCGGGCGCGACAAGGTGATCATCCTCGGCAGCGGGCCGAACCGGATCGGCCAGGGCATCGAGTTCGACTACTCGTGCGTGCACGCGGTCATGGCGCTGCGCGAGGCCGGCTTCGAAACCATCATGGTCAACTGCAACCCCGAGACCGTGTCGACCGACTACGACACCGCCGACCGGCTGTACTTCGAGCCGCTCACGTTCGAGGACGTGCTCGAGGTCGTGCACGCCGAGCAGCAGTCCGGCACGGTGGCCGGCGTGATCTGCACGCTCGGGGGCCAGACGCCGCTCGGTCTGGCGCAGCGGCTCAAGGACGCGGGCGTGCCCGTCCTCGGTACCCAGCCGGAGGCCATCGACCTCGCCGAGCACCGCGGCGCGTTCGGCCGGGTGCTCGCGGCCGCCGGCCTGCCCGCGCCCAAGCACGGCACGGCCACCAGCTTCGAGCAGGCCAAGGCGGTCGCGGACGAGATCGGCTACCCGGTACTCGTGCGTCCCTCCTACGTGCTCGGCGGGCGCGGCATGGAGATCGTGTACGACGAGCAGCACCTGTCCGACTACATCAACCGCGCTACCGAGATCACCGACGACCACCCGGTGCTGGTCGACCGGTTCCTGGACGACGCTGTCGAGATCGACGTCGACGCGCTCTACGACGGAACCGAGCTCTACCTCGGCGGCGTGATGGAGCACATCGAGGAGGCCGGCATCCACTCCGGCGACTCGGCGTGCGCGCTGCCGCCGATCACGCTCGGCAGCACCGACATCGCCGCCGTCCGCCGGTCGACGCTCGCGCTGGCCCAGGGCGTCGGCGTGCGCGGCCTGTTGAACGTGCAGTACGCGCTCGCCGGTGACGTGCTGTACGTGCTGGAGGCGAATCCGCGCGCGAGCCGGACCGTGCCGTTCGTGTCGAAGGCGACCGCCGTGCCGCTGGCCAAGGCCGCCGCGCGCATCGCGATGGGCGGGACGATCGCGCAGCTGCGCGTGGAGGGCCTGCTGCCCGAATCGGGTGACGGCGGTGACCTGCCCGCGGACGCGCCGATCGCGGTGAAGGAGGCCGTGCTGCCGTTCCACCGGTTCCGCACGCCCGGCGGTGACCAGGTCGACTCGATACTCGGTCCGGAGATGAAGTCCACCGGCGAGGTGATGGGATTCGACGCGACCTTCGGCACGGCGTTCGCGAAGTCGCAGGCGGCCGCGTACGGCTCGCTGCCGGTGAAGGGCACCGTGTTCGTCAGCATCGCGAACCGCGACAAGCGGGCCGCGATCTTCCCGGTCAAGCGGCTGTCCGATCTGGGCTTCCGGGTGCTCGCGACCGAGGGCACCGCGCAGGTGTTGCGGCGCAACGGCGTCGACGCCGAGATCGTCGGCAAGTTCAGCGACGGCCCCGGCAACGTGGTCGAGCGGATCCTCGCCGGCGACGTCGACCTGGTGTTCAACACGCCGCGCGGCGCGCCGGGTAACTCTGGCCCGCGCGTGGACGGTTACGAGATCCGCACCGCCGCGGTCACGGCCGGTATCCCGTGCATCACCACGGTGCAGGCTGCGGCCGCGTGCGTACAGGGCATCGAGGAACTTGCCCGCGGCGACGTCGGCGTCAGGTCCCTGCAGGACTTCCACGCGCAGCTGGGTCGCCGATGAGCCCGGTACAGGAGACCGCCGAGATCCTCTCGGTGCAGCGGGCGGGGGACTACTACCACTTCACCGTGGTCGCGCCGGGCATCGCCCAGCATGCGAAGCCCGGCCACTTCGTCGCGGTAGGTGTCGGCGGCGAGAACACGTCCATGATCCTGCGCCGCGCGTTCGCGCTGTACGGCGCGACGCCCTCCGGTCAGTTCGCGGGCACCGTCCAGTTCGTCGTGGCCGAGCACGGCGCGGGCACGCGCTGGATCGTCCAGCGGCAGGCGGGGGAGTCGCTGGACATCGTCGGCCCGCTCGGTACGCCGTTCCCGGTGCCGTCCGGCCCGTCGCCGGCGGTGCTCGTCGGCGGCGGCTACGGCACGGCTCCGCTGATCCCGCTCGCGCAGCAACTGCTGGACGCCGGCTCGCCGGTCGAGATCCTGCTCGGTGCGGCCACCGCGTCGCGGCTGTTCGGTGAACTGGTCGCCAAGCGGATGGTCGGCGCGGTCACCGTGCTGACCGACGACGGCTCGGCCGGCCAGCAGGGCCTGGTCACGGACGCGCTCCCCGCCGCGATCGAGCGGATCAAGGCCGAGGTCGTCTACGCGTGCGGGCCGATGGGCATGCTGCGCGCGGTCGGTGACATCGCGCGCGAGCACGCCATCCACGCGCAGGTCGCGGTGGAGGAGTCGATGGCCTGTGGCATCGGGGTGTGCATGACGTGCGTGCTGCCGGTGCGCGGTGACGACGGGCGGACCCGTTTCCTGCGCTCGTGCGTGGACGGCCCGGTGTTCGACGCCGCACGGATCCGCTGGTCGGACGTCGGCACGCTGCCACCCGACCTGGTCGGCGCCGATGCGATGGGAGGCCACTGAACCATGGCGGACCTGACCACTCAGCTCGGCTCGCTGACGCTGCCGAACCCGGTGCTGACCGCGTCCGGCTGCTCGGCCGCTGGACGCGAGCTCGGGCAGTTCTTCGACGTCTCGCGCCTCGGCGCGGTCGTCACCAAGTCGATCATGACCCGCCCCCGCTCGGGCCGCCCGACCCCGCGCATGGCCGAGACGCCGAGCGGCATGCTGAACTCGATCGGCCTGCAGGGCCCGGGCATCGACTCGTTCATCGAGAACGACCTGGCCTGGCTGGCCGAGCAGGGCGCGCGCACCGTGGTGTCGATCGCGGGCGGCCACACCGACGAGTACGTGGCGCTCGCGCGCAAGCTGTCCGGCCACCCCGCGGTGTCCATGATCGAGGTCAACATCTCGTGCCCGAACGTCGAGAGCCGCGGCCAGGTGTTCGCCTGCGACCCGATCGCGTCCTCGCGGGTGATCGGCGCAGTACGTCGTGCCGCGGACCCCGCGCAGCCGGTGTTCGCCAAGCTCTCGCCCGACGTCACCGATCTGGTGTTCATCGCGCGTGCGTGCGCCGACGCGGGCGCGGACGGGTTCTCGCTGATCAACACGCTGCTGGGCATGGTGATCGACACCGACACGATGGCGCCGGCGCTCGGCGGGATCACCGGCGGATTGTCCGGCCCGGCGATCCGTCCGGTGGCGGTCCGGTGCGTGTGGCAGGTGAAGAAAGCCTTACCGCACCTGCCGATTCTCGGCATGGGCGGCATCCGGTCGGGACTCGATGCGCTGCAGTTCATCCTCGCGGGCGCATCGGCGGTCTCGGTCGGGACCGCCGTGTTCGGCGACCCGAACGCCCCGGTCCGGGTGCTCGACGAGTTGGACGCCGCGCTGGACGAGCGCGGGTTCGCGAGCCTGGCCGACGCCGTCGGCTACGCCCATCGGGACCCGGCCGAACGCTTGTCCCCCGCAAGCGGGAGGTACCCCCACCCCGCGGCCGCTGAGGCGGCGGCCCAGTGAGCTTCACCCCACGAAACCGCTCCGCAAAGAACGCTCCGCGCTTCCGCGGGGGCCCCGAATGAGCGCGCCGTTCGGTTCCCGCCTGGACGCGGCGCTGACGTCGCGCGGATCGCTGTGCGTCGGCATCGACCCGCACCCCGGTCTGCTCGAGTCGTGGGGGCTGTCCGACGACGTCGCCGGGCTCAGCGCGTTCGCGGACGCCTGCGTCGAGGCGTTCGGCGCGCACGCGGCGGTGATCAAGCCGCAGTCCGCCTTCTTCGAGGCGTACGGCTCGGCCGGCATCGAGGTCCTGGAACGCACCGTGGCCGCCTGCCGGGCCGCCGGCGCGCTCGTGGTGCTGGACGTCAAGCGCGGTGACATCGGTACCACCATGGCGGCCTACGCGCGTGCCTACCTGGGTCCGTCCTCGACGCTGGCCGCGGACGCGATCACGCTCAGCCCGTACCTGGGTGTCGGCTCGCTCGCACCCGCCTTCGAACTGTGCGAGCAGCACGGCGCCGGCGCGTTCGTGCTCGCGCTGACATCGAACCCGGAGGGCCCGCAGGTGCAGCACGCGCGGGCCGAGGACGGGCGCACGGTCGCGCAGCTGATCGTCGACGACCTGGCCGCACGCAACGGCGACGCTGCCCCGCTCGGCTCGTACGGCGTGGTCGTCGGCGCGACGATCGGTGACTCGGTCGCGCAGCTGGACGGGCTCAACGGGCCGTTCCTGGTCCCCGGCATCGGCGCCCAGGGCGGGACGGCCGAGGACGTGCGGCGCATCTTCGGCGACGCGCTGTCCGCGGTCGTGCCGAGCGTCTCTCGCGGCGTGTTGAAGCACGGCCCGGACGTGGGCGCGCTGCGTGCGGCCGTCCAGCAGGAAGCCGAGTCGTTCGCCTTCCTGCGCTCCTGACCGGGCTCAGCTGGTGATCTCGTCCAGCTCGACGATGTCCTCGGCGGACGGCTGCCAGGGCGGCCAAAAGCTGCTGTTGATCACGGGAGATTTC
>DASTXN010000205.1:0-14209 GCA_035765515.1 Jatrophihabitantaceae bacterium | reverse complement strand
CGGCGACATCGTCGCCACCGCCGCAGACGATCCCGCGGCAACCGGCATCGCCAGCTACAGCGAGACGACCGAATACGGCACGCCCCGGGACTCTGCCAGTGCGAGCGACAGCTACGGCTGGCTCGGCAGCAAACAACGCTCTACCGACGACCTCGCCGGCCTCACCCTCATGGGCGTACGTCTCTACAACCCCGTCACCGGACGATTCCTCTCGGTCGACCCCGTCCCCGGCGGCAATGCCAACGCCTACGCCTACCCGGTAGATCCCATCAGCGGCTACGATTTCGACGGCCGATGCTCGATTTTGTGCCATATCGCCCATTGGGCAAACGAGATAATCGACCCGACCCCGCAGGTCATGCCGAACCGAACCTGGGAGTTTCTGACCCACCACATCAAGGCAATCGCAGCTACGGCCGGTATCGTGGCGTGTACATTCACGGGCGTTGCGGCGTGCCTCGCGATATCCACGGTGGCCACACTGCTCGCCAACCTGAAGGGTGGGATACGGCACAACTCTCGAGATCTGATTCAGGAAGAACTCATGAATCTCGGCGGCGCCGGGGCAGGCGAGCGCCTGGAGATGATGTACGAGAGGTACTCCACGCGCCAGTGGCTCCAGTGGGTAACAAACCGGCTCATCCCAATGGAGGGTGTAGTTGCGGTCTGAAGCCGCCGGTCTCCAGCAGGCTGCGGGCGATGTAGTTGGTCAGGTTCCGGAAGCCGAGTGCGCTGCCGCGCAGGTGTTCGAGCCGGCCGTTGATGGCCTCTGTCGGGCCGTTGCTGGTGCCGGGTCGGTCGAAGTAGGCGAGTATGTCGGCGGCGCGGCGTTTGAGCGTGCGGCCCAGGGTCGCGATCTCGTGCAGCCCGGCCGGGACTCCGGCGCTGACCGACGCGATGAGCTTGATCATCAGCTCGCGGGCGCGTCGGCGGTCGGGTTCGCGGTAGGCGGTGATCATGCGCTGGTAGATGCCCCAGGTGGCCTCGACCGCGACGTGCTCTTCGACGGCGAACAGCGCATGTAGTCGGGCGGTCTGCTTGTCGGTGAGCAGGTCGGCGCCGGTGTGCAGGGTGCGGCGTGCTCGGTAGAGCGGATCGTTGCGCAGTCCGCGGTGGCCGTGCAGTTCGCGCTGGGTCCGCTGGCGGCACCGGTTCAGGGCGTCACCGGCCAGGCGCACGACGTGGAACGGATCCATCACCGCGACCGCGTCGGGAACTTCCTCGGCAGCGGCGGTCTTGAACCCGGTGAAGCCGTCCATCGCCACGACCTGCAACGCGTCGCGCCACGCTTCGGGCCGGTCGGCCAGCCATGTCTTGAACGCAGACTTGGAGCGGCCCTGCACCATGTCCAGCAGCCTGGCTGGCCCGGTACCGTTGTGGATCGGCGTCAGGTCGATGATCACGGTGACGTACTTGTCGCCGTGGCGGGTGTGTCTCCATACGTGCTCGTCAACGCCGATCACCCGCACGCCGTCGAACCTGCTCGGGTCGTTGATCAGTACCCGCTTGCCCTCGGCCAGCACGGCATCATTGGCGGTGCTCCACGCGACCGCGAGCGCCTCGGCGATCCGCGCCACGGTCAGGTGCTGCACCACGATCGCCTCCAGCGCCCACCGCAGCGCGCGACGGGACAGCTTCGCTTTCGGCTCGGCCGCCGCACTGGTGTCCTGCCGCCACACATGCCCGCACTCGCAGCGGTAGCGGCGCACCGTGACCAGCAGCGTCGTCGGCCGCCAACCGACCGGCTCATGCGCCAGCCGTCGAGTCACCGAGTCGCGCGGCACTCCCTGAGTGCCGCAGCGGCGGCACCAGTCGTCCGCGTCGACGACCTTGCAGGCGAGCACGGCCCGATCAGGTTCCAGGCGCTGGCCGGTCACGACGAGTCCGAGCTCGTCCAACCGGCAGAAGGTCGTCAGATCAGCGCGGACGAACCCAGCATCAGGTCCCGCGCCGGCGGTAGCGTCAGCCACGTCGAGGTCTTCCGGATCAGGTGTGTAGGAACCCTCATCATCGGAAGACCTCGACCTCTACCCCGGGATCGCCGCGCCGAGATCTACACCGTCAACTGGGAAGAGCCAACAAACCTCCACCTCGGCATGTTTACCTTCAGTATCAGTAGCGGACTTGAGTCGATAGGGCCACGCGAAAATGAGCGATAATGAGAACCATCCGGACCGGTCGTCTCGCATGATCGATCGATGGCGCTATTTCACTGGAGCTATCTACTCACGCGTGGTGACCCTTCCAGGCCTACCCTCGGCGGTTGTGCTCTGCGTAATCGGCATATACACATCCACTACATACCGTGACGTTGTAGATCAAGTTGTGCCGGCCTTGGCCGCAGGCGTCGTCCTCGCGACATCCCTCTGTCGAATCGAGCTTCGATTGTCAGAGCTGTGCATGGTGAACATTTTGACCGTGAGCCGCATCAGCAAGAACGCCATAGTCGAGGTTCAATCGCAGCCAAGGATCGCGCTGCGTACTGAGACAAGTACCTACGCGTCCTCGGCTTTCCCTGCCAGCTTGTATGGTCGGGCTTCGAATTACGCCGGGTGGGAGTCTGCTGCCGGATTTATACGGGCTTGGAAGGCAGAGAATTTGGAGCCTCCAGAAGGCTCGCGGGGTCGACAAGTCTCCCAGCGTGCACGCTGGGAGTTGATTTTATATGTGCTCCCATTTGTCGTCGTAAACGCTCTGATCGCCGCGTTCGCTGGATAGTGCCTTCTGAGCCACTTCGGACACTCGAGCGGAAGCACCTGGTGAGCGCGTGCCCGATACCGGAGGTGTGAACGTGAAGCCGGAGCTCGGGAGTCGGCCGCGGCCGAAGAATGCGACGGGCGCCGAACTGGTGCGTCAGGCTAGGGCTCACCGCCGCAGCCGCTTCGGTATCTCACCGCTTCGCCCCGTTGCTCGCGCTGCACAGGGGACGGGCTCGTTCATCGGAGACCCGGCAGTCGAAGCTCTCGTCGGCCTGCTCTGCCTCGCCGTTTTCGCTGGCGTCGCCGCAGCGACCGTGTGGGGCTGGAGCCAATCAAACGTGGGCACCATCGGTGTCTACGCCGTCATCGTCGCATTCTTGACCTACGGCGTCGCCGTGCTGTGGCGTTCGCGCAGACGCACCGGGCGGCCGGTTTCCCGGACACGGCTTGCGACGGTCGCGGCCGGCTCCGTCATCGCTGTAGGGCTCTGGCTTACCTACGTCGTGCAGTTCGCGGCTTGACCACGCGAGCGGAGTTCGTGGAAGTGCGCGGCCACAAGCGCAGGGGCGCTGGAACACGATGTGCGTGGTCAAGCCTGTGGCTGGTGCCGCTGGAACTGATCTGACCGGGGGACAGCTCACCGTAGGTGCCTCTGATTCGACCTGACCTATCAGGTGATCTTGGTTCGGTCCGCAAAAAGTCCGCAAGAAGTCCGCAGACGTTCGGAGATGGTCATTCCTCACCGTCAGACGTCAACGTTCTACAGCCCAGCAATTACGGGCCCTGCAAGCACTTGTCGATGATCACCGAAATCGTCCGAAAATCGGCCGGATATGACTACGGATCAAGAGGTTGCAGGTTCGAGTCCTGCCGGGCGCGCTCACCCGCCCGCAGGACGCCGCGGCAGCGAGGCTCACTCATCGCGTCCGGTCGTCGCGACGACGAGAACGGCAACAGCTCCGATCGCCGCCGCCAACGCGCACGCCGCCAGCGCGCCGCCCGCTGCAAGTGCCAGGCCGCCGAGACCGGCGCCGAGGGCGCTCGCCACATAGATCGCCGAGCCGTTGAGCCCGACTGCTACCGGCGCACGCGTCGGGACCGTCGCGAATATGCGGTGCTGTTGCGGGACGACACAGAGCCCCACTGCGGCGCCCAGCACGGCCATGGTGGCGATCGCGGCGCCGTCGGCGCAACGCGAGGCGCCGAGCGCGGCGACGGTGGCCGTGACCATGCTGGCGCCGAGGAACAGCGCGGCGCGGCCTCCGGCGCGGCCGATGATCCGCGGCACCAGGGCGGTACCGGTGACCTGCCCCGTGCCATACCCGAGCATCGCTGCGACGACGACCCAGTGCGAACCGGGAATGATCGCCGGCAGGTAGGCAATGATCAGGAAACCCGGCGTCAGCATGGTGACGGTTCCCGCGAGTATGCCGAGCACTCGCCGGTCGGTGAGGGCGTCGGCCCGCTGTCGCAGCGAGAGTCGTGGCGCATACGCTGCCGGCAGCGTCGCGAGGGCGACGGTGGACAGGACCGCCAGTGCGACGAGCACCCACATCGCGGCGCGCCACCCCCAGTGTTGCCCGATGGCAATACCGAACGGAAGGCCCGCCACGATCGCGACAGAACTGCCGCCTGCGACCACTGCGAGCGAGCGGGCACGGCGTTGGTCGTCGCTGAGGATGCCCGCGGTGCTGTAGGCGGTCGCCTGGTAGCCGGCGGCACCGAGCGCGGCGATCACCCGTCCCGCGGCGACGAGCGCGAAGGTGTTGCCGACGGCCTGCGCGATCACACCGACGACGAACAGCGTCATCCCGGCGGCAAGCACGGTCCGCCGGTTCCAGTTTCCGGTCAGCGCGGCGATGACCGGCGACCCGACCGCGTACACCAGCGCGAACAGGGTGGTGAGCTGTCCTGCTGTGCTCGGCGAGACGTGCAGCGAGGCGGCGACCTGCGGGAGCAGCCCCGAGAGCACGAAGCCGTCGACGCCAAGGGTGAACGTGCCGATCGACAGCACCACCAGATCGCGGCTACGGAGCGTGCGGGTACCCGCTGGTTCCGGCGCGGCGTCGGCGCGTGTAGTCCGCGCAATCGTGGTCATGTCGCCCCCTTGTCGAAGAACTGGCCGCTGGCGAGGTCCTCGAGCAGGCCGGGGTGAGTGGGTCGCCAGGACAGCAGCTGCTGGGTGTGCGCACTGGACGCCGGGGCGTCGGTGCCGACGATCGGCGCCAACCAGCCGAAGTGCTCGTCCGCGCCGTCCTGGGGTATGGGCCGGACCGGGAGCTCCAGCCGTGCGCCGATGAGCTCGGCGAGAGCGCGCAGTCGGACGCCCGGCTCGCCGACTCCATGAAGGATGGAGCCGGTCGGCGCATTCTCCAGGGCAAGCCGGTAGAGGCCGGCGGCGTCCTGACGATGCACTGCCGGCCAGCGCTGCGACCCGTCGCCGAGGAATCCAGCAATCCCGGTGCGCTCGGCGATGTCGACCAGCGTCCCGGCGAACCCGCGGCGCTGCGTCTCGTGCACCGACGGTGCCAGCCGCACCACCGAGGTGCGCACGCCTCGTCCGGCTCCGGCTAGCGCAGCGCGTTCGCCACCGGCGCGGCCCGCGCCGGGCGCCGTCGGGTCCGGTGCGTCGTGCTCGGTGCCGAGCCGCCCGGGCGACAGCACGAGTGTCCCGGAGGTCACGACCAGGGGCCGGTCCGACCCGGCCAGCACGTCCACGAGTGCTGCGATGACCAGCTGGTCGGTGCGGTTGGCCTGCTCGTACGGATCGCCGTGCCGGAACGCCAGGTGGATCACCCCGTCGGACTCGGACGCCGCGGCACGCACCCGGTCGAGATCGTCCAGCGTGCCGACGGCCACGGCGGCGCCGAGCCGGGACAGCCGGGCGCCGGCCTCCGGCGAGCGGGCCAGCCCGACGACGTCGTGGCCGGACCGGATCAGTTCGGCGACTACGGCCGATCCGATGAAACCGGACCCGCCGGTGACGAAGACCTTCATTGTCTTCTCCTTCGAATTCCGTGCAACCGGTCAAGAAGTCCTCCGTCCACCAAAGCACATCTTGAACGGACGGTCAAGAAGTCATAGGATCGGAGCATGGCACGCACCGGGCGCCCCCGCGCTTTCGATACCGACGAGGCGATTTCCCGGGCACGGGACACGTTCTGGGCACGCGGCTATGCGGCCACCTCGATCCAGGATCTGGTCGACGAGCTGGCCGTCCAGCGGGGCAGCCTGTACGCGGCGTTCGGCGACAAACACAGCCTGTACCTGAAGGCGGTACAGCTGTACGCGGCCGAGAATCGCGCGCAGCTGGAGAACCTGCTGCGCGCAGGCCCGGTGCTGCCGGCACTGCGCCGCATGCTGCTCGATCCGGGCACGATCACCGGCGCCCCCGAGCACGCCGAGGGTCGCCGCGGCTGCCTCGTCGGCAACACCACGGCCGAACTGGCACCCGGCGACGACGCGGCCCGCGCCGTGGCGGCGGACGCCTACGCCGGCTTCATCGACGTCGTCAGCGCCGCCCTGCAGCGCGCGCAAGCCTCCGGCGAAGTGACGACGAGCAGCACGCCGCGGGCGCAGGCGGCCTTGCTGCTCACGCTCTTTCAGGGCACCGCACTCATCTCGCGGGCGTACGACGACCGCACGACGCTGGCCGCTGGTATCGATGCGGCGCTGGACGCGCTTCGAGCAGGGCCAGCAACCGCCCGCACGGCGCCCAAGGGCGGGTAACCGGGCGCGCGCCGGACCGCGATCGGGTGGACACGAGCGAGCGCGTTCGCATGGCGCGTCGGCGCGTGAGCCCTACTGGTCAGGCGTCGATGATGATCGGGACGACGATCGGGCTGCGCCGGTAGGTGTCTCGCGCCCACCTGGTGACGGTCCGGTGGATCAGCTGCTCGAGCTGCCGCGTGTCGCCGATGCCCTCGTTCGCGGCCTTCGCGAGCGCCTTCTCGATCAACGGGACGACGGTGCTGAACGTGGTGTCGTCGTGGACGAAGCCGCGCGCGAGGAAGTCGAGTGGGTCGGTCAGCCTGCCGGTGTCGGCGTCCACGATCGCCACGATGGTGATGAAGCCTTCTTCGGCGAGCGTGCGCCTGTCCTTCAGTGAGGCTTCGGTGGCGCCACCCACCGTCTGGCCGTCGACGTAGACGTAGCCGGCGGGCACCTTCCCGGTGATGGCGGCGCGGCCCTTGATCAGGTCGACGACGACGCCGTCCTCGGCGAGCAGCACGTTGGCGGCGGGAACGCCGGTTCTGATCGCCAGGTCGCCGTTGGCGGTCAGGTGCCGCCACTCGCCGTGGACCGGCATGACGTTCCGTGGGCGGACGATGTTGTAGCAGTAGACGAGTTCGCCCGCGCTGGCGTGCCCGGAGACGTGCACCTTGGCGTTGCCCTTGTGGACGACGTTCGCGCCCCAGCGGATCAGCGCGTTGATCACCCGGTAGATCGCGTTCTCGTTGCCGGGGATCAGCGAACTGGCCAGCAGCACGGTGTCGCCTTGGCCGATGCGGATCACATGGTCGCGATTGGCCATCCGCGACAGGGCGGCAAGCGGTTCGCCCTGCGAGCCGGTGCAGATCAGCGTGATCTGGTTGTCCGGCAACTTCTCCAGCACCTTGAAGTCGACGACGAGCCGGTCGGGGAATTTCAGATAGCCCAGTTCGCGGGCCAGACCCATGTTGCGCACCATCGAGCGTCCGACGAAGGCGACCTTGCGGCCGTGCCGGTCCGCCGCGTCGAGAACCTGCTGTATGCGGTGCACGTGGCTGGCGAAACTGGACACGATGATCCGCCTCGGGGCAGTGCGGAACACCTCGTCGATCGCCGGCGCGAGATCGCGCTCCGCGGTGGTGAACCCGGGCACTTCGGCGTTGGTGGAGTCCGCGAGCATCAGATCGACGCCGGCTTCGCCCAACCGGGCGAACGCGCGCAGGTCCGTGATGCGGCCGTCCAGGGGGAACTGGTCCATCTTGAAGTCGCCGGTGTGCAGGACCAACCCCGCGGCCGTGCGGATCGCGACCGCCAGGCCGTCCGGGATCGAGTGGTTGACCGCGACGAACTCGCAGTCGAACGGGCCGAACTGCCGACGCGTGTTCTCGGCGACCTCGACCGTCGTGGGCTTGATCCGGTGTTCCTTGAGCTTGGCGGTGATGAACGCGAGCGTGAGCTTCGAGCCGACGACGGGGATGTCGGCCCGCTCGCGCAGCAGGTAGGGGACGCCGCCGATGTGGTCTTCGTGCCCGTGCGTCAGCACGATCGCGTCGATCTTGTCGAGGCGGTCGCGGATCCAGGTGAAGTCGGGCAGGATCACGTCGACGCCGGGCTGGGTCTCCTCGGGGAACAGCACCCCGCAGTCCACGATGAGCAGCCGGCCGGCGTGCTCGAACACGGTCATGTTCCGTCCGACCTCGCCGAGCCCACCAAGGGCAACTACGCGCAGGCCGTCCTTCGCCAGCCGTGGAGGAGCGCCGAGCTCCGGGTGCGGATGGCTCACGCGCTCGCCTCCGCGCCGGTGCCGATCGGGGCATGGCGGTCGACGGTGGTTCGGCCCGCGGGTAGCGCTCTGATAGTTCTCACGCCCCTGACGCTAACGTGCGCACGGCGGCGATGAGCCAGTCGGGAGCCGATGGCGATGGTTCTGCGGGGTGATGAGCCCTGGCACACGCACCCACTCGCGTGCCTCAGCGGGTCAGGCGGCGATACCTGCGGGCGCACAACAGGCCGAACACCAGACCGATGCCGATCGACCACGCCAGCGCCTGCACGATCAACGAGCCCGTGCTGGTCCCGCCCAGCAGCTGCGCACGCTGGACGGCGGTCGCGCTGTCACCGAGGATCAGCGAGCGCGCCGCGTTGATCACCACGCTCACCGGCTGGTGGGTGGCGAAACCACGCAACCAGCTCGGCATCGTCTGCACCGGCACGAACGCCGAGGACGCGAACGTGAGCGGGAAGATGATCGGGAAGGTCGCAGCGTTCACGGCCTCGGGCGTGCGCACGAGCAGCCCGATGATCGCGTAGCCGAGGCTGACCGCGAGCGCGAACAGCAACAGCAGCAGCGCCGCGAGGATGAGTCCCAGGAAGCTCGCCGGACGGAAGCCCACGGCGTAGCCGGTGAGCAGCAGGACGATCAGCCCGAACGCGTTGTTCAGCGTGTCCGCCGCGACGCGTCCGCCGAACACGGCGCTACGGGCCATCGGCAGTGAGCGCAGCCGGTCGATGAACCCCTTCTGCAGGTCCTCGGCCAGCGCGAATCCGGTCACGCCCGCGCTGAACAGCACGGTCTGCACGGCGATGCCGGGGATCAGGTAGTTGACGTAGTTCAGCCCTTGCAGGCCGCCGATCGCGCCGCCGAACACGTACCGGAACAGCAGCACGAACATGATCGGCGAGACGATGTTGAACATCACCATCTCGGGCTGGCGCATCAGCCGGCGCAGGTTCCGTCCGGCCATCGCGGACGTGTCCCGCACCGCCCAGCCGAATCCTCCGCCCGGCGCCACACCGGAGCCACCGGGGCGCAGCGCGTCCGCCGTCGTCGCCGCGCTCATCGCTTGCTCCCCGCCGTCTCGGCGACCGGATCGGTCGCGCCGCGATCCGCGTCCCCACCCGAGGGGACGTCCTCGGCCGCGTGCCCGGTCAGCGCCAGGAACACGTCGTCCAGGCTCGGCTCGCGCAGCTGCAGCCCGCGCGGAGTGATGCCGGCCGCATCGAGGCGGCGCACGATCTCGACGACGGTGCCGGCGCCGTCGGCTGCGGGCACGAGCACCACGTCGTCCTCGACGCCGATGTCGCCGAACGGGCCGCCGTCCAGGTCGGCCGCCAGGGCGCGAGCCTGGTCGGCGTCCGCCACA
Organism: Jatrophihabitantaceae bacterium; assembly: GCA_035765515.1. GTDB lineage: Bacteria > Actinomycetota > Actinomycetes > Mycobacteriales > Jatrophihabitantaceae > DASRSS01. Next base: position 4,656 of record DASTXN010000205.1, on the reverse strand, counting down.
CGCACCTCGACGCGCGCGCCGCCGAGCCGAGCCTTCAGCTGCTCGGACGTGCCCTCGGCGATCACCCGGCCGTGGTCGACGACGGCGATCTGCTGCGCGAGGCGGTCGGCCTCCTCGAGGTACTGCGTGGTCAGCAGGACTGTCGTGCCCTCGCGCACCAGTTCCTCGATCACCTCCCACAACCCGATGCGGCTCCGCGGGTCCAGGCCGGTGGTCGGCTCGTCCAGGAACAGCACGGGTGGACGGGAGACCAGCGCCGCAGCCAGGTCCAGCCGGCGCCGCATCCCGCCGGAGTACGTCTTGGCCAGCCGGCCGCCGGCGTCGGCGAGTTCGAACCGGTCGAGCAGCTCCGTGGCGCGGGCACGCACGGCGGAACCGGGCATGTGGTTGAGCCGGCCGACGAGCACCAGATTCTCGGCGCCGGTGAGGTTGTCGTCGACGGCGGCGAACTGGCCGGCGAGCCCGATCGAGCGGCGCACGGCATCCGGGTCGCGCACCACGTCGATGCCGGCCACCTCGGCGTGACCGGAGTCGGGGCGAAGGAGCGTCGTCAGCACGTTCACCGCAGTCGTCTTCCCGGCACCGTTGGGGCCGAGCAGGCCTAGGACGGTGCCGGGCTGCACCTGCAGGGAAAGGTTGTCCAGCGCGCGGACGTCCTTGCCGAACGTCTTCACCAGGCCCTCGGCGCTGATGGCCGGGCGGTTCGTGGCACGGGTCATGACCCGCGACCCTACTGGGCGGGGGCGACAACCGGGTGCGTCGAACTCCAGCGGATCTGGACGCCCTCGCGCCGCATCAGCCACTGGAACAGCAGATAGGACGCGCCGACGGCCATGCCGGTCAGGATCGGTGACAGCACGGTCTTCAGCACGAGGAACCCGCCGAGGGATGCGTTGGTCAGCAGCCAGACGGTGCCCGCGGCGTTGACCAGGTAGACCGCGGCCCAGATCAGCGAGGTGTAGTCGAAGAACCGGTTCGCGCGCAGCCGCTCCGTCAGCGGCCCGGGAAGCGGCACGAAGTCGTGCATCAGCCGCTCCAGCAGCGGGCGCCCGGCGAGCGCGGTCACTGCGATGGCGGTCGCCGTGGCCACGGTGCCGGCGACCGGCTGCAGGAAGAAGAGGAAGGCGCTGCCGGTCCAGAACGTGACGAACGCGCGTACGGTCATCAGTCCCGCGCCCAAAAACGCCGCACCCATCAGCGGACGCTTGCGGGTCACCCGGATCAGCAGGCCCGCGTAGTACCAGAGTGCGGTGACCGCGACCGCCGTCGACAGCCCGGCAAGGGACAGCGTCAGGTAGAAGACGGCCATCGGGATCACGGACGCGAACAGCACGGTGCGCCCGGCGTAGGCCGCGATGACCCGCGGCGACGCCAGGTCGATCACGTGGACCGGCTTCGCAGGCATGTACCAACCATCGGCCGCTCCGCGCCGGTCTGAACCGGGTTGTTCAGAGCGGCGCGCGAACGGCCGCTGGTTCTATACCCGCGCCGGCGCGGTTCGAACTGTGCGTGCGCACAGCGTCACGGCCGACGGCCGGCGGTCACCCGGCCAGCGCGGTGGCGAGGCCGGTGTCGAAGCCGCCGGCCGTGGTCGTGCTCGTGCCGCACGCGCCGTCCGACTCGCCGGGGTGCTTGATCCACAGCAGCGCGTCGGCCGCGCGGGTGCCGGTGTCGGTGCCGGGCAGCGCACCGGTCGTGGCGCCGGCCGGGTTGCACCAGCCGCCGGAGGTCGGCGAGCCGTTGCGGGAGGTGTCCACGACGAACCGCTTCCAGCCGACCTGCGAGCTGATCTTCGTGCCGTACGCGATCTCGGAGCTGGTGGCGTCGAAGCTGGACACGTTGACCGAGAAGCCGCGGGCGTAGTAGATCCCGGCCTTGATCAGCCGGTACGCCATCGTGCTGGACGTCTGCCAGCCCGCGTGACCGGCGTCCAGGTAGACCTGCACGCCCGGCTGGACGAGCCGCCGCACCGCCCACTTCAGCAGGGCCAGCCGCGATGTCTGGGCGGTCGGGGTCAGGCAGCCGAGGTCGGCGAGTGCGTCCGGCTCCAGCACGACGATGCCGCGCGCACCCTTGAGCGCCGCCGATACCGCGCTGACGTAGTTCTGGTACGCGGTGTTCTCGGCTGCGCCGCCGGCCGACTGCCCGCCGCTGCAGTCGCGGTTCGGCAGGTCGTAGACGACGAACTCGGTGACCGCGCCGGATCGCGACGCCGCGCCGACCTCGGTGCGGACGATCCCGGCGGCCTGCGCGGGCGTGCCGCCGACCAGCCACGTCGCCTGCGGGATCGAGGCAAGACGGTTCAACGTGGTGTTCGTGCCGCCGGCCGCCGCGGCCGCATCCGCCGCGGTGGAGTGCGGGTCGACGTAGAGCGCGCGGCCGGCGAACGGCCCACCGGCCAGCGTGTAGTCCGACGAGGTGGCTGTAGCTATGGCGGCCTCGGCCCGTTCCGGCGCGGATCCGGTCAGGCCTGCGACCAGCGAGACGGTCAGCGCGGCGGCACCGGTGGCGGCGAACAGGATGCGGCGGGAGAACATGGAGCTACCGGATTTCGGGCATCGGGTCCGGCGGACCTCACCGGCCGTCCGGGCGGTCGTAGACGACTTCTGCCCGGGCTGGCCCGCGCGCGTTTCCGGCGAGCCATCAATTGAGTTCGGCAGCCCGGGCCGCGGGTTTAGCAGGGCTCAGCCGTTGACCTTCGCGATCACGCGCTCGGCGAACTTCTCCAGGTGCTCGACCTTTTCGGCCAGCGGCTGGGTGTCCGGTCCGACCATGTACGGGATGCGGAAGCCGACGATCACGTCCGTGACGCCCTTGTCCTCCAGGCGTTTCACGCCGTCCGGGGTGTACGCGTCCAGCGAGATGACGTGGATCTCGAACTTCTCGTTCTCGCGCCCCTCGGCCTTGCGGATCGCGGTGAGCTTGGCCAGCAGTTCGTCCAGGTCCTCGTTCGGCCCGCCGCCGTGCATCCAGCCGTCCCCGCGCACGACCGCGCGGCGCAGGGCCGCGTCGCTGTGTCCGCCGACGAGCAGTGGGATCGGTTCGCTCGGCGCAGGCGTCATCTTGATCGCCGGGATGTCGTAGAACTCGCCGTGGAACTCGAAGTACTCGCCGCTGGTCAGTCCGCGCACGATGTCCATGCACTCGTCCATGCGCTTGCCCCGCCTGGCGAACGGCACGCCCATGATCTCGAAGTCCTCCGGCCACGGGCTGATCCCGACGCCCAGCGCCAGCCGGTTGTTCGTCAGGTACGCCAGCGACCCGGCCTGCTTGGCGACGAGCGCGGGCGGGCGGACGGGCAGCTTGAGCACGAACGGGGTGAACCGCAGGGTCGTGGTCACCGCGCCCATCGCTGCGATGAGGACGAACGTCTCGATGAACGCCTTGTCCTCCAGGAACTCCCGGCTGCCGTCGGCGGTGTACGGATACACCGAGTCCGACTCCTTGGGGTAGGCCAGGCTGTCGGCCACCGTGATGCTGGAATAGCCCGCCGCCTCCGCGGCCTGTGCCAGCGGTAGGTAGAAGGACGGATCGGTCATCGCCTCCGCGTACGTGAATCGCATGGCCCCTCGCTCCTGTCGCCGCGTCGTCCGCGCTGCCTGATACTAGAACGTGTTTCACTTCCGCGCACGCGTGCAAGACTCGCGGGCATGAGCGAAGTCGGAACGCCCCAGCTTTTGTGCGACGTCTTCGCGGTGTCCGGCGAGCCCGACCAGGACGGCGGTGCGCTCTGGCGGCTCGACGCCGAGCAGCGGCACCTGGACGCGAACGTGATCGCGCTGGGTCCGGGCAAGCGGATCGACAGGCACACCGGCCCGGACCTGGACGTGCTCATGCTGGTGCTGGACGGCGCCGGTCAGGTCGAAGGTACCGATGGCCCGGTGTCCGCAGTCACCGGCTCGCTGATCTGGCTGCCGCGCCGCTCGCAGCGCAGCATCGTGGCCGGACCGGACGGGCTGCGCTATCTCACGGTGCACCCGCGCCGTCCCGCACTGAGCATCGGCACGGCGCCGTCCTGACTTCGCGTCGCGGCCCGGACGCTCGGCGGTAGATTGCGACGGGTGAGCACGCCTTCCACGGGCGCCGCGCCCGAGCCGATCTGGACGCCCGACCCGGTCACGTCGGCCGCGAGCGAGATCGAACGCTTCCGCGCCTTCGTCAACGACCGGCACCAGCTGGCCCTGACCGACTACGCGGAGCTGCACCGCTGGTCGGTCGAGCAGCTGGACGCGTTCTGGTCGGCCGTATGGGACTTCTTCGACGTGCGATCCGTGCAGCGCCCAACCGTCGCGCTGGCCGAGGAGCGCATGCCGGGCGCGGTGTGGTTCCCGGGCACGAGCCTGAACTACGCCGCCCAGGTGCTCCGCCACGCGCCGTCCGCCGAGCCGGCGATCATCGACATCGGCGAGGACGGCACCGAGTCGACGGTGAGCTGGGCCGAGTTGCACCGGCGCGTCGGCGCGCTCGCGGCCACGCTGCGCGATCTCGGCGTCGGCCGGGGCGATCGCGTGGTCGGCTACCTGCCCAACACGTCCGCCGCGATCGTCGGCCTGCTCGCGACCGCATCGCTCGGCGCGATCTGGTCGGCGTGCGGCCAGGACTACGCGGCCAAGGGCGCGGCCGACCGCTTCGGCCAGCTGGAGCCGAAGGTGCTGT
>DASTXN010000204.1:0-15480 GCA_035765515.1 Jatrophihabitantaceae bacterium | reverse complement strand
AAGGCGTTCGACCTCACCGCGCTCGGACCGGACGGCAAGCCGGTCACCGTCACCATGGGCTCTTACGGCATCGGCGTCACGCGTGCCGTCGCGGCGCTCGCCGAGCAGACCCACGACGAGAAGGGCCTGTGCTGGCCGCGTGCGATCGCGCCGGCCGACGTCCACCTCGTCGCCACCGGCAAGGACGACGCCGTGTTCGACGAGGCCACGCGCATCGCCGAGGGCCTCGAGGCCGCTGGCGTGAGCGTGCTCTACGACGACCGTCGCGGTGTCTCGCCCGGCGTGAAGTTCAAGGACGCGGACCTGCTCGGCGTGCCCACGATCGTGATCGTCGGCAAGGGATTGGCCGACGGTGTGGTCGAGCTGCGTGACCGGCGCACGGACGAGCGGCAGAACCTGCCGGTCGCCGACGCCGTGGACGCGATCGCCGCCGCTTGCCGCTGACCTGCTGGAAGGACGTCACATGCCCACCGTCGCTCCGTACGGAAGCTGGCGCTCGCCGATCAGCGCCGCCGACCTGGTCACCAGCGGTCACCCCGTCGAGGGCGGCGCCTACGTCGGTGAGCACATCTGGTGGTCCGAGCTGCGCCCGTCCGAGGGCGGCCGCTACGCGGTCCGGCGCATGGACGGCGCCGGCGAACCGGTCGACGTGCTGCCCGTGCCGTGGAACGCCCGCACCCGCGTGCACGAGTACGGCGGCGGCGCGTGGACGGCGACGGCGGACGGGGCGCTGATCTTCGCCGAGTTCTCCGACCAGCGGCTGTACCGGCTCGACCCCGGTAGCGAACAACCGGTGCCGATCACCCCCGAGCCGCCGACCGCGGGCGCATGGCGGTACGCGGAGCTGCAACTGCGCGGCGACGAGGTGCTCTGCGTCCGCGAGCATCATGACGCCGACGGCGTGCACCGCGACATCGCGGCCGTCCCCGTGTCGGGCGCTGCGGCCGAGGACGACAGCGCGATCCGCTCGCTCGTTGCGCGGGGGCACTTCCTGGCGTACCCGCGCATCTCGCCGGACGGGCGGCGGCTGGCGTGGATCGCCTGGGAGCACCCGAACATGCCCTGGGACGGCACCGAGCTGCGGGTCGCCGAGCTCGGCGCGGACGGAACCGCCGGGCCGTACCGCGTGCTGGCAGGGGACAAGGACGAGTCCGTGCTCCAGCCCGAGTGGGACGGACCGGATCACCTCTACGCGATCAGCGACCGGACGGGGTACTGGAACCTGTACCGCGTCGACGTGGAGCGCGAGGAGTTGGACTCCCTGTGCCCGATGGAGGCGGACTTCGGCGGGCCGCTGTGGCAGCTCGGCGGCGCCTGGTACCGGGTGCTCGAGGACGGGCGGCTGCTCACCGTGCGCACGCTCGGCACCGACACGGTCGCCATCCTCGATCCGACCACGGGCGAGCTGACCGACCTGGATCTCGGCATTGGGGCACTCGGCCGCTCCGGTCTCGGTCCGGTCCGCGGCGACCGGGCGCTGGTCGTGGTCGGCAGCGCGTCCGCCGCCACCGGGCTGCGCGAACTCGAGCTACGTACTGGCGCGCTGACCGACGTCCGGCTGTCCGTCGACGCCGTCCCCGACGCCGGCTACCTGCCCGCAGCCGAGCTGATGACGTTCCCCGGTCCGTCCGAGCAGGTGCACGCGGTCGTCTACCCGCCGCGCAACGCCGACTTCGCCGCCCCCGAGGGCGAGCTGCCGCCGTACGTGGCGTTCGTGCACGGCGGGCCGACCGCGCACGTCGGGCCCGCACTGTCGGTCGTCACCGCGTTCTTCACCAGTCGCGGCATCGGCGTTGTCGACGTGAACTACGGCGGCTCCACCGGGTACGGACGTGCCTACCGCGAGCGGCTCAAGGGCCAGTGGGGCGTCGTCGACGTCGAGGACACCGCCGCCGCCGTCCGGGGCCTGGCCGAGGCCGGGCTGGCCGACCCGGACCGGCTCGCGATCGAGGGCGGCTCGGCCGGCGGCTGGACGGTCCTGGCCGCGCTCACCACCACGAAGGTCTTCGCGTGCGGCGTCTCGTACTTCGGCGTGGCCGAGCTGGTCCAGTTCGTTGCCGAGACGCATGACTTCGAGTCCCGCTACCTGGACGGCCTGATCGGCCCGCTGCCCGAGGCCCGCGAGCTGTACGAGCGACGGGCACCGGTGAACAACGTGGACGGGCTGTCCTGCCCGGTCCTGTTGTTGCAGGGGCTGGACGACCCGATCGTGCCGCCGTCACAGGCCGAGCGGTTCCGGGACGCGCTGGTGGCCAAGGGGCTGCCGCACGCGTATCGGGCGTACGAGGGCGAGTCGCACGGCTTCCGCAAGGCCGAGACGATCATCGACTCCCGCGAGGCCGAGCTGTCGTTCTACGGGCAGGTGTTCGGCTTCGAGCCGGCCGACGTCCCCGTGCTCGAGCTGTGGCGACCGTAACGGCGCGTCCGCTCGCCGAACTGGTCGAGCCCGGCTGGGCCGCCGCGCTCGCGCCGGTCGCCGAGCAGGTCGCGGCGATGAGGGAGTTCCTGCGCGCCGAGATCGCGGCCGGCCGGCCGTACCTGCCGGCCGGGCCGAACGTGCTGCGCGCATTCACCCAGCCGTTCGCGGACGTCCGCGTGCTGATCGTCGGCCAGGACCCGTACCCCACGCCCGGCCACCCGATCGGCCTGTCCTTCGCCGTCGAGCGGCACGTCCGGCCGATCCCGCGCAGCCTGCAGAACATCTACCGCGAGCTGCGCAGCGACCTCGGCATCCAGACACCCGAGCACGGGGACCTGTCGGCGTGGTCGCGGCAGGGGATCCTGCTGCTGAACAGGGTGCTGACCGTCCGCCCGGGCGCCTCCGGCTCGCACCGCGGCAAGGGCTGGGAGGCGGTCACGGAGCAGGCGATCCGGGCCCTGGTCGCGCGCGGTACGCCGCTGGTCGCGATCCTGTGGGGACGGGACGCACAGATCCTGCAGCCGATGCTCGGCGACGTCCCGTGCGTCGCCTGCGCGCACCCGAGCCCGATGTCGGCCGACCGGGGCTTCTTCGGCTCGAAGGTGTTCAGCCGGGCAAACGACCTGCTTGTCGCCCAGGGCGCGGACCCCGTCGACTGGACCCTCGACTGATCACTCGGCAAGCTCAGCCCAACCGCGCCGGGCTGTGCCTAGGTCCCGGCGGCAACCTCAGCCCAACCGCGCCGGGAAGCCGCCGGTCGCGATCGGGCCCCAGCGCTCCGGCGTGATCCGGATCAGCGACTTGCCCTGGGCCTGCATCGCCTCGCGGTACTCGTCCCAGTCCGGGTGCTCGCCGGAGATCGACCGGTAATACTCAACCAGCGGCTCCAGGGCCGCGGGGAGATCCAGCACCTCGGCGGTCCCGTCCAACTGCACCCAGGCGCCGCCGAAGTCGTCGGACAGCACGAGGACGGAGCACGCCGGGTCGCGGCGCAGGTTGGCCGCCTTGGCCCGTTCCGGGTAGGTGGAGATCACGATCCGGCCGTCGGCGTCGACACCGCCGGTGACCGGCGAGGCCTGCGGTGAGCCGTCGCGGCGGCGGGCGATCAGGACCAGGTTGTGTCGGGGACGGACGAAATCCAGCAGCCCGTCGCGGTCGACCGGGGTGTTCGTGGCGATGGTTCGTGGCATGCCCCAATCTTGCCGCGTGCGCCGCTGTCGGTGGCGGTCATTACCCTCGTCACGGGAGTGCCCCGGAGATACCCGGTGTTGTTCCCTGTAGACCGCCAAGTAGACCCGGCTACCGGAAAGACCCCTTGTGAACGATCGACTCATCGTCCGTGGCGCCCGCGAGCACAACCTCAAGGACGTCAACCTCGACCTGCCCCGCGACGCGATGATCGTGTTCACCGGCCTGTCCGGCTCCGGCAAGTCGAGCCTGGCGTTCGACACGATCTTCGCCGAGGGCCAGCGCCGCTACGTCGAGTCGCTGTCCGCGTACGCCCGCCAGTTCCTCGGCCAGATGGACAAGCCCGACGTCGACTTCATCGAGGGGCTCTCGCCGGCGGTCAGCATCGACCAGAAGTCGACGTCCAAGAACCCGCGCTCGACGGTCGGCACGATCACCGAGGTCTACGACTACCTGCGCTTGCTGTACGCCCGCATCGGCCGGCCGCACTGCCCGATCTGCGGCGAGCCGATCGCCAAGCAGACGCCGCAGCAGATCGTGGACCGCATCCTGGAGATGCCCGAGGGAACCCGGTTCCAGGTTCTGGCTCCGGTCATCCGCGAGCGCAAGGGCGAGTACGTCGACCTGTTCGCGGACCTGCAGACCAAGGGCTTCGCGCGTGTCCGCGTGGACGGCGTCGTCCACCCGCTGACCGAGCCACCGAAGCTGAAGAAGCAGGAGAAGCACACCATCGAGGCGGTCGTCGACCGGCTCAGCTCCAAGCCCTCCAGCAAGCAGCGGATCACCGACTCCGTCGAGACCGCGCTGGGCCTGGCCGGTGGCGTCGTGATCCTGGACTTCGTCGACCTCGACGAGTCCGATCCGCACCGCGAGCGGCGCTACTCCGAGCGGCTGGCCTGCCCGAACGACCACCCGCTGGCGCTGGACGACCTCGAGCCGCGCTCGTTCTCGTTCAACTCGCCGTTCGGTGCCTGCCCGGTGTGCACCGGCCTCGGTACCCGCAAGGAGGTCGACCCGGAACTCGTCGTCCCCGACCCGGAGCTGAGCCTGGCCGAGGGTGCGATCGCCCCGTGGAACGGCGCGCAGACCGGCGAGTACTTCGAGCGGCTGATGCAGGGCGTGGCGTACGCCGAGGGCTTCGACCTGGACACCCCGTGGGAGCGGCTGCCCGCCCGCGCGCAGAAGGCGATCCTGCACGGCACCGGCGAGCAGGTGCACGTCAGCTACACGAACCGGTACGGGCGGCAGCGCTCCTACTACGCCAACTACGAGGGCGTGGTGTCCTGGATCGAACGCCGGCACGCGGAGACCGACAGCGACTACGCCCGCGAGAAGTACGAGGGCTACATGCGCGAGGTCCCGTGCCCAGCCTGTCAGGGCACGCGCCTCAAGCCCGAGGTCCTCGCGGTCACGATCGGCGGGCGGTCCATCGCCGACCTGGCCGCGCTGTCGATCGGCGACGCGTCCGAGTGGCTCCGCGGGCTGACCTTGAACGAGCGCGAGAAGTTCATCGCCGAGCGGGTGCTCAAGGAGGTCCACGCCCGGCTCGGCTTCCTGGTGGACGTCGGCCTGCACTACCTGTCGTTGGACCGCGCCGCGGCCACCCTGGCCGGTGGCGAGGCGCAGCGGATCCGGCTGGCCACCCAGATCGGCTCCGGCCTGGTCGGCGTGCTCTACGTGCTGGACGAGCCGTCCATCGGCCTGCACCAGCGCGACAACCACCGGCTGATCGAGACGCTGGTGCGGCTGAAGAACCTCGGCAACACGCTGATCGTGGTCGAGCACGACGAAGACACCATCCGTACCGCCGACTGGGTCGTCGACATCGGCCCGCATGCGGGCGAGCACGGCGGCAAGATCGTCGTCAGCGGCACGGTGGACGAACTGCTGGAGTCCAAGGAGTCGATCACCGGCGCGTACCTGTCCGGCCGCAGGGCGATCGACGTGCCGGCGATCCGCCGGCCGCGCCAGAAGAACCGCGAACTGATCGTCGAGGGTGCCCGCGAGCACAACCTGAAGAACGTCGACGTCGCGTTCCCGCTCGGCTGCTTCGTCGCCGTCACCGGGGTCAGCGGCTCGGGAAAGTCGACGCTCGTCAACGACATCCTGTACGCCTCGCTCGCCAACAAGATCAACGGCGCGAAGCTGCCGCCCGGCCGGCACAAGCGGGTGAAGGGAATCGACCAGCTGGACAAGGTGGTCGGCGTCGACCAGTCGCCGATCGGCCGCACCCCGCGGTCGAACCCGGCCACGTACACCGGCGTCTTCGACCACATCCGCAAGCTGTTCAGCGAGACCACCGAGGCGAAGATCCGCGGCTACCAGCAGGGTCGGTTCTCGTTCAACGTCAAGGGCGGCCGCTGCGAGCACTGCGCCGGCGACGGCACCATCAAGATCGAGATGAACTTCCTGCCGGACGTCTACGTCCCGTGCGAGGTCTGCCACGGCGCCCGGTACAACCGGGAGACGCTCGAGGTGCACTACAAGGGCAAGACGATCAGCGAGGTCCTGGAGATGCCGATCGAGGAGGCCGCCGAGTTCTTCGCGCCGATCTCCAAGATCGCCCGGCACCTGAACACGCTCGTCGACGTCGGGCTCGGCTACGTCCGGCTGGGCCAGCCCGCCCCTACGCTCTCCGGCGGCGAGGCCCAGCGCGTCAAGCTGGCCGCCGAGCTGCAGAAGCGCTCCACCGGACGGACCATCTACGTCCTGGACGAACCCACCACCGGCCTGCACTTCGAGGACGTGTCCAAGCTGCTGGGCGTGCTGCACTCGCTGGTCGACAAGGGCAACACCGTCGTCGTCATCGAGCACAACCTGGACGTGATCAAGACCGCCGACTGGATCGTCGACATGGGTCCGGAGGGCGGCGCGGGCGGCGGCATGGTCGTTGCCGAGGGCACGCCCGAGGACGTGGCCGGGGTGCCGCAGTCGCACACCGGCCAGTTCCTGGCGCCGCTGCTGGGCGCCGCTCCAGCCCCGGCAGCCGAGAGGAAACGCCCGGCGAAGCGCGCAGCCAAAACGCCTGCGAACGCGCCGGCCAAGCCGGTAAAGCGTTCGGCAGCTGCCAAGGCCGCCAAGCCGACTCGGGCCCGGGCGACCGCGGCGGCTCGCTAACGTCACCTCCATGGAACAGCGTGTGCTCGGCCGCACCGGCCGATCGGTATCCGTCGTCGGCCTGGGTACCTGGCAGCTCGGGGCGGACTGGGGCGAGGTCGACGACACGACCGCCCTCGGCGTGCTCGCCGCCGCGGCGGAGTCCGGCGTGACCCTGTTCGACACCGCAGACGTCTACGGCGACGGGCGCAGCGAGCAGACCATCGCCCGGTTCCGCCGCGAGCACCCGGATCTCGACGTGCTCGTCGCGACCAAGATGGGCCGGCGGGCCGAACAGCTGCCGGAGAACTACGTGCTGGCGAACTTCCGCGAATGGACGGATCGGTCCCGCCGCAACCTGGACGCGGACACCCTCGACCTGGTCCAGCTGCACTGCCCGCCGAGCGAGGTCTACCGAAGCGACGAGGTGTTCGACGCGCTCGACACACTCGTCGCGGACGGCCGCATCGCGCAGTACGGCGTCAGCGTCGAGACCGTCGACCAGGCGCTCGCGGCGATCGCCCGGCCGCGGGTGGCGAGCATCCAGATCATCCTGAACGCGTTCCGGCAGAAGCCGCTGGAGCGCGTGCTGCCGGCAGCGGCGCAGGCGGGTGTCGGCATCCTGGCGCGGGTACCGCTCGCGTCCGGACTGCTCTCCGGCCGCTACCGGCGCGACACGACGTTCCCACCCGATGACCACCGTGCGTACAACCGGCACGGCGAGGCCTTCGACGTCGGGGAGACCTTCTCGGGGGTCGACTACGACACCGGCGTCGACGCGGCACAGCAGTTCGCCGCCCTGGCCCGCGACGGCGAGACACCGGCCCAGCTGGCGCTGCGCTGGATCATCGACCAGCCCGGCGTCACCACGGTGATCCCAGGTGCGCGCACGCCCGAACAGGCCCGCGCGAACGCCGCTGCTGCCGGCCTGCTCCCGCTGTCCGAGGACACCCGTGCGGCCGTCCGCGAGCTGTACGACGCGCGGATCCGCCCCCTCGTCCACGACCGATGGTGACCGTACGCGAGCTTCGGACCGAGCGGTTGCTGCTGCGCGACTGGCGCGAGTCCGACCTGGAGCCGTTCGCGGCGCTGAACGCCGACCCCGAGGTGATGCGGCACTTCCGGGGCACCCTCACGCGCGAGCAGAGCGACGCGTTCGCGGGGCGCATTCGCTCGCATTTGGCCGAGCACGGCTGGGGTCTGTGGGCCGTCGAGGTGCTCGACGGCCCGGAGTTCATCGGCTTCGTCGGGCTGGCCGAGCAGACCTTCGAGGCGCACTTCACCCCGGCCGTCGAGATCGGTTGGCGTCTGTCGCGCGAGTCCTGGGGTAACGGCTACGCGCCCGAAGCAGCGCGGGCGGCACTCGATTTCGGATTCGATGAGCTCGAGCTCGCGGAGGTCGTCTCCATCACCACAGCCGGCAACGACAAGTCGCGCCGGGTGATGACCAAGATCGGGATGACCTACGACCCGGCGGACGACTTCGACTATCCGCTGCTGGACGAGGGCCATCCCTTGCGGCCGAGCGTGGTGTACCGGCTGCGGCGTTGAACGGTCGCGGTTTGGGTAGGTAGGACGCGCCATGAGCCAGTCCGCGTCCGCCGTCACCGCGCTGTGCGACAGCGCCGCGCTGTTGCTGCTGGCGTCCGGCCCGGCCAAGCTGCGGGCCCCCGAACCCACCGTGGCCGCCCTGCGAGCCCTCCGCATCGACGTGCTCCGGCCACTGGCGGACAGCGCACTCGTCCGTACCGGCGGCGTCGCCGAGATCGCACTGGCCTGCTGGGTGCTTGCCGGTGGGGGACGGGTCGCGGCGGCAGCCCTGGCCGCTGCCTACTTGGGCTTCGCCGCCGTGGCGGTGCGGCTGATCGTCGTCGGGAGCGTGGCGTCGTGCGGCTGCTTCGGGACGGTGTCGGCGCCGGTCGGGCGCGCTCACCTGGCCGTCTGCCTCGCCGCCGCCGCTGCCGCCGTGGCCGCGACCGTGTCCCCGGTGGCGTCGGCGCGGACGTTGTTCGCGCCCGATCCGGCGATCGGCGCCGCCATCGCCGTCCTGGCCGTCACGCTCGCCGCCGCCGCGTACCTCTGCCTGACCGCACTACCGGAACTGCTGCGCAGCTGATCGATTCGCAGGACGCGACGAAGGAGGCGCCGATGACCGCACTGGTCGTGGTGGAGGCGGTGTTGCTCGCGGTGATGGTCGTGCTCGTCGCCGGCCTGCTGCGCGCGTACGCCGACGTGCTGCGCCGGCTGCGCGAGCTGGCCGACGAAATAGCTGGTCCGGACCACCGGGAATCGGCGCCCGGGCCGTTCCGGGTCACGCCCGGCCTGCCCGAGCCCGCAGCGGCGAACGAGGACGACTGGCCCGAGGCGCACGACGTGGCCGGCCTCGGGCCGGACGGCGGTGTGATCACGCTGCGCGCCGTCGGCGTCGCACACGACACGGCACTGCTGTTCCTGTCGTCCGGCTGCACCAGTTGCGCCACCTTCTGGGACGAGCTGCGCCGGCCGCTCGGGTTGCCGGCCGCAACCCGGGTCGTCGTGGTCACCCGCGGTCCGGAGCACGAGGACCCGGACGAGATCGCCGCGCTCGCGCCGCCCGGTGTCGACGTCGTCCTGTCCACCCAGGCGTGGAGTGACTACGGCGTGCCGGGCTCGCCCTACGTCGTGCTCGTCGCCGGTCCGACCGGGAGGGTGCGCGGCGAGGGGACCGGCCAGTCGTGGCAGCAGGTCTCCGCCCTGCTGTCCCGGGCGGGTGGCGGCAGGCCCGCCGGCGCCGCCAAGCCCCGGGCCGACCGTGAACGCGAGCGCGATGTCGACCGTGAGCTGCTGGCCGCCGGAATCCTGCCCGGCGACCCGAGCCTGTACCAGGTGCAGGACTGATGGGGACCGCGACGGCGCCACACCCGGTGGAGGTGACCGGGCACGGGCTCCGCGCGCTCGTGCCGCATCCCTGGGAGGCGCGGCTGTACCGGCGGGACGACCCCGAGGTGAACGAGCACGGCGAGCTGGCCCACCCGGTGCTGCACGTGGCGAACTTCGCCCTGCCGCCCGGGCGGGGCGACTTCGGGACGGGCGCCGTCGAGGTGATGGGCCCGGAGCACGTCTTCGTTTCGCTGCTGGAGTTCGAGCGCGCCGAGGCGTTCCGTCCGCTGTTCGCACACCGCGGCGTGCCCCGCCCACGTCCGTCCGATTTCGGGGCGAACGCGCTGCAGCGCCGGCTGCCCGGGCAGGGGGGCTGGCAGGGTTTCTTCACCGAGAACGGCCGGCCGTTCTGCCTCTACGTCGTCCTCGGTTCGCTGCGCCAGGCGCACCGGCTCGTGCCGCAGCTGCACGGCGTGCTGGACGAGTTACGGATCGGTGCGCGATGACGGCCACGGTCGCCGAGCGGCTGGTCGGCCGGCTGGCGGGACACTTCTCGCGAGCCGAGCGGTCGCGTCGCGGCTTCCTCGGCGGCGCGGCGCTGGTGGGCGCGGCGCTGGCGGTCAATCCGTGGGGCTACCTGACCAGGCCGATCAGCGCCTACGCCGCCGCGTGCGGCACCGACTCGGAGTGCAGCAGCGGCTACTCGGTGTTCTGCTGCACCATCAACGACGGCAAGAACGCCTGCCCGCCCAACACGTTCGTCGGGGGCTGGTGGAAGGCGGACCGGTCGTCGTACTGCGGCGGGAAGGCGCGCTACTACATCGACTGCAACGCCAACCCGGGGCACCACTTCGCCTGCCACTGCCACAAGACCACCTGTGACCGGCGGCTGGTCGCGTGCAACGTGTTCCGGTACGGCCAGTGCAACACCCAGATACCGGAGGTGACGGCGGTGGTCTGCCGGCAGATCAGCTGCCGCCCGCCGTGGGAGGTGCACCCGAAGGCGTGCGGACGGTCCAGCGCGACGGACAACAACACCGCCGGGCACACCGCGCCGTGCCTCACCGCGGCGAACACGTTCCCGGTGCTGACCCGGTTCCCGGAGGCGCCGAACGAGCTGCGCGCCGGACACACGCTGCACGCTGGCGACCGCCTCACCTCGCTCGACCGGCACACCACGTGCGTGATGCACGAGGGCGGCAACCTGGCGGTGCGCAACAGCGAGGGCACGCTGTGGTTCAGCCACACGCACCCCGCCGCGCGCGGCGGCCACGCCACGCTCGAGCCCAGCGGCAACCTGGTGATCTTCGACCAAAACGGCCGGCGGGTGTGGACGTCCGGGACCGCTGGCACCGGGGGACGTCCGCGGCTGCACCTGCGCAACAGCGGGCTGCTGGTCATCTACAACGGCGAGCGCGTCGTGTGGAGCTCGCGGTGAGCGCGCAGACGATGCTGACCGGACTGGCTTTCGGAGTCGCTGTGGTAGCGGCGGTGCGCGGGCTGTGGTCGCCGTGCGGGCTGTCGATGGTGTCCGCGCTGAACCCGATGGCCGAGCGGGGCCGTGGTCACCGCTACTGGCTGACCGCGACCTGGTACCTGCTCGGCGCGGTGGCCGGCGGCTCCGTGCTCGGCGCCGGCTGCGCGCTGCTGGCCGCGGGGATCTCGGCGGCCGGGCTCGGGCCGCAGCTGCGCGCCCTGGTCGCCACCGCGGCGGCGCTGGCGTGTTGGCTCTCGGACGGCACGGTGACCCGGTGGTCGCTGCCGGTCCATCCCCGGCAGGTGAACGAGCGCTGGATCGGCCGGTACCGGCGCTGGATCTACGCCGCCGGGTTCGGCGCGCAGATCGGCACCGGGTTCGCCACCTACGTGATGTCGGCGGCCGTCTACCTGGCCGCCGCGCTGGGCGTGCTGACCGGCAACGCCGTGCTCGCGTTCGCGGTCGGCGTGACGTTCGGGGCGGTGCGCGGGCTGGGACTGCTGTGCGGCGCGCTTGCCCGTACGCCCGACCGGCTGCGCAGGGTGCTCGGCCGGTTGGCCGCGACCGCCGACGCGTCCCTGCTGGCCTGCGTCGGCGCCGAGGGCGCAGCGGCCGCGCTCGCGCTCTGGGGAGCGGGCGGCCCGGCCGGTCCGCTGCTTGCCGCGGGGCTCGCCGTCGCGCTCGCCGCAGTGACCGCGGCCCGCCGGTCCGGATCCGTCCCCAACACACCGCAGCTGGAAGTCTGACACGGTCGTGTGAGATTCTCTGGCGATGACGAAATTGACCGACTTCATCGCCGGACTGCCCAAGGCCGAGCTGCACGTGCACCACGTCGGCTCCGCGTCGCCGCGGATCGTCGCCGAGCTGGCCGCCCGGCACCAGGGTGCGACCCCGGTGCCCGCCGATCCGGAGCGGCTGGCCGACTACTTCGTGTTCACCGACTTCGCGCACTTCATCGAGGTCTACCTGTCCGTCGTCGACCTGGTCCGCGACCCCGAGGACATCTGGACGCTGACCTACGAGATCGCGCGCGAGCTGGCCGGCCAGAACGTCCGGTACGCCGAGCTGACCCTGACGCCGTATTCCTCGGTGGTGCGCGGCATCCCGGCCGAGGCGTACTGCGAGGCGGTCGAGGACGCCCGGCGCCGCGCCGAAGCGGACCACGGCGTGCAACTGCGGTGGTGCTTCGACATTCCCGGCGAGGCGGGTGTGCCGTCCGCAGACATCACCCTGGACGTCGCACTCAGCCAGCGCCCGGACGGGCTGGTGAGCTTCGGGCTGGGCGGGCCGGAGATCGGCGTGCCGCGGCCGCAGTTCGCCCCGCACTTTGCCCAGGCCCGTGCCGCCGGGCTGCACAGCGTGCCGCACGCGGGCGAGTCGACCGGCCCGGAGACCATGTGGGACGCGCTGAACCACCTCGGCGCGGAGCGCATCGGGCACGGCATCGCCGCCGCGCAGGACCCGCGGCTGATGGAACACCTGCGGGAGAGCGGCGTGGTGCTGGAGGTGTGCCCGACCTCGAACGTGCGCACCCGCTCGGTGCCGTCGCTGGCCGAGCACCCGCTGCCCGCGCTCGTGGCCGCGGGGGTGCCGGTGACGATCAACTCCGACGACCCGCCGATGTTCTCGACCACGCTCAACGCCGAATACGCGATCGCCGCCGAGCTGCTCGGCCTGGACGAGCGCGGCGTGGCCGACCTCGCGGTCGCCGCGGTCGATGCGTCGTTCCTGGACGAGCCGGGCAAGGCCGCGCTGCGGACCGAGATCGCCGACTACACCGCGACGGCGGGCACCGGCCTGGGCTGAGCGTCGGCGTCCACGCCGAGCCGCGCGCGCAGGCCGTCGCGGCCCGCGTCCGTGAGCTGGACTGCGCGGTGTCCCGTCGGCCGTACCCAGTCGGCCTCGACCAGCGCCGCCAGCAGTGCGGCTCCCAGGCCGCCGGCCAGGTGATGCTGCTGCTCGCTCCAGTCCACGCAGAACCGCAGGGGTTCGCGGCGGCTTGCCAGCACCGCGGACAGGTCGACGCCCAGCGCGTCGAACACCGCGTCGCCACGCGGCCCGAGGCGATACGGGTGCTCGCGCACCGGAGCCGACAAGCGGTCGCCGCTCGCGCGCTGCACGCCGGTCCCACCGTCCGTCCGCTGCAACGCGCCGGCCTCGACCAGCGCCGCGGTGACGGCCACCCCGAGCCGCCCGGCCAGATGGTCGTAACAGGTGCGGGCCCGGCGCAGGGCGGCCGCGCGCGTCGACTCGCGCAGTGAGCGGACCGGGGGCTGCGGGGCGATCGCGGCCAGGGACTCCACCACGGCGGCGACGTCCGGCCCGGCCAGCCGGTAGTAGCGGTGCCGCCCGGACCGTTCGACCCGCAGCACCCCGCCGTCGACCAGCCGGCCGAGGTGCTCGCTGGCCGTCGAGGCGGAGACGCCGGCCTCTGCCGCCAGGACCGAAGCGGGCAGCGCGCGCCGGTCGACCAGCGCGCTGACGATGCGCGCCCGGGACGGGTCCGCGAACAGGGCCGCGACGGGGGCGATGTCGGCGGGCGCCCGGGGCACCGAGGCGTTGTCGTTCCGCATGCGTCCAGTCTGCCGCGGGATCGGTTCGGTGCGGGCCGAAGTGTCCGGTGGGAACCCTGAAGAGGTGCAGACGCTACTGACGAGCCGGGACAACATCAGCATCCGACGCGGCGCCGTCCTGGCGGTGATGTGTGCCGGGATGTTCCTGGTGCTGCTCGACGTCACGATCGTGAACGTGGCGCTGCCTGCGATCGGGCACGGCCTGCACGCCGGCGTGCCCGAACTGCAGTGGGTGGTGGACGGCTACGCCGTCGTGATCGCCGGGCTGCTGCTGGCCGGTGGCACGGTCGGTGACCGCGTCGGGCACCGCCGCGTGCTGCTGGCGGGCTTCCTCGTGTTCGGCGCCGCGTCCGTCGGCTGTGCTGCCGCGCCGTCCGCCGGCGTGCTGATCGCGGCGCGCGCCGTGCAGGGGCTGGGCGGCGCGCTACTGCTGCCGACCACCATGGCGGTGATCGCCGACGTCTTCCCCGAGCGCCGCGAGCAGTCGCGGGCGCTGGGCATCTGGGCGGCGGTGTCGTCGCTGGCGCTGCCCGCGGGCCCGCTGCTCGGTGGCGTGCTGGTCGACACGGCGAGCTGGCGGCTGGTGTTCTGGATCAACGTCCCGCTCGTGCTGGGCACCGTCATCGCCGCGCAACGGGTCGTGCCAGCAGCGCGCGGCCGGGTCTGCGGACGGTTCGACGTCGGCGGCCTGGTGACGTCGGTGGTGGCCCTTGCCGGGTTTGTGTTCACGATCATCGAAGCGGGCCGGGCGGCTCCGCCGGCCGTCGTCGTGGCCTCGGCCGCGGTGACAGTGGCCGCGGGCGTCGCCGCGTTCCGGTTCGAGCGCGCCGCCGAGCAGCCGATCCTGCCGCTGGACCTGCTGCGCCGGCCGCGCTTCGTCAGCCCCAACGCGGTCGCGCTGACGATGAACCTGGTCTTCAACGGCCTGCTGTTCGTGCTCATGCTCTACCTGCAGGACGTGCTCGGCCGTTCGGCGCTGGTCGCCGGGCTCTACGTGCTGCCGCTGGCGGTGCCGCTCGTGCTGCTCGCGCCGGTGTCCGGACGGCTCACGGCTCTGCGCGGTCCGCGCTCGGCCGTCGCGCTCGGCTGCCTGCTCGCGTCGGGCGGCGCCGTGCTCCTGCTGGGCGTGCGGGCAACCGGCGGGACCGGCTGGCTGCTCGCCGGCTTCGCGGTACTCGGCTGCGGCGCCGGCCTGGTCACCGCGTCGGTCGTGGCGGCGGCCGTCCAGGCCACGCCCGCCGACCGGTCCGGACTGGCCACCGGCGTCTCGAACACCGCGCGCCAGATCGGCACGGCCACGGGTGTCGCGCTGTTCGGCGCCGTGGCCGGATCGCCCGCGGACGCCGGGGCGTTCGTCACCGCCGTGCACGCCCTGGCGATCGCGGGCGCGGTGCTCTGGCTGGTCGCGTTCGCCGTGGCGATGACCGGGATCGCGCACGTACCGCGTCAGGACCGCTGACTAGGCTCGACGGCGTGCCCGACCCCAGTACTTACCGCCCAGCACCGGGCACCATCCCGCTGGAGCCGGGGGTCTACAAGTTCCGCGACGAGCACCGCCGCGTGATCTACGTCGGCAAGGCAAAGAGCCTGCGCCAGCGGCTCAACTCGTACTTCGCGGACGTCGCCGCGCTGCATCCGCGCACCCGGCAGATGGTGACGACGGCGGCGAGCGTCGAATGGACGGTGGTGCGCACCGAGGTCGAGGCGCTGCAGCTCGAGTACACCTGGATCAAGGAGTTCGACCCGCGCTTCAACGTCCGCTACCGCGACGACAAGTCCTACCCGTCGCTCGCCGTGACGCTGTACGAGGAGTTCCCGCGGCTGCAGGTGATGCGCGGGCCGAAGCGCAAGGGCGTGCGCTACTTCGG
>DASTXN010000203.1:0-2030 GCA_035765515.1 Jatrophihabitantaceae bacterium | reverse complement strand
AGCTGCTCGAGGAGTTCGCGGTCACCCACGATGAACTCGCCGCGCGCATCGGCCGGTCCCGGCCGGTCATCACCAACATGATCCGGCTGCTGCGTCTCCCGATCGCCGTGCAGCGGCGCGTGGCGGCGGGCGTGCTGTCCGCCGGGCACGCGCGCGCCCTGCTCGCGCTCGAGGCGGGCCCGGAACAGCAGGAGGAACTGGCCGCGCGCATCGTCGCCGAGGGGTTGTCGGTCCGCGCCACCGAGGAAGCCGTCACGCTCGCCAACCGGGAAGGGGCAGGGACCCCGCCGGCGCCGCGGCGCAAGCCGATCCAGATGCCCGGGCTCCAGGATGTCGCCGAACAGTTGTCGTCGGCCTTCGACACGCGCGTCACGGTGAGTCTCGGCAAACGCAAGGGCAAGATCGTGGTCGAGTTCGGGTCGGTCGATGATCTGCAGCGCATTGTGGAGTTGATGAACTCGACGAGTCGATGACCGGTCACACGGGGGAATTACGTCACTGTGACACTGGTGGGTCAGCAGGACTCGACATCGGCCGGGGGGATTGGAAAGGTGCTGTGCGGCAGATGAATTCGAAGCCGAGCAGTCGACGGGCGCCGGCAGACGGCCGGAACGGGCCGACAGCGCCGCAGCCTTCTATCCTGGAGGGGCAGCCGCGCATTCCCTCGCGGCGGAGACACCCGGGAGCGTAGTGACCGCACGGATCAGGCCTCTGCGGCTCGAAGCGTTCGAGCAACTACCCAAGCACGCACGCCGCTGCGTGTACTGGGAAGTCGATCCGTCGACGCTGGGCACCGATGATCACCTCTCGGATCCCGAGTTCGAGAAGGAAGCGTGGCTGTCGATGGTCATGCTCGAGTGGGGATCGTGCGGGCAGCTGGCGCTCGAGTGCCGCGATGAGCCCGGCGAAACCGGCGACGAGCCGTGCCTGGGTTACGCGTTCTACGCCCCGCCGCGCCGGGTGCCGCGGGCGGGCCGATTCCCGACCGGTCCGGTCAGCGCGGACGCGGTGCTGTTGACGTCGCTGGGGGTGGAGGCCGGTGCGGGTCACGAGGATCTGTCGCACGCGTTGATCACCGCTGTCGTCGGCGATCTCGTGCAGCGCGGCGTCCGCGCCCTGGAGGCGTTCGGCCGCTCCGCCGCCGCGGACGAACTCGGCGACCTGGAGGAGGTTCCCGCGGACGTGCGGCCGGTGATGGAAGCGCTCGGCGACTGCGCCACGTCGACGTGCGTGGTGCCGAGCGATCTGCTGATCGACGCCGGGTTCGAGGTGGTCTCCCACCACACCTACTTCCCGCGGCTGCGGTTGGAACTCGAGCAGGGACTCGGCTGGAAGGCCGGTGTCGAGGCCGCCCTCGAGCGGCTGCTGGAGAGTGCGCAGTTGCAGCAGCCCGTCGGTGCGGGCGCGTCGCCCTGCAGTTAGCCGCGGCGGGCCTGATCGACTGCCAGCTCGTGGGCCAGCAGCTCGGCGAACGTGAAAGTGCCTGTGGGACGGTCGTTCTTGCCGAGAAGATAGAGCCGCTTGACCGCGGCCAGCATGCCTTCGGCGATCGAGTCCCGCGCTGCGGGGTCGACCAGCGTGGCGCGGTCGCCGGGATTGCTGATGTAGCCGATGTCGACCTGCACGGTCGGCATGCGGGTCAGCCGCAGCAGGTCCCAGGTCCGGCCGTGGACACGGCAGTCCCGTAACCCGGTGCGCGCCACGACTTCCCGCTGGATGAAGTCGGCCAGGTTGCGTCCGATGGTGGACACCGACCCGTGCGAGTTGCCGAAGTGGAACGACGCCACGCCGTTGGCCGACGGACTCGTCTGGGTTTCGCAGCGCAGGCTGATCATCAGGTCGGCGCCGACGGTGTTGGCGGTGGCCGCCCGCTCCGCGTCGGTCGGGGAGGCGGTGGCCGACCGCGACAGGAACGTCTCCATGCCGATCGCGGTCATCCGGCCTTCGAGGCGACTGGCCAAGTCCCACAGGATGTCTGCTTCACTGATGGGCCCGGCCGGCCCGTGGGTGATCAGGCCGTGGTCGCCCCC
>DASTXN010000202.1:0-16746 GCA_035765515.1 Jatrophihabitantaceae bacterium | reverse complement strand
CGTCACCGTAGATCCGCAGGTCGGCCTGCCCTTAGCCGGCGCTATCCGTCCGACCGGGCAGCTGCTCGCCGAAGCACGCCAGGAGGCGCAGACGCAGCGGCAGGCCCAGCTGGAGTTCACCTGCCTGCGCCGGGTCCAGGGCGACCTGATGGACATGGCTGCTGCCTACCAGAAGGCGCTCGCCGCGGGCGGCTCACCCCGGGAGGCGGAACGAGCCGCCCGCGCCGCACTCGCGGACCCGCCTGATGCAGGCGTGTCTGACGCGTCCTACAACGCGATGTTCCGGATCTGGCTGGTCAACCGGACCGCCCTGTCCAAGCTGAGCGGTGAGCGGTTGAGCATCGACATGGGTGCGGTGTGCCCGGGCTGATATGCGGTGATCAGTCCTTGTTTGCCGGATAGATCGTGCTCGTCTGGCCCTCGGGCACGAACTTCATCGCGGCCGCGTTCGTCTCGTCCCACAGCAGCGGGTCCAGGTGCCAGAGGTCGATCTCGACGATGTCGCCAATCGTGGCGCGGATCTCGCAGGAGTCCTGCTTGCGGGTGCGGTCGATCGTCAAGAACGTGACGCCGTAGCGCTGGTAGGCGAGATCGGCGGCGTCCCCGAGTAGCCGCATGAGTCGCATCTCGCGGATGATCCGCTGGGCGGCCGCCTCCAGGGCGAAGTCCTGGTCGCTGCGGTCGAGCGCTCGCGTCATGATTCTGCCTTCCGTGGTTCTTGTGCTTCCCCTGCCCGTTCCAACGAGCCATACCCACAAAGGTCACGCGGATCTCATGTCCGATCGCGGGCGTGGTTCTCGGCCTGGCCGTGACGGAACCCGACGCCGTCGCGGGCCCGTCTAGTAGGGCAAGGAGGGACGGACGTGGTCACCAGAACGGTTCGATTGGGCGTCATCGCGGCCCTGGCGGCCGCGGTCGCCGGGTGTGCAGCACAGGGGAGCGCGGGCGGGCCGCGGAGCGTCGATCCGACGGCCACGGCGAGCTGCGAGCGGTTCGAGGTATCCATCGCCGGCAGGGTGACGGGCGCCCCGACGCCGGAGCAGGCCGCGACGCGCTTCCTCGCCGGTGGCTCGGCCTGGGCGACCTGGACCCCGTCCGGGCCGTGGCACCGGATACCGGACGGTCCCGGCGGGCTGGACGGGCTCAAGCTGCGATCCGGTCAGGTCACGCTGCACGCGATCGAGGTGCCTGTCGGCGGCTGGGCGATCGACGGCGGCGCGCGCTGCCGCTGACGCTCCTGTGCGTCATGCTGGACCCGGGTGTGCGCTCCGGCGGTAGCTAGAGCGTGATGAGCACGATCGATGCGGCGGCGAGCCCGAGTCCCGCGCGCTGCACCTTGCTGGTGTGCTCGTGCAGCAGCCCGACGGCGAGGATCACCGTCACCGCCGGATAGAGCGAGGTCAGCACGCTGGCCAGTGACAGCAGCCCGTGCCGCGAGGCGAGCAGGAAGAACATGTTCGCGAGCGCGTCACACGCACCGGCCAGGATCGTGATCGCCAGCATCCGTCCGCGGATCGCGGCGATCGCGTGCCGGCGCTGGGCGAGCGGGACGATCAGCGCCGCCGATGCGAGCCGCGAGATCACCAGCGGCCACAGTCCCGAGTCGTTTCCCGCCCGCGCCAGGAAGATGAAGTAGAAGCCGAAACCGAGCCCGGCGACGAACGCCAGTGCCAGCACGCGCATCGCGATCTTGCCCTGCGGATGATCCTCGGTAGTGCGGCTGACGAGCAGGACTGCGGCGATGCCGATCGCGATGCCGAACCACGCGATCAGGTGTGGACGTTCGCCCACGATGACGCCGAAGATCACCGGGACGATCGCGGCCAGCACCGCAGTGACGGGGGAGATCACGTTCATCGGCGCGATGACCATCAGCCCGTACATGATCACGACGCCGACCAGTCCCGCGATGCCGCCGGCGATCCCGAAGCCGATCACCCGGCCGTCCACCGAGCCGGGGAACGCGGGCAGCATGAGGAGCATGAGCACCGCGCCGACCGGGTAGCTGTGCAGCAGCACCGTGACCGCGCTGTGCCGGCGCGAAGCGAAGGCCCCGACGAAATCGCCGAGGCCGTACGCAATGGCTGCAGCCAGTCCAAGGACAACTGTCACGCCTCAGGTTACGAGGCGGCCGAATCGGATTAGGCGCTGGCCTTCACCATCGTGAACTGGGCGACGTCCAGGTAGCCGGAGCGAAAGCCCGCCTCGGAGTAGGCGAGGTACAGCGACCACATCCGGCGGAACGTCTCGTCGAAGCCGAGCGAGGCGATCTGCGACGCGCGCGATTCGAACCGCGACCGCCAGCGGCGCAGCGTCTCGGCGTAGTGCTGCCCGAAGTGGAACCGGTCGGTGACCCGCAGCGCGGTGCCGGCGCTGATCGTCCGCTCGATCGCCTCCGGCGAGGCGAGCTGTCCACCGGGGAAGATGTACTTGCGGATCCAGGTGTAGGTGTCGCGCGTCGCGCGGACGGTTTCGTCGTCCTGCAGGATCGCTTGCAGCCCGAGGCGTCCGCCGGGGGCGAGCAGCCGGTCGATCGCGCCGAAATACTCGTCCCAGTGGTTGGCGCCGACCGCCTCGATCATCTCGACGCTGACGACGGCGTCGTACCGGCCGCGCGCGTCGCGGTAATCCTCCAGCAGCACGTCCGCGTGACCGGGCAGTTCGGCCGCCGCGATGCGTTCGCGTGCAAGCTGCGCCTGCTCGGTCGAAATCGTCAACGAGGTCACGTCGGCGCCACGGCCGGCGGCGCGCAGGGCCAGCTCGCCCCACCCGGTGCCGATCTCCAGCACGCGGCTGCCGGCCTTCACCCCGGCGCAGTCCAGCAGCCGGTCGATCTTGCGCCGCTGCGCGACGGCGAGCGGCTCGTCGCAGCTGTGCGGGTCACCGTTGAAGATCGCGGACGAGTACGTCAGCGACTCGTCCAGGAAGTTCTTGAACAGCTCGTTGGACAGGTCGTAGTGGTGATGGATGTTCGCGCGGGCGCCCTCGACCGTGTTGTCCTGGCTCTCCGGCATCCTGCTGAGCACCGCGTGCCGCAGCCGTTGCAAGGTCGCGGGCACGAGTTCGCGGACGTGCGCTGCGAATGCGGTCAGGACGCCGGCCAGGTCCTCGCTGCTCCAGTCGCCGGCCATGTACGCCTCGCCGAAACCGATGGTCCCGGTGGCGCCCAGCCGCTGGAAGAATTGCTGCGGACGGTGCAGGACCAGCTGCGGGTCGGCCGAGGACCCGCCGCCGTAGCTCCGTCCGTCCGGCTCCTGGACGCGCAGCGGCAGCCGCTGCGCGGCCCGGCGGAAGATCTGCTTGGCAACCGCTGCGCGTAACGGCGAGTCGGGCACCGTCGCGACATCCGGCCAGCGCCCGGCGTCCACCCCCGGCACGGCGATCACGTCCGCTCGGGCATCGTGCAGGTCGGCCATTCTCAACTCCTCGCGCGATGGAACGACACTGCAATCACACGACGATGGGCTCGTGCCCGGCAAGTGCCTTCTCGACAAGGTTCGCAGATTGTTTCCGAACGGTTCCCACAGTCGGCGCGTCGAGTAACGCGCCAAGGACGTAGCCCGCAGTGAGCTCGTGCCAGATCCGGGGCTTGCGCAGCATCGCGTGGTTCTCGCCGCTGATGCCCACCCAGCTGACCGTCTCGGCGACGGCGGACGCCTGTCGCGCGTAACGGCGCGAGGCCCGCGGGTCGGTGATCCGGTCCGCCTCGCCGTGCACGACGAGCAGCCGCCGCCCGGCCATCGTGTCAACCGGGTCGGCAGGCGTGATCCACGGTGCCAGCGCGACGACCACCCGGACCGCGGGATCGCCGGCTACGTGCACGGCGGTGCGCGCGCCCATCGAGTGCCCCACCAGAGCGACCGGCACGCCCGGGAATCGCCCGGTGAGTTCGGCGAGGGCGCCGCGGGCGTCGGTGACGGGGGAGCGCAGCTCGCCGTTCCAGCCGCGCTGACCGAAGCGCAGCCGCGCCACCACCAGCCCGTGCGCCCGTCCGGCGGACGCCAGCCGGCGCGCGAACGGGATCATGCGCAGCACCGCCAGCTGATGCGCCCGTACCGGATCGGTGCTGGTTTCACGTCCGCCGTGCAGCACGAGCGCGATGCCGCGCACGCCGGCCGACGGCGTGCTGACGCGTAGCACCGTCACCGGGGGCAGGTCGTGTTCGCCGGCGGCAACGTGCCGTGGATCAGATACGCGTTGACGTAGTTGTCGACGCAGCTGCTGCCCTGCAGGTAGGAGGTGTGGCCCTCGCCGTCCCAGCTGAGCAGCTCGGCGTTGCCCATGGTCTTGGTCAGGTCGATCGCGCCCTGGTACGGCGTGGCTGGGTCGTGCAGGTTGCCGATGACGAGGACCTTGTGGGCGGTCGGCGCGGTCGGCTTCGGCACCGGGGTGCGGTTGGGCTGCCACTGCTGGCAGCCGAACAGCGAGATGGCGGCCCACTTGCCGAACATCGGGTACTGGGTCGACCACTTCTGCGCGGTGGCCCGGATCTTCGGGTCGGTGGGCCCGGGCTTCTCGTCGTTGCAGCTGATGGCCAGGTTCGCGTCCATGATGTTCGTGTAGTGGCCGTTGTAGCGCTGGTTGTAGTCGTCGGCCAGCGAGAGCAACCCGGTGCCGTCGCCACGCTCGGCCTGGATCAGTGCCGAGCCCAGCTGCTTCCACGACGACTTGGAATACAGCGCCTCCAGCACCCCGGTGAGCACGAGCGAGCTGGTTACCCGTCGCGTCTCGCCGGGATCGTCCGTACCGAGCGGGTGCGCATTGGCGGCGGCCACCACGTCGTACACGCTCTGCCGCGGGTTGCCGAGCGAGGAGCAGGGCGACTGCGCACGGCACCACGTCGCGAACTGGTCGAACGCGCCCTCGAATCCGCCGAGCTGATCGGCGAACTGCTTGATGCCGGACGTCAGCGGGTCGACGGCTCCGTCCAGCACGGCGACGCGGATCTTCCCGGGGAACAGGTGCGCATACGTCGAACCGAGCTGCGTGCCGTAGGAGAACCCCAGGTAGTTCATCTGCTTGTCGCCGACGGCCTGGCGGATCCGGTCCATGTCGCGGGCGGTGTTGACGGTGTTGAACTGGGCGAGAGCAGGCCCGTACTTGGTGCTGCAGCCGTCGGCGACCTGGGCGGCGAGCCGCTTGGCCTGATTGAACCCGGCCGTGGTGAGCACGTCCGGTGACTCGGCGTTGAGCCGGTCCTTCTGGGCGTCGCTGATGCAGTGCAGCGGAGTGGACAGCTCGACGCCGCGCGGGTCGAAGCCGAGCAGGTCGAAGTGCTCCAGGATGCTCGGCGACATCTCGCTGAGCAGGCCGAGCGCGAGCTCGACGCCGGAGCCACCCGGACCACCTGGGTTGACCAGCAGCGAACCGAGGCTGTGCGCGTTGTCGGCGTCGTGGATCTTCACCAGCTGCAGGGAGATCTGGCTACCGGTCGGGTCCGCGTAGTTCAGCGGCACCTGTAGCTTCGCGCACCCATAGCTGAGCTTGCCGCGCAGGGCGGGCTGCACCGGGACCGACGTACCGCTGAACAGCGCGCTGCAGTCGCTGAATGAGATCGTGCGCTGCGCCGGGGCTACCGCGGTCCCGGACGGGGACTGCGTGCCCGCCGGTGCCTTGTCGTGTCCGGCGGCGGTACCGAGTCCCGCGGTGGTCTGCGTGCAGCCGGCCAGCGTGGCGGTCGCGAGCAAGGCCGCGGCGGTCGTGCGCAGGGCGCGGGCGGTCCAGCGGGTCACGCTCTGCACGCTACCTGTGCCGCCTGTGGCCGGCTGTGCGCCCGGCTCACCGAGACGCGAGGTGTTCGAGGACGAGCGCTTGCAGCTCGCCCATGACGAAGCCGAGGACGGCACCGACGGTGATCAGGATCCATTCGTCCTGCTCGAAGGCGGGGCGGATCAGCGCCTCGAACTGCTGCTCGTCCAGCTGCTGCATCTTCTGCACGAGCAGGTTCTGCACGTCCATGGTCTCGCGGGCGTACTCCTCCACGTAGCGCATCGTCTCCGGCAGCCGCTCGATCACCTTGGCGCTGATCGTCTTCTTCAGCCGCTGGTAGCGGGCGGTCCCGATGGTGACGGCGACGAGCGGCCGGGCCGGTCCGGCGCTGCGGTCCAGGGCCGACTGCACGTGGCGGGCGACGAGCGCGAACACGCGGTCCGAGAGCGGGCCGTTGACGATCGCCTCGATCACCTTGTGTGCGGTGATGACCTCCTCGGCGATCAGCTTGCCGTAGTCGGCGGCGACCTCGCGTCGGCGCTTGAGGAAAAGCCCCTGGATCGTGAAGCCGAGGACATGTACCGGCCGCTTAGGGCGGAAGATCATTTTCAGGGCGAGCCAGTCCGTCGACCAGCCGACGACCAGCCCGAAGGCAGGCATGATCAGCGGCTCGTGGAACAGCAGCCAGAGGCCGAGCTGGAGTACGCCGAGGATGCCGCCGAACCAGAGTCCCGAGCGCGCGATGAACCGGAACTCCTTGCGACCGGCCTCCTGGAAGATCCGGTTGAGCAGGTCCTTGTCGGCGAGCAGGTTGGTGATGACCATGCCCTTGAGGTCGAACACGGCGTCCACGTCGCGCTGGATGTCCGCCAGCACCGAGCGGACGATCGCGGGCAGCTCGCCCTGGACGCGCGCGACGGTGAGGCGCCGGACCGGTTCGGGGAGCGCGTCCCACAGACCGGGCTGGAACTCGCCGAGAACCTCGCGGGTGATCTCCGCGGTCGACCGGCGCATCGGCTCGTCCAGTTCGGACGCGACCCGGTCCGGATCCAGGCGGGAGATGACCTCGCCGGCGGAGATCAGGTCACGCGTCATCGTGTCGACGGCGATGCTCGCCATGCGCGCGGCCCGGCGCGGCACGATGCCCTGCCAGCCGAGGTAGGGACGGATGCCGACGAACTCCAGCGGGCGGAACATCATCCGGATCGCGACGAGCTTGGTGACGTACCCGATGATCGCCGCGACGACCGGTATCGAGATGATGATCAGGTCGTGCAGGACGCCCATCGTCAGGTGGACGGCAGTGCGCGGGCGCGGGCCTGGGACGGGTCGGTCGCGGCCCAGAACTCGCGGCCGAGTGGCGACAGCGACACCGTCCCGCGCTGCAGCCGCACCGAACCCTGCCGGCGCGCCTCGGCGGTGGCGCGTGCCGCGCGGACGCCGGTGTCGGTCGCGAGGATCTCGTAATCGGTGTTGAGCGAGTCGTCCTCGGGACCGGGCTGGAGCAGCCCGAACCCGACCAGCCGGGACAGGTACGTCGGCGTGTTCTCCGGGCTGGACAGCCCCGCCGCGCGCCCGATCGTGGAGGCATACGCGAGCTCGGTGCGGGTCCGTCCGCGCGCGCCGATCTTGATGACGACATCGATGGTGGCGGCGGAGCGGCCGTCGGACAGCGCGGCCAGCACGCGGGCTTCGTCCGGGACGAGCTGACTGATGATCGTGCCGAACAGGTACTCGCGGCTCGCGCGCCGGTCGGTCTCGACGGAGCGCTCCAGCAGTTCGCTCATCGCGGTGCGCAGGGGCGCCTCGTCCTGCGACGCGTTCTGGATCAGCAGTGCGGCCCGGCGCTCCTCGGCGGTCGCAGTGCCGGAGGGCTCGTGCGGGAGATCGAGGCGCCGGCGGACCTCGCTCACCGCCGCCCGCTGCAGACGCTGCGCCTCGCGCTCGAGCGTCTGGGCGCCCGGTAGCTGCCGGGCGATCCGCCAGCCGGACCGGCCCAGGATCCGTCCGACCCGGGCCGCCGTGACGATCGCGGTGCCTGCCGCCGCGACGACCTGGGTGGGTGCCGGTGGCTGCGGTGCCGGCAGTCGCGGGGCCGGAGCCGGACGGGCGAGCGGGCCTGGCCCGGGCCGTGGGCGGCGACCGGATGCCGAAGCGGCCACCTGCATCCCCACCCTCGCTGCCGACCGTGCTGACCCGGACCCGTAGAGGATAGGCGGCGGCCGGACGAACCGGGCAGACGGGCGGCAGGCGTCACACCGCGCTAACCCAGGCCGGGGACGATGTCGCCGAGCTGGAACGTCACCGGTTGCTCCAGTTGCGCATACGTGCACGACTCCGGAGTGCGGTCCGGGCGCCACCGGTTGAACTGCGCCGTGTGCCGGAACCGGTTGCCCTCCATGTGGTCGTAGCGCACCTCGACGACCCGCTCGGGGCGCAACGGGACGAACGACAGGTCCTTGCCGGCGTTCCACCGCGACCCCTCACCGCTGCGCGGGGTCCGCGTGCCCGCGACGGCCTCGAGATCACCGGCCCAGTTCCACGGGTGTTCCTCGAACGAGGTCACCAGCGGCTGTAGTTCGGCGAACAGTTCGCGCCGGCGCGCCATCGGGAACGCACCGATGACGCCCACCGAGTTGAGCACGCCGTCCTCGGTGTAGAGGCCGAGCAGCAGGGAACCGATCGCGTCCGGACCGGACTTGTGCACCCGATACCCGGCAACGACACAGTCCGCGGTGCGCTCGTGCTTCAGCTTGAACATCACCCGCTTGTCCGGCTGATAGGTGCCGTCGAGCGGCTTGGCGACGACGCCGTCCAGGCCGGCGCCCTCGAACTCGGTGAACCACTGTTCGGCGACGGCGCGGTCGTCGGTCGCCGGCGTGACGTGGATGGGCGGACGAACACCGGCGAGCGCGTCGACCAATCGGGCGCGACGCTCCCGGAACGGCTGCCCGGTGAGGGCCTCGTCACCGAGCGCGAGCACGTCGAACGCGACGAACGACGCGGCCGTCTGCTCGGACAGCAGCTTCACGCGCGACGCCGCCGGATGGATGCGCTGCTGCAGCGCCTCGAAGTCCAGCCCGTGCTCGGTCGCGATCACGATCTCGCCGTCCAGCACACAGCGCTCGGGAAGCGACGAGGCTCGCACGGCCTCGACAAGCTCGGGGAAGTAGCGCGTCATCGGCTTCTCGTTGCGGCTGCCGAACTCCACCTCGTCACCGTCGCGGAACACGATCGAGCGGAAGCCGTCCCACTTCGGCTCGAACAGCAGCTCGTCGGTCGTGAGCGCGCCGAAACCCTTCACCGGCTTGGCGAGCATCGGCAGCACGGTCGGCATCACCGGAAGGTCCATGCCGGCCATTCTGGGACACCCAGTGCCTGCGTGTCACAAACCTCGCCCGGCCGGTGTCCTGTGTGCGGAAGCCAACGACAAGGCACTGGTTCGAAGGAGCATCGATGACCACACGCATCGCACCGGCCGAGATCACCGGCCTGTACGGCGCGCTCGCCAAGCGATTCAGCAGGAAACTGCTCGGACGCGTCCCCGAGCCGCTCGGCATCTACTGGCACAACCGTCCGGTCCTGCGGGCAACCATGGGCCTCGGCGGCAAGGCGCAGAAGTGGAAGCAATGCGACCCCGCGCTGAAGTCCTTCGCGCACCTGGCCGTCGCGGCCAGGATCGGCTGCAGCTGGTGCCTGGACTTCGGCTACTTCCAGGCGTTCAACGAACACCTGGACGTCGAGAAGGCCCGCGAGGTGCCGCGCTGGCGCGAGTCGGCCGTGTTCACGCCGCTGGAGCGCGACGTGCTGGAGTACGCCGAGGCGATGACCGACACGCCGCCGACCGTTGACGACGTGCTGGTCGCGACGCTGCTCGACGCGCTCGGCGAGGCGGCGCTGGTCGAGCTGACCGCGTTCATCGCGATCGCCAACATGAACGCGCGCGGAAACGTCGCGCTCGGCATCGAGTCCGAAGGTTATGCCGCGTCGTGCGACCTCAAACCCATGGCCAAAGCGCCCCTACGCTCGATCTCATGACCCAGGACGACCCGTTCGTCGCCCACCGCAGCCTGCTGTTCACCGTCGCCTACGAACTGCTCGGGTCGGCAGCCGATGCGGAGGACGTGGTGCAGGAAACCTGGCTGCGCTGGGACGGCATCGGCGCCGACGCACGGGACCAGGTGCGCGAGCCGCGCGCGTACCTGGTCCGGATCGTCACCCGCCAGGCGCTCAACCGGCTGCGGACGCTCGCGCGGCGCCGCGAGCAGTACGTGGGCGAATGGCTGCCCGAGCCGCTCCTGACCGCTCCTGACGTCGCCGACGACGTCGAGTTCGCAGAGTCCGTGTCGCTGGCCATGCTGACTGTCCTGGAGACGCTGACGCCCACCGAGCGCGCCGTGTTCGTGCTGCGCGAAGTGTTCGACCTGCCGTTCGAGGAGATCGCGGCGGCGACGGGCAGGACCGCCGCATCGGTCCGGCAGATTGCGCACCGCGCGCGCTCGCACGTCGGAGCGCGGCGGCCGCGAGTGGACGTCGATCGCGCCGAACAGCGGCGGGTGATCGACCGGTTCGTGGCTGCGGTGACCACCGGCGATCTGCAGGGCCTCATGGACGTGCTCGCACCCGACGCGGTCCTGCTCGCGGACGGCGGCGGGTTCGTCCAGGCGGTTCGGCAACCGGTGATCGGCGCGGTCCGGATCCGCAACCTGGCTCGCAACTTTCCGCGACTGGCCGGCGACGGCGTGTTCGAGCCGATGCTGGTCAACGGCGCGCCGGGCCTGCGCCTGGTCGTCGACGGCAAGGTGGACTCGGTGGTGGGCTTCGCCTTCGACGGCGGCCTGATCAGCCGGATCTTCACGGTCCGCAACCCGCACAAGCTCAGCCGCGTCAACGCCGAGACCGCGCTGAGCCGCTAGCCGGTGCGGCGCGGCTGCACGCGGTACCGGCAGAACAGCGCGCCGTCCTCCTCGAGCAGGCCGGCCAGCGCAAGCTCCAGCGGGTCGCCTGGCCACAACTCACCGGCGACAATGCGCCGCGCGCCCGGTCCGGTCAGCAGCGGCGTCACCGACAGGCACAGCTCGTCGACGACACCGGACCGGGCCATCTCCGCGAACAGCGTCGGCCCGCCCTCGCTGAGGATCCGGGTCAGGCCACGCTCGACCAGTGCCGCATGCGCGCCGGCGAAGTCGACGTCCGAGTCGCCGCACACCACGACGTCTGCAACGCGCTCCAGCGCGACACGGACGGCCGGGTCGCCGGCGGCGCACGTGAGCACGATCGTGCGCGCGTCCGGCGGGGCGTCGGTGAACAGCGGCGAGTCCGGATCCAGCCGCAGCGACCGGCTCACCACCGCGGTAGGCAGCCGCCCGGCCAGTCCGCGGTCGCGGCGGATCGCGGTGCGGCGCGCGCTGAGCCCGATCGCGTGGTACCCCTCGGTGCGGACGGTGCCCGCGCCGGCCAGCACGACGTCGGCCAGGTCGCGCAGGGCCGCGAACACCTTGTTGTCGCCCGGTGTCTGCAGCCCCCGCGAGACACCGTCCTCGGTCGCGGCGCCGTCCACGCTGGCCACGAAGTTCATCCGCACGCCGCCGCCGTCCAGCCAGTCGCGGGCGTAGAACTCGTGCACGTCGACGTCGTCGGCCGGTTCGGGCAGCAGCGCGCGCATGGGCTCCATCACAGCACGCCCCGGTGGCTAGGCTCGGATCCC
The DNA here is from genome assembly GCA_035765515.1 of Jatrophihabitantaceae bacterium. Lineage (GTDB taxonomy): Bacteria > Actinomycetota > Actinomycetes > Mycobacteriales > Jatrophihabitantaceae > DASRSS01. The sequence goes on along the minus strand of DASTXN010000202.1, from coordinate 5,330 downwards.
GTGCCGTCCCGCCCGCCGATCCGCCTGGTCGACCGTGCGCCCCGCGTGAGCGCAGCGGACCTGATCGCCGGACTGGTGCCGCCCCCGCTGTTCGTCGACGTCCGCTTCGACACGTACCGGCCGGACCCCGCGGAACCGACCCAGCTGGCCGCGCTGCGGGCGCTGCAGGAGTTCGCCGAACGGGTCAGCACCCCTGCCCCGAAGGCGGGTTTCCTGCGCCGCCGCGGACGGACGCCGGCCCCGCGCGGCGTCTACCTCGACGGCGGATTCGGCGTCGGCAAGACGCACCTGCTCGCCTCGCTATGGCACGCGGTGCCCGGGCCGAAGGCCTACGCGACTTTCGTGGAGCTGACCCAACTGGCGGGCGTCCTCGGCTTCGCCGACGTGGTGACGGCGCTGGGCGGGATGCGGCTGCTCGCGATCGACGAGTTCGAGCTGGACGACCCAGGCGACACCGTGCTGGTCTCCACCCTGCTGGGCCGGCTCGCGGACCGCGGTGTAGCGCTGGCGGCCACGTCCAACACGCTGCCGGACCGGCTGGGCGAGGACCGCTTCGCGGCGGACGATTTCCTGCGCGAGATCCAGGGCCTGTCCGCGCGGTTCGACACGATCCGGGTGGACGGGCCCGATTACCGCCATCGCGGCCTGCCGGCGGCTCCGGAGCCCCCGCCGGAGGACGCGGTGCGCGCGCACGCCGCCGCGACGCCGGGGTCGTCGCTGGACGAGTTCGGCGCGCTCTGCGCACATCTCGCCTCGCTGCACCCGTCGCGCTACGGCGCCCTGGTCGACGGGGTGACCGCGGTGCACATCACGGGTACGCAGACGGTGATGGACCAGAACACCGCACTGCGGCTGGTCGTGTTCGCCGACCGGCTGTACGACCGGCAGGTACCGCTGCTGGTTTCCGGCGTCGCGCCGGACCAGCTGTTCGACGAGGCGATGCTGGCCGGCGGGTACCGCAAGAAGTACCGTCGCGCGATCAGTCGGCTGGTGGCGCTCAACCGGATCGGAGCCGGGAATGGGTAAGCGCAAGGTTTCGGTTCCGGCCCCCGTCGAACGCGCTCTGGACACGGCACTGGACAAGGCGCTGGCGGTGCAGCGTCCGGTCGTCCTCGCCTACCTGCGGCGGGTCCGGGCCGGCAAGCCGCACGCCTCCCCGGCGATGGTCGTGGAGATGCTCGAGCGTCGCTATCTCGCAGCGGTCGTGGGCATCGGCGCCGCATCCGGTGGCGCCGCGGCCGTCCCCGGCGTCGGCACCGCGACGTCGCTGGCAGCCGGTGCCGCCGAGATCACCGCGTTCGTCTCCGCGACCGGCATGTACGTGCTGGCGCTGGCCGAGCTGCACGGCGTGCCGGTGAGCGATCCCGAGCTGCGGCGTGCCCTGGTGCTCGGCGTGATGGTGGGCTCGGCCGGCCCGCGCGCGATCGAGGGTGCCGAGGGGCAGTCGGCGCACTGGACGCAGGTGCTGAACCGTCCGGACGCGAAGGGCAACGTCGCCGGCATCAACACCCGGCTGGCGCGCCTGCTGGTCACCCGCTTCGGTGCCCGCCAGGGCGCGCTGCTCGTCGGACGCGCGCTTCCGCTCGGCATCGGCGCCGGGATCGGGGCCGCCGGCAACGCGGCACTGGCGCGGTCGGCGATCGGCGCCGCCCGCCGCGCGTTCGGGCCGCCACCACCGGCGTTCCCGCCGCCGGTGATCGACGCCTGAGCCGCTCGGGGCCGGTGAAGCGGCCGTCCGGCTGGGGTAGAACGCGATCATGACCGCTACCGAGGTTCCGACATTCGTGGTGGTGCTGACGCACGAGGGCCAGTTCACGCCGCCGCGGGCCGTCGGGCCGTTCGACGACTACGACGTGGCGCAGAGCTTCGCGCAGACCCTGCTCGGCAAGTGGGAGGTCCAGCAGGGCGACCCGCCGCAGGCCACGGTGGTGCGCGTGGAGGCCGCCTACCCGGGTGTCGTCGTCGGCGAGATCTGACCCGTCCGCCACACTCGACGCATGGACCGCAGCGAGTTGCGCGCGTGGATCGAGGACGCGCTGACCCGCCACGACCGCGACGTGCGCGAACGCGGCGAGACGGTCACGGACGTGGCGGTGGACGAGATCGTCGACGCGGTCTGGGGACGGCTGCCGCTCGAGGTGCGCAGGCAGACGTCGCGCGCGCAGGTGCAGGCGAGCTTGACCATGCTCACGCTGCGGCACGGCATAGCCCGCGGCTTCCCGGGCGAACAACCCCGTGGCGGCGCCGCGCTGGAGGACCCTCGCGTACCGTGAACGCGTGTTCCGGAGCGCGTTGTGGGCCTTGCGGCAACCGCGCTACGCCGCCACTGCCGCACTCATGTTCGTGGTCGCCGCGCTGTGCATCGCGGCGGGCACCTGGCAGGTCTCGCGCTACGAGCAGAAGGTCCGCGAGAACCACGACCTGCGGGCGAACGCCCACGCGCCCGCCGTCGCGCTCACGCCCGACCTGGTCCCGCTCGTCGGCCACGGTCCGGTGCCCGGCCGCGACGCGATCCGGTACCGCACGGTCACCGTCTCGGGCACCTTCCTCGACGGACATCAGCAGTACGTCCGCAACGAGTCGATCGGCCAGACCCGCGGCTACTACGTGCTCGACCCGCTGCGCACGGACAACGGCGTGCTGCTGGTCGCTCGCGGCTTCGTCGCCGACTCCGGCGGCGACACGCCGCCGCACGCCGACACCGCGTTGCCGTCCGGCCGGGTCACGGTCACCGGCCGGCTGCAGACGCCGGACAGCGGCTCGGACGACGCGGCCCGGCTGCCCGCCCACGAGCTGCAGACGATCAACCCGGCACAGCAGGCGAAGGCGCTGGGCAGTCCCGTCTACGACGCGTACCTGATCCTCAAGGCCCACCAACCGGGCACCTCCGGGCTCCGCGCGGTCCCGCCGCCGGACCTGTCCAACCCGGCCGGGGGCGCCGCCGAATGGCAGCACCTGGCCTACGTGATCCAGTGGTACATCTTCGCGCTGCTGGCCTTCTCGGCCCCGTTCGCGATCGCGCGGCACGACGTGCGCGAGGCGCGGCAGCGGTTCCTCGGCATCGATCCGGGGGAGGAGCAGTTCGACGAGTTGTCCGACGCCGAGCTCGACGGCGCCGGCGAACGGCTGGCGCTGCCCGCTGGCGACGGGCCGGAAGGCGTCGTTGCGGTGCGTGCGAACGGGGAGCTGGCCCGTCCGGGGCCGAGCGCCGAGCAGTGGCAGCGCGCCGCGCAGCTCGCCGACCGCTACGGCCGCTCGCTCGGGCGCGACACCGCAGCGCCACCTGCGGCCGCGGCACCCCGGCTCCGTCCGCGCCGCGTCCCGGCCGAACCCGTCCGCCCGGCGGCGAGCAGCGCGTCCACCCCGCACCGCAGCGTGGACGAGTTCCACGGCGCCTACAACGACTACCTGTGGGAGCTGGCCATGGCCGACGGCAACATCCCGCAGGTGGACGTCTCCGACGGCGAGCCTAAGGACGAGCCGCGTCCCATCACCGGCACGACCCAGCCGCGCGTGATCGAGCACGAGCCGGACGACTAGCCGATTCGCACGATCGCGGCGGACTCGGCCGGCAGCTGCAGGGTCCCGCCGTCGAGGCGCACCGCGTCGTCCGTGCCGAAAACGACTTCGGACGCGCTGAGGTCGAACTCGCGCGGCTGATCGGACAGGTTGGCCGCGACCCGGAGCGCGCCGCGGTGCACGACGATCCAGCGCTCCTCGTCGTCGCAGTCGACCTGCACCGCGGCCAGGTCGCCCGCGCGCAGGTCCGGCTCGGCCGCCCGCAGCGCGATCAGGCGCCGGTAGAACTCGAGCATCTGCCGGTGCGGTGCGTCGGCCAGCTCGTCCCAGTCCAGGACCGCCTCGCGGTACGCGGCGGGGTCCTGCGGGTCGATCATCTGCGAGACGTCCCAGCCGTGCTCACCGAACTCGGCTAGCCGGCCCTCGCCCGTCACCCTCCCCAGCTCCGGCTCGGGGTGCGAGGTGAAGAACGGCCAGCGGGTGGACGCGGCCCACTCCTCACCCATCCAGAGCATCGGCGTGAACGGCGAGGTCAGTAGCAACGTCGCGCCGACCCGCAGCAGGCCCGTCGTGGTCAGCTCCGGCAGCCGGTCGCCGACGGCGCGATTGCCGACCTGGTCGTGGTTCTGCAGGCACACCACGAACCGCCAACCGGGCGTGGTCGCGCGGTCGACCGGGCGCCCCCAGACCTTGCCGCGGAACGTCGAATACGTGCCGTCGTGGAAGAACGCGCGGGTCAGCGTCTTGGCCAGCACCGACAGCGGGCCGAAGTCGCAGTAGTAGCCCTGCCGCTCGCCGGTGAGCGCCGAGTGCAGCGCGTGGTGCACGTCGTCGTCCCACTGCGCGTCCAGCCCGTAGCCCCCGTGCTCCTGCGAGGTGATCATCACCGGGTCGTTCAGGTCCGACTCGGCGATCAACGTGAGCGGGCGCCCGAGTTCGGCGGACAGGTCCGCGACCTCGGCCGACAGCTGAGCCAGCACGTGCACCGGCGACGTGTCGATCAGCGCGTGGACGGCGTCCAGGCGCAGTGCGTCGACGTGGAAGTCGCGCAGCCACATGAGCGCGTTGTCGATCACGAACCTGCGTACGGCCGGCTCCTCGAGGTTGACCAGGTCGCCCCAGGTGTTGCGTCCGGACTTCAGGTACGGCCCGAACTCGGGCAGGTAGTTCCCGGACGGTCCCAGGTGGTTGTAGACCACGTCCAACACCACTGCGAGGCCGCGCGCATGGCAGGCGTCGACAAAGCGCTTGAGCCCGTCCGGGCCGCCGTACGGCTCGTGCACCGCGTACCAGTCGACGCCGTCGTAGCCCCAGTTCCAGACGCCGTTGAACGCGTTGACCGGCAGCAGTTCGACGTGGGTGACGCCCAGCCCGACCAGGTGGTCCAGCCGCTCGATCGCGCTGTCGAACGTCGCGCCCGGCGTGAACGTCCCGATGTGCAGCTCGTACACGATTCCGCCGTCGAGCTCGCGGCCGCGCCACGACGCGTCCTGCCACGGATACGCGCTCTGGTCGTAGACGCGGCTCGGCCCGTGCACGCCCTCCGGCTGCCAGCGCGACGCCGGGTCCGGTCTCGGCTCGCTCGTTTCTCCCCCGGCGGCTACGCCCCCATTGCCGGGGGGACCTCCACTGAGCAGGAACGCGTAGTCGGTACCGGGTTCGAGGTCGCCGCCGCGCCACCAACCTCCCCCGCCGGCTACGCCCTTATCGGCGGGGGGACCCCCACTGCCGTCGGACGTCATCGGCTCGGCCGCGCCGTGCACGACCATGCGTACGGTCGTCGCGTTCGGTGCCCACACCCGGATCTCGCT
>DASTXN010000201.1:0-7755 GCA_035765515.1 Jatrophihabitantaceae bacterium | reverse complement strand
GTGACGTCGATGGGTCCCGCGATCGTCCGGGGCGAGGTCATGGGCGCGCTCGTGTAGGTGAGCGCGGCGGGACCCACCTGCGCCAGGCGGTCGTCGTCGATGCAAGGGACGACTCCGGACAGGTGACTGGTGAACAGCGAGACCGCGCCCATCACCCACTGGTCCTGCTGGCGCGCGCAGATCGTGCCGGACACCGGCGCCCACGTGATCGTGTCCGCGGCCGAAGTCGTGGTGGGTGCGGTCGTCACGAGCGAGCCGTCGTTGCGGGACGGTGCGCTGCCGCTGCGGGTGCCGTCGAAGTAGTACGTCGTCGGCGTGGCCCCGGTGAACGGATAGGTGGTCGTCTCGTTGTAATGACCGGTGCCGAGGTCGTAGTAGTGCAGCGGGGTCGGCGTCCGGTCCATGCCGGTGTCCTCGCCCTTGAGCCAGGTGTCGAACCACTCCAGCTCGAGCTGGTTGAAGTTCGAGCCGATGCCGCCGCCGGCGAGGTGCGTGTACGGGCCGTCCAGCAGTTGGTAGCGGCCGGTCGTCGCCTGCCCGGGCAGCATCGGCACGTAGGTCGGACGCCCCGCCCACGCGTTCTGCAGCCCGGCGTAGTTCAGCGGCTCGCCCCGCTGGAACAGGTCGAACTCGCCGCCGATCAAGTAGGCGGGAATCCCGTTCGCGACGATCTTGCCGAGCACGTCCGCCGGGTCCTTGGCGTGCCAGTACGCGTCGTCGTACGAGTCGGGCCCGCCGAGGTAGGTCCGCAGCAGGAACAGCGCATTGTAGCTGAGCGCGCCCTTCGCGTGGCTGAGCAGCCCGAGCACGCCGTGCAGCACGCTGGACGGCTGGACGGCCGCGCTGATCAACGGGTTCAGCAGGTTGACCACCGGTAGCAGCGCGCCGAGATAGAGCATGTCGAAGGACAGGTCGGGGATGCCGCCCATGAACGCGGTGTCGCGGTAGATGTCGTTCGCGGTGACGATCGGGAAGATCGCCTTCAGCGGTGAGTTCGGCCCCACGGCGCCCGCGGTCAGCATCTGGTCGATGCCGAGGTAGGACGCGCCGTGCAGCCCGACCTTCCCGTCGCTGTGGTCGAGCCTGGCGGCCCAGTGCACCAACTGGACGCCGTCGGCCGTCTGCTTGGGATCGAACAGGTCGAACGATCCCCCGGACGATCCGGTGCCGCGCACGTCGACCACGACGTCGATGTAGCCACGCTCCACCAGGTAGTCGTCGGTACCGAGCCCGGCGGCCTGCCCGGTGTCCTTTCCGTACGGCGTCATCGTCAGCAGTACCGGGAAGGTGCCGGACGCGATCTGGCCGGTGGCCGGGTCGGTCGGGTAGTCGACGTTCGCCGCGAGGCGGACACCGTCACGCATCGGCACCTGCACGCCGGTCACCAGCTTGTGCCCGTACGCCGCCGGGTCCGGCTGCCACGTGCTGCCGGATGCCGCGCTCGCCGCGATCGCGTCCGCGACCGGGTCGGGACGGACCTGCGCAGCGACCCCGGCGGGCGCTGCCGTGACGGCAGTGACGGTGCCGCCCACGAGCAGCGTGGCGGTAGCGACCCGCAGCCAGACGGGCCGTGCTCGGCGAACTGGACGCATACGGCATACCTCCGCGACTCGACCGGTACCAAGTACAACGAGTACCAGATTCTAGGGTCACGCCTAGAACATGTTCTCGTTTGTCGCTAGCGTCTGCTCCGTGGACGCCACCGACCTGATCACCATCCGCGAGATCGAGCAGCTCAAGTACCGCTACCTGCGCAGCCTGGACCTCAAGCTCTGGGACGAGTTCGCGGCGACGCTCAGCGCCGACGTCACCGCCGAGTACGGGCCCGCGCTCGCCTTCACCGGCCGCGACCAGGTCGTCGAGTTCATGCGCAACTCGCTCGGGCCGGCCATCATCACGGTGCACCAGTGCCACCACCCGGAGATCACGGTCACCGGCGACACGGCGCACGGCACGTGGTACCTGCAGGACCAGGTGATCGTCACCGAGCAGCGGCTGTTGCTCACCGGTGCCGCGTTCTACGACGACGACTACGCCCGCGACGCGCACGGCCGGTGGCACATCACGCGCACCGGCTACGTCCGCAGCTACGAGGCCGTGCAATCCCTGGACGACGTCCCGAGCTGGAAGCTCACCGCGAACCGATGGGGGCAGCCGTGACCACCGCGAAGACCAAGCCGAAACCGAAAGGCCTGGACCGGCCGAGCACGGTACGCATCATCAAGGCGATGTCCGTCGCGCACACCTGGCTGTACCGGCACACCGGCGGACGGCTCGGCAAGAAGTGGCACGTCGGCAGCGCGCTGCGCAACGGCGTCCCGGTCTGCCTGCTCACCACGACGGGCCGCAAGTCGGGCCAGCCGCGCACCGTCCCGCTGCTGCACATGGCCGACGGCGAGAACGTGATCCTGGTGGCCTCGCAGGGCGGCCTGCCGACCAACCCGGCCTGGTACCACAACCTGCGGGCGAACCCGGACGTCACCGTGCAGCTCGGACGGACCACGCGCCGCATGCGCGCCCGTACCGCGGATGCTGCCGAACGCGCGCGGCTGTGGCCGCGATTGCTGGAGGTGTACGCGGACTACGCGTCGTACCAGACCTGGACGGACCGGGAGATCCCCGTGGTCATCTGCGAGCCGGTGGCCTGAGAGGCGGACGCGCTCAGGCGAACTCGCCGTTCGGGTCGTCGGACTCGCGCAGCAGTTCGGCCCACACCACCTTGCCGCCACCGGGGCGCGGCTGGACTCCCCACGCGGCAGCGATCGCGTCCACCAGATGCAGCCCGCGGCCGTGCGTGCGGGTATCGCTCGGCGGCAGCGGGTCCGGGGTGCCGCCGCCGAGGTCCGCGACCTCGATCCGCAGCGCCAGCGCGTTGACCGACAGGCACAGCTCGCAGCCGGTGCTGGCGTGCAGGATCGCGTTGTTCACCATCTCGCTCACGACCACGAGGGCGTCTTCGACCAGCGAGGGCACGTGCCAGGACTCCAGCGTGTCGCGGGTGAACTGGCGGGCGACGGCGGAGCTGGAGAAGGAGAACTCCAGGTTCGTGCGCACCGAGCCGACGTGCTCGCGACCGAGGGTTTCCAGGAGCTCGACGAGATAGTCCAGCTGTGTGCCCTTGACTGCGTACCCGTCCGCGCCGTCGACCAGGCTGCGGTTCTCGCTGGGCTCCGAGCCGGAGAAGACCACAACCTTTGCGGCGGGCGCGACCTCCCGCAGCCGGGTGAGCACCTCTTCCCCGGCGAGGTCCGGCAGGCCGATGTCGAGCACGACGATGTCCGGGTTCAGCCGGTGGGCGAGCTCGATGGCCTCGGCGCCGTTCGTGGCCTCGCCGACGACCGTGAACACGCCACGGAAGCGCAGCGCGCTACGGACCATGGTGCGAGCTTCCGGCACGTCGTCGACCAGTTCGACACGGATGGGCATCGGCTCAGGCCTGCTTAGGTACGGCGGTCGTACATCCGGTCACGAGCGTATCGGTGACCGGCCGCGCAGCCGGTAACGACAGGCCGAAACATGCCCCGCCGCCGGCTCCCGGCTCGTACCACGCGTCGCCGCCGTGCGCCCGCGCGAGCTCGCGCACGATGAACAGGCCCAGGCCCGTCCCGCCGTTGCGGCGCCCGGCCGCGAATCGCTGGAACAGGCGCGGCCGAAGCTCGTCGGGAACGCCGTCGCCGGAGTCGCTGACGGTGACCAGCACCCGGCTCCCCTCTGTGCGCGCGGCGACCAACACCGGAGCCTTCCCGTGCCGCAACGCGTTGGAGATCAGGTTATCGACCACCTGCGCCAGCCGTCCCGGGTCACCAGTCACAGTCAGTCCCGGCTCGGCGTCGAGTCGGACGTCCGCGGGGCTCGTGCCGGTCCGCGCCGCCGCCACCGAGGTCGCCAGCAGGGTGCCGACCTCGACCCGCTCCGGCCGCAGCGCGATCGCGTCCGACTCCAGCCGCGAGGCTGTCAGCAGGTCGGCCAGCAGACGGTCCAGCCGCTGGGACGTCGCCGTGATCGAGCTGACCAGCTCGTCGCGGTCACCGGCGTCAAGGTCGTCCCAGTGCTGCACCAGCAACGCGGCCGATCCGCTCAGCACGCTGACCGGGTTGCGCAACTCGTGAGCGGTGACAGCGACGAACTCAGCCTGCTCCTCCGCCCGGGTGCGCAGTTGGGCGTTCGCCGCCTCCAGTTCGGCGTTGGCCGCCGCCAGTGCCGCGCCGGCCTCTTCAAGGTCCAGCAGCATCTGCCGTCGCTCGTCCATGTTCCGCGTGACCTTGGCAAAACCGATGTGCTCGCCGGCGGCGTTGTAGACCGCGGTGATCAATACGTTCGCCCAGAAGCGGGTGCCGTCCTTGCGGACGCGCCAGCCCTCCTCCTCGTAATGGCCGTCGCGCAGGGCAAGTTCGAGCTCGTGCTCAGGATGCCGCTGCTGCTGCACGTCTTCCGGGTAGAACACGCGGAAGTGCCGGCCGATGATTTCCTCGGCGGCGTAACCCTTGATCCGTTCCGCGCCCGGGTTCCACGTCACTATCGTGCCGTCGACGCCGAGCATGAAGATCGCGTAGTCCTGGACCGCCTCGACGATGGATCGGTAGCGGTCCTCGCCGTCCCGCAGCTCCAGCGCCCGCACAGTCCGGTGTGCCTCGGTCCGACCGGTGGGCGCGCCGGCTCCGGTCGGCGATTCGACAGGGTGGGCGGATGCTTCGGCCGCAACGCGGCCACGCTGCGGCGGGAACGGCGCCGTGAGCCGCTCCCGGAGGGCGTCGATGCCGGTGGCTTTGTCCAGGACGTCGGCCGCGCCCAGCCGGATCGCGCGCTCGGCCACCTCCGGATCGTTCAGCGCGGTCAGCAGGACGACCCGCGTCTCCGGTGACGCGGCGCGTACGCCGGGCAGTGCGGCCAGGCCGTCCGTCCCGGGCATGTTCACGTCCATCACCATCAGGTCGGGGCGGTGCCGCTGAGCCAGTTCGATTGCGGCAGCTCCGTCCGGCCCCTCGCCCACTACCCGGAACTGGCCGGTCTCCTCGAGCCGGATCCGCACGAGTCGGCGCATGACGTCGTCGTCGTCGACGACCACCAAGGTGTGGATATTTCCGACCATGGCTCGAACGTACTCAATGTGCGCGGGCTCGCACGGCGGGGCCGTCAAGTCGCCCAGCCCCCTGTCGATGGTCCGAGCTGTGAGAAGTAGGCAATCCCGGTTCATTGCGGCGGTCATCGCCGGCGTTGTCGTCGTTTGCGGCGTCGGCGCATTCCTGTCCCAGCGCTGGTTGAGCAACGCGGCGTTCGGCAACCTCGAATCCGAGCAGGCGGCCCAGTACGCCCAGCGCGTGAAGATCGCGCTCGACTACGAGGTCAAGCTCCTGGCCAACTACGGCTCGACCAACTCGATCTGGTCCGGCTCGTACGACGCGGTGGCACAGGCGAACAAGGCCGACTTCCTCGACGACTTCGTGCCGAGCGTGACGAAGACGCTGAACGGCGTTGACGGCGTCATCGGTGTCGGGCCCGACGGCAGCTACCGCGTCGGCGGGCTGACCACCGGCGGGGGCGACACCTTCGAACCGCTCCCGGCGGCGTTCACCAGCACGTCCACGCTCAGCACCCTGATCGATCCGTCCGCGAAGCCGGGCGTGTCCAAGTGTGGCCTGCTGACCCCGGACTCAACGCCCTACGCGTTCTGCAGCTTCCGCGCATACAACGACAACGCGGCCGGCAAGCCGGTCGGAAACCTGATCTTCCTGCTCGCGCTGAACAAGACGAAGCTCGCTCAGCTGTCACAGATCATCGGCATGCCGCTGACCCTCGTCACGAAGCAGCACACCGGTCAGGTCTCGACGCTCAAGAGCACGCTCGGCAACATCACCGTCACGACCGCGACCGTTGGTTCCGACAAGATGGTCCTCGACGCCGCCGTACCGACGACGAGCGGCTCGAACGTCCTGCTCGAGTTCACCCGGCCGCGCCCGATCCATGCGGTGGCGACCTCGTGGTCGGAGAAGAGCCTGGCCGTGATCGGCGGCATCTTGCTGCTGATCATCGGCGTGGTCGCCGTCGGCATCCGCCGCGCCGTGCGCGCGAAGGTGCAGCCGTTGCGCGAGACCGCGGAGCAGATCATCTCCTCCGGCGATCGCTCGTTGCGGATCAACTCGGCGGACACCTCCGAGATCGGCGCGCTCGCCCAGGCCATCGACACGATGCTGGACTCGCTCGCCGAGCGCGAGCGCGAGATTGCCGAGGCGCAGCAGGAGCGCGAGGAGCAGTTGCAGGCGGCGGCCGAGCGCGATCGCGAACGCGAGGCCGAGCTGCGCGCGCAGGCCGAGGAGTCGATCACCACCGCAACGAGCGCGATCATGGACGAGCTGAACCGGATCCGCACCAATACCGCTGAGGTGCATTCCGCCGCGAACACGATCGAGCAGCGGGTCGAGGCGTCCACGAAGCTGACGCATGCCGTGCTGAGCCAGAGCCAGAGCGCCAGCGCTGCCGTTGAGGAATTGAGCTCCAGCCTGCAGAACATCGCGGGCGTCGCAGAGATGATCGCGGGCGTCGCCAAGCAGACGAACCTGCTCGCCCTCAACGCCACCATCGAGGCAGCGCGTGCGGGCGAGGCCGGCAAGGGCTTCAGCGTGGTGGCCAACGAGGTCAAGGAGCTGGCGATCGCGACGTCCGCCGCGACAGCCGACATCACGTCGACCATCGAGAAGCTGCGGATGGACGCGGTCGTGATGTCCGAGGCGATCACCGAGGTGCAGTCCGGCGTCGCCGAGATCGACAACGCCACCCGCGACGTCAACGGCGTGACGATGGGGCAGCGCGAGACGGGTCAGGTGCTGAACTCGAGCGTGGACCAGGCGATCGACCGCCTGCGCGCGATCGACAGCCTCGCCTGACAGCTGCCGCCTTTTCCGACGCGGTGCCCGGTTCGGGTGGCCCTGAGCGGGCACCGTGTCGGAAGAGGTGGCGGTGTCGCACGCGATTTGCGGGAACGCTCCCGGCCGACGCGCTTGTTCGCGGGAGCATCGACCGCCAGCCGATCTCGTGCTGTGTCAGCGGTTCAGGAATGCTTGTCGCTCCTGGACCAGACGCGTGCGCTCCAACTCTGCGAAGCGTCGGGCCTGAAGGTCAAGCACCGCCGTTGCCTGGATCTCGTTGAGGTCGAACTCGGCCATCAGGTCCTGCCGGGCCTGGTCTGCCGACGGCGCGGCCGCGATGACGTCGAACAGTCGCCGACGGTTCTCCACCGCGAGAATCAGCGCGTCAAGGATTTCCAGACGCAGCGCCGTCGAATCGTTCAGAGGCATACGGCAATCTATCGCGCGCAAAAAAAATGTAGCCCCAACGGGATTCGAACCCGTGCTACCGCCTTGAGAGGGCGGCGTCCTGGGCCACTAGACGATGGGGCCCCAGATACTTTCCAACTGCATACTGCACACGCAGCGCTGGGGTACCAGGACTCGAACCTAGACTAACTGAACCAGAATCAGTTGGGCTGCCAATTACCCCATACCCCAAGGGCTGGCCCGGGCTGCGCGTGCATCCCGAACCGAAGGACCAGTCTACCGGACGCGTCCGAGCGCCTCCAAACCACACCCCGTCACCGCGGCGCGTCGACAGCACCTGCGCGGCGCTCAGCACCGGGCGCCGACGCCGCGACGCGCGCCTCGTACGCCAGCCGTGCCGGATCGCCGACCGAATCCGCGAGCAGATGGTCCGAGCCGGTCGCCGTCATGATGCGATCGCCCAGCCGGCGTGGGATCAGCCCGG
>DASTXN010000200.1:0-5404 GCA_035765515.1 Jatrophihabitantaceae bacterium | reverse complement strand
TGGTGTGAGGTGAACCATGTCGACCGCTGGGAACACGGCGGCACCACCGACATCGACAGCCTGGCACTGGTCTGCACCCACAACCACGACGACCTCGAACGCGGCGCCTCCATCGTCATGATCAACGGCCGCGCGCACTGGATCGAGCCTGCCTGGATCGATCCGTCGCAGACCCCGAGGTTGAATACCGCCCACCACCTGCCCCGCATCTTCACCGCGGACCTCGGCGCTGCCCGGGAGGGGAAGCAAGACAGCGAGCAATACCGTGCGGAGACGGAAGGCGACCACACGAGCCGGACCGAGCTGGAAGCCGCCGAAGCCAACGGCACCGCGGGAGGCTGAAGCGACCCACCGCACGACGCACCCAGCACAACTCGACTATCAGGACCGGGCTCGAAGCCTCCGGTGACAGCGCGGCCGGAGGCGCAGAATCGGCAAGCGCTTCGAGCACACCGCCGCCTCAGCCCCGGCCAAGCATCCGCCACGCCAGCACATCGCCATGCCCGAGCGGGTCGGGAGGCCGAAGGCCGGCGCATGTTCCGGTGGTCGACAGCGGGGTTGCGGCTGCCAGGACCATGCTGTCGATCAGCGCAGGCTGGGGATCTTCGGGATCAATCCTTGCGCGTGGGCGCGGCCGAGCAGAGCCTCAATCGCCGCGTAGCCCTCCTCGCCCAGGTCGCGCGTGAACTCGTTCACGTAGAGCGCGATGTGCTGCGCCTGCACGTCCGGCGACATCTCGTCGGCGTGCGCGGCGACGAACGCAGCGGACGCGGACGGATCCGCCCACGCGTACTCGACCGACGCGCGGACGACGGACGCCAATGCGGGAGCGTCCAAGCCGCGGCGGGCCAGGATCGCGCCGAGCGGAATTGGCAACCCGGTGTCGCCTTCCCACCACTCGCCGAGGTCGGCCAGCGCCTGCAGGCCGTACGACGGATACGTGAACCGCGCCTCGTGGATCACCAGTCCGGCGTCGTACCGCCCGTCGCGCACCGCGGCCATGATCTGCGTGAACGGGACGACGTCGATGCGCTCCGGCCGCTGGCCCGAGGCCCACAGCCGGAACAGCAAGTACGCGGTCGAACGCTCGCTCGGGACGGCGACCGTCCGCCCGTCCAGCGACGGAACGTCACCTCGGGTGAGCACCAGCGGACCGCAGCCGCGACCGAGGGCTCCGCCGCTCGGCAGCAGCGTGTACTTGTCCAGCAGCCACGGCAGCGCCGCGTAGGACACCTTCACCACGTCGAACTCGCCGCGCTCGGCGGCGGTGTTCGTGACGTCGATGTCGGCGAACGTGATCTCGGTTTCCGGAGCGCCCTCGATCAGCCCGTGGGTCCAGGCGTGGAACACGAACGTGTCGTTCGGGCAAGGGGAAAAGGCCAGCTTCACGACGTCCATCCTTGCGCGTGCGTGCAAACGGCAGCCACGGCCCTGCCCAGTGCGGCCAGCGCGTCCGGGATCCGCCACGCGTCGCGGTCCCGTGGCCCGACCGCGTTGCTGATCGCGCGCAGCTCGGCGAACCGCACGCCGTGCCGGACCGCTGCCGCGGCCACACCTGCGCCCTCCATCGCCTCGGCGACCGCGTCCGGGTAGCGGGCGACCAGCCTCGCCGTCGTCGCCGCGGTGCCCGTGACGGTGGCGACGGTGAGGACGGTGCCCAGTCGGCCGCCGGTCACGTCCGCCAGTTCGATCGCGAGCTGCGGGTCGACGTCGTAACGCTCGCCGCCGAAGCCCAGTTCGGACAACGGGACGAACCCGTCCGCGGTCTCCGCACCCAGGTCGGCGAACACCACGGACGAGGCCACGGCGATCTCGCCGGGGACCAGCGGCGCGAACCCCCCGCCGATGCCGGCTGCGAGGACGAGGTCGAAGTCACCGGATGCCAGCGCGGCGGAGGCTGCGGCCGCGGCCGCAGCCGGACCGACGCCGCCGGCCAGCAGCGTCACGCCCGACGAATCCGGGGGCAGCGCCTCGGCGACGGCGGCGCGTTCGGCCTCGACCGCGGTGACGACGAGCAGCCGGGCCATGCGAATCAGTCGGTGACGACGATGCGAGCGACCCAGCTACCGGTCGCCTTGTTGGTGCCCTGCGGCGCCTCGGTGACGATCAGGTAGTAGTCGCCGCTGCCGATCGGCACCTGCACGCGGGTGCTGTGCCGGCCATGTATCACGGCAGAGGCCGTGCCCTGCGTCGTGAGGCCCTTGAACGTGCCGTTCGCCTGCTGGGTCGCCGAGCGCACCTGCCAGAAACCAGATGCGATCGTGCGCGGCACGTCGACCATGATCTTCCCACCGGCCTGCGCGTGCAGCGTGCCGACGTTCCCGCTTGTAGTGAGCCGGCAGTGCGACGGCTTCGCGTCGAAGCAGTACGTCTGCGGCTTCAGCACGGTGCTGGTGCTGCCGGATTGGACGGTCACCCCAGGCGTCGGCTTGTCACAGGCGGCGAGGGTCAGCACGCCCGCGGCAACCGCGAGTACGGCGAACAGCGGGCGGCGCAGGCGGGGCACTCGTGGCTCCTCGGCAGTGGTGAAGATCAGAGCGGCTTCACGCTACCGGGGCGGGCGTTCGGTCCGTCGGGGGCATCGCCCGGGGTGGCGCGGTTCACGGTGTCGTGCGTGCGTGTCTCCCCACGGCGGCTCAGCGCGCGGTGGCGCAGCGTGACGAGAACGGCCGCCGAACCCAGGATTCCGCCCGCAACCCAGAAGCCGAGCGCGCCGCCATGGTGCCGATCACTAGGCAGGCCGACACCGATCGCGGCGCCGAGCACCCACGCCAATTGCAGAAACGTCTCGCTGCGGGCGAACGCGCTCGAGCGCAGCGACTCGGCGACATCGCGCTGCACCAGCGCGTCCAGCGCGATCTTCGACAGCGCGTTGCCGATCGCGGACACCAACATGCCGACGACGGCGAAGGCGATGTCAAACGCGATCGCCACCAGCAGGCAGGTCGCGGCTGCCACGATCGTCGAGGTGATGATCACCAGCTCTGGCCGGTTCAGCTTCAGCTTGGTCCCGACCAGGTTGCCGAGCCCGTTGCCGGCGCCCGCGGCCGCCACCACGGCACCGAGCTCGACCGCCGCCTTCAGTCCGTGCGCCGTGGACTCGACGTAGAACGCCAGGTAGATCGTCAGCAGCCCGGACAGCAGCCGCAACGACGATTCCCCTTGCAGGGCCGTGATGATGTGGTCGTCGAAGCCGCGGCGCGACCAGGCCGCGAGACGGTCCCACCCCCGGTGCCCTTGTGCGCGGGTTGACTCCCGCCGTGCCGCCGGGAGCTGCTGCTGGGCACCCGGGCGGGGCACCTCCTGCCGATTGCGCGGCGCCGCGACGGCGGAGTCGACCTGGTGCGGCAACCGGACCGCGAACACTGCGCACGCGGCGAAGCCGATCGCAGTGACGATCAGCCCGAAGGTGTACGAACCGGTGACCTTGATCAGGATGCCCACGAAGCCGCCCAGCACGAGCGTCGAGCCGAGGCCGAAGGTCGACAGCCGGGCGTTGGCCTCGGTCAACGTCATGCCCCGTGGCACCAGCCGGGGAGCGGCCGACGCGCGCACCACCCCGTACGCCTTGGACAGCACGAGCGAACCCAACGCGCACGGATAAAGGATCAGCAACTCGGTCGGGTGCGCCGCCATGACGAGCGCCAGCACGGCGCGCCCCGCGGCTGTGCCCGCCATGGTCCAGCGGCGCCCGTGCTGGAACCGGTCGAGCACCGGACCGATCACCGGGGCCACGACCGCGAACGGCGCCATCGTGATCAGCAGGTAGAGCAGGATGTTTCCGCGCTGCGCGCTCGTGGACGCGCCGAAGAACACGGTGCCGGCCAGTGCAACGGTGATCATCGCGTCGGTGCCGTAGCTGAGCACCTGATTCCAGATCAGCGCGGTCAAGCCGGACTCGTCCGCACCGTCGGCCTTGCTCGCGCTGATCACCTTGCGGGTGACCGCCCGCGCGGCCCGGCTGGTCTGCTTGACCGCCGCCCGGGTGACCGAGGTGGCTGCCGGACCCGTCCGCGGCGAGCCGTCGCGCGACCGATCCGCCGCCTCTGCCGGAGTGTGGTGGTAGGTCGGCCGGCCGAACCCGTCGTCGGGCCGCGGCGCCGGTGGCGGGTACTGCGGCGGGGCTTGCGACGGGACCGGTCCGCTCGTCGGGACGTGGCTGGTGTGACCGGACCTGGCGAATCGCCCGCCGGTCCTCTGCTCGTCACCTCGCGCCACGCGTCCATCCTGCCGCACGGGCCTGACGCACGCCCGGGACTTCCATCGGTCACAATGGGTGCGTGGACGAGACTGCGATCGAGACGCTGGTCGAGCCGCGCACCGGTCGGGGTGTGCCGGACGCTGCGCTGGTCGCCGCCGTCGGCCTCGCGCGGGCCGCGGCGGTCGAGGTCGGTGAGGACACCGTCGGCGAGCACCTCGGTGCGCACCCCGACGGCGATCGGATCGTCAGCCACACGTTCGCCACCTCGCTGCCCGGCTACGCCGGCTGGCACTGGGCGGTCACGCTCGCTCGCGCCCCGCGCTCGAAGACGATCACCGTGGACGAGGTCGTGCTGCTGCCCGGCGAGGGTGCGCTGCTCGCGCCGCAGTGGGTGCCGTGGAGCGAGCGGTTGCGGCCCGGTGACCTGGGGCCCGGCGACCTCGTTCCCGCGATGCCGGACGATCCGCGACTCGTGCCCGCGTACGCCGAACCGGACGACGCCGATGACGCGGACGATTCCGACAGCGCCGCGCAGGAACGCGCCGTCGCCTTCGAACTGGGAATCGGGCGCGAACGCGTGATGTCGCGTGAGGGTCGGCTGGACGCGGCCGAGCGTTGGTTCACCGGCGACTTCGGACCGGACAGCGCGATGGCCCGCCAGGCTCAGGCTCACTGCGGGACCTGCGGCTTCCTGCTTCCGCTCGCCGGATCGCTGCGCGCAGGGTTCGGCGTCTGCGGCAACGAGATCACCAGTGCCGACGGGCACGTCGTCAGCGTCGAGTACGGCTGCGGCGCGCACTCGCAGATCGAGGTGGAGGTCCCGCCGATCGCCCACCGCGTCGGCACCCTCTACGACGACGGTGATGAGGCAACGACGCGATGAGCCGAGCGATTTGCGATAGCAACCCGACCCCCACGCGATGAGCGCTTGCGCGAAGAGCCCGCGCCCGCGCGAGCGAAGCGAGCTTGCGGTCCGGACCGAGTGATCCACCCCGTTCTCTGGGGTGGTCGCGAGGAACGGGTGGCGCGGATCAATTAGCGGGTAATCACGGCGCGCGGCCCTCGCGGCGGTGCTTGCCCATCAGGGCGTAGCCGATGATGCCGAGGACGCCACCGGCGAGGCACGTCCACAGCCAGACGCGGTGGTCGTGTTCGCCCAGCCAGCTCCAGAACGGCAGCAGCGCGATGAAGCCGAGGAACCAC
>DASTXN010000199.1:0-3362 GCA_035765515.1 Jatrophihabitantaceae bacterium | reverse complement strand
CATCTGACAGTCGCCACCATGTCGGACAGCCGGGTCCTCAGCTTGTTCACCGAGACGCTCAAAGAGATCTTTGACGCACGGGCTTGGATGGCGCTATGGCCCGCTGAAGAACGCCGCCATGTGCTTAAGGTACACCGCGCTATCGCGGACGCCATCTTTGAGCGACGAGGAAACGATGCTGAGTCTTTGATGCGGTCGCACATGCTCGAATATCGGGACCGGCTCATTCGAGAGAATCCGGCCGTGCTGAAAGAACGAGTAACATGGATGTGAGCAGCGTACGACATCATGTCGGCAAGGGCAGCAATGCTTCCTTGCCTCACCGCATGCGCGGTATCGGCGAGTCCTTCGCACTCCTGCGGGGCGGAACCGTCGTGGTCGACATTGGTGACAGCGACGTTCGGCAGGCGACCGGTCGCGTAGCTTCGTTGCGAGTACTTGGGCGTCACAGAGTTAGCAAGATCCCGGCGCGGAACCCGCCCGGATGCCGCGTCAGTAGTACGGGATGACGTCCATTGCTTCGGATGGTTGCTGGGCGAGATAACATCTGCCCCGGGCGGTGAGCAATGCGCAACCGTCCGCCGCGGGCTTCGGCGTATGCGGCACCACTTGGCGTGCCCGGGTGCGCGACTCGGCGCAGCGCCCAGGGCACAATCCCTCCGCCCCGAGTCGGTGCGCGCAACATCCTTCTGGCCGCTGTCCATCGGGACGCTGCCGGCGTCCGTACCGTTCCAGGGTTGCTCATTTTGAGACGCCTCCCGCCCGGGAGCACTACCCCGTCGACCTGACTCGTGCCACCGGTGAGAGCTTTCTGACGTGCAGGCCCGTGACCTGCACGTTCTGTGCTGCACGTGGGTTTTTCGGTCACTAAGAACCCTCGGTCGATAGCCTCCGTGGGTGGCGTCGCGGTTCGTCCGGAGGGTCCGGACTGCCTCTGGTGCGGTCGCGGTGCAGATCGTGGACAAGGTGGGCGGCGACGTCGTCGCGGTTGAGCACATCGGCTCGGCTCATACCGACGCCGAGTTGGCGTTGCTGCTGTCGGTGGCGCGGGAGCGGCTGCATCCGGGGCAGGGCGAACTTGACTTGGGTGCGCTTCCCGAGGTGGCGACGCGCACCGAGGATGTCGCGGACTGGACACGCCGCGAACCCGTGGTGGACAACGAAGAACTCGCCTTCGATGCCGGCGAGTCGGGGTCCGGCGCGCGTCCACCGTTGGTCGCCGGTGGCGGCCGGGTCGTCGGCACGTCGTCGCTGCTGCTGTGGGAGGTACTCGGTGCCGCCTATGACCGGCTCGGCTTCGACGCGCTGGATGACGCGGCGTTCAAGGCACTCGTGCTGGGGCGGATCGTCGAGCCGACGTCGAAGGCCGACACGATCCGGGTGCTCGGCGATCTCGGCGTCCCGGCGCCATCGCTGCGCACCATCTTCCGCACGCTGACCCGATGCATCGAGCGGGACTATCGCGACACGCTCGCCAAGGCGTGCCTGGCTCACTCGGCTTCCACCACGGCGGGGCGGGCGTCGTTGGTGCTCTACGACGTGACGACCTTGTGGTTCGAGATCGAGAACGAGGACAAGTTCCGCAAGGTCGGCATGAGCAAGGAGCGTCGGGTCGACCCACAGATCCAGGTAGGGCTGCTCGTGGACCCGGCCGGGTTCCCGCTGGAGGTGCACTGCTTCGAGGGCAACACGGCCGAGACCCGCACCCTCATCCCCGTCCTGCAGGCGTTCCAGGAACGCCACGGGATCAGCGACATGGTCGTGGTCGCCGACGCCGGAATGCTCTCGGCAGCCAACCTGCTCGCCTTGGAGGACGCGGGGTTCGCCTTCATCGTCGGCTCGCGGATCAGCAAGGCGCCCTACGATTTGGCCGAGCACTTCCAGCGCAAGGGCGACTACTTCGCCGACGGGCAAATCCTCGAATCGGCCCGGATGATGGGCACGGGGAAGAACGCCCGCGAGCGGCGGGTCGTCTACCAGTTCTCGCGCAAACGCTCCCGGCGTGATGACCGGGCGATCAACGCGATGGTCGAGCGGGCGGAGAAGGTGGCCGCCGGCACGCGGCCGGTGAAGAAGGACCGGTTCGTCACACTCGACGGTGCCGACAAGGCTGTGGACTGGGCGCTGGTCGACCGGGCTCGCCGGCTCGCCGGGCTGAAGGGCTACGTCACCAACATCCCGGTCGCCACGATGGCCGGGCAGTCCGTGATCAGCGCCTATCACGATCTGTGGCAGGTCGAGAAGTCCTTCCGGATGACCAAGAGCGACCTGCGCGCCCGGCCCGTCTTCCACCACCAGCGCGATTCCATTGAGGCGCACCTGACCATCGTGTTCGCCGCCCTCGCGATCAGCCGGCACCTGCAAGACGCCGCCAGCGTCTCGATCAGGAAGATCGTCACCACGCTGCGATCGGCCAGGTCAGCGATCATCCGGATCAACGGTCAGCGCATGACCCTGGAACCCGACCTCACGCCAGCAGCCCGCGAGCTGCTCACTGCGCTGGGTCGAGATCCTGGTAACTAAGCCCAGTGGCACGACTCAGGTCAGGCAGCCCATCCGATCGGCGAGCACCGTCTTCGGCACCCCGCCGAGAGCCTCGAAACACTCGGCCAGCAGAGCCAATGTGGTGGCCGCCTTCTCGTCGCGGGCGAACCGCACGAACCGCACCCGCGACCAGGCCAGCACCGCGCAGAACACGTGCAACCCGTGCTGCTCACCCCAGTCGATGATCAGCGTCTCGCCCGGCGCCCACACCCCCGGCCGCCGGCCCCGATGATGAGCAGAGCGCCAGGCACGTTTCTCCGCCGCGACCAGCCGCCGGAAGTTCCGAGCCGACCCGGCATACCCGGCCGCGACCGCCAGCGGCAACAGCCGCTTCGCCGAGACCCGGCCCTGCGTCTTGTCGACCTTCACCCGCACCAGGTCGACGACCTCGTCGTAGTTGCGGCTGCGCGGCCGCCGGGCCGGCGACTGCTCACCGCGCACCGCCGCCTCGACGATCCGCTTCACCGTCTTGTGCGTGGTGCCGCACACCTCGGCGGCACCCCGAAACGTGCCCACCTGCTGGTAGGCCGCGATCACGTCCAACTTCTCCCTCTCGTTCTTCAATGGAGCCCCCTGCGCGGTGTTCGGTGATGGCTAGGCACCGCCACCGTCACCGCGCAGGGCTCAGCTCTCAGCGCGACACGACGAACGAGAAGTGGGGACTTCCAACTGGCCACCAGCGGGGACCTCGACTTGGCCACCAGTGGGGACTTTTACATGGCCACGGACAGAGAGCCGGGCCAGCAATAACGCCGGCACTCGGGCGCGACCGCGGTTGCCACTGAGCGATCAGGAACGGCAGTGCTTCGGCTGTTCAG
>DASTXN010000198.1:0-36608 GCA_035765515.1 Jatrophihabitantaceae bacterium | reverse complement strand
GCGGCGTCGGTGCAGGCGTACTGATAGGTGGGCATTGCTTCCTCCGGACGTTCGCGTGTTCCGCACCAGGCTGCTCCGGCACATGTCGGCCGCGGTCAGCTGGCACTCACACTCTAAGACTGCTAACCATGGTCGCCGATGGGACTATTCCGCGTCCAATCGCCCCGCCGCCGGCAGTGCCTGCCAGCCCGCCGGCGTGACCACGTCCGTCACCGGAACATCCCACGGGTCGGCCGGCAGCGTGTCGACCAGCTCGCCCTGGAACAGCAGCGCGGCCCGCGGCGTACCGGGCGAAACCCGCGCCAGCGCCCGGTCGTACGACCCGCCGCCGCGCCCGAGCCGCACCCCGTCGCGCGCCACGGCCAGCGCGGGCACCAGCACCGCGTCGGCTCCCGCGATCGCGCCCACCCCCAGCGGGCGGACGGGAGCATCGGGGCCGTCCCAGGACGACCAGTCCAGGTCGCGGTCCGGCAGCAGCACCGGGACGAGCACCCGAGCGCCGAGCGAGCGCAGCCCGGCCAGCAGCGCGACCGAACCGGGCTCGGTCCGCAACGGCAGGTATCCGGCGACACAGTCCCAGCCGTCCCGCTCACAGCGCCCGAGCACGGCCGAGGCGATCGCGGCCCGCGCGCGGGAAAGCTCGGCCCCGTCCCGGGCCCGTCGCGCCGCCGAGAACTCACGCCGCAGCTGCGCCTTGCCGGCCGGCTCCATGCGGCCGATTCTCACCCACCGCGAACGTCGCAGCGAATGCAATAGTCTCGGTTCATGGTCGACAGGGCGGACGCGAAGACGCGACGGATCAGCAAAGCCGTCATTCCCGCCGCAGGTCGCGGCACCCGGTTCCTGCCGTTCACCAAGGCGGTGCCCAAGGAGCTGGCGCCGATGGTCACGACGCCGACGGTGGAGCTGGTCGTCGCCGAGGCGACCGCGCATGGAGTGAGCGACGTGCTGGTCGTGCTGGCGCGCGGCAAGGAGGCGGTGGTCGGCTACTTCGACACCGACCCGGATCTGGAAGCGGTGCTGCAGGCCAAGGGCGACGACAAGACACTGGCCGCGGTGCGCCGCGCCGGGGAGCTCGCCCGCATTCACTCCGTCGAGCAGGACAAGCCGCGCGGCCTGGGTGACGCGGTCGCGCATGGGGAGCAGTTCGCCGCCGGCGAGCCGATCGCCGTGCTGCTGCCGGACGAGATCATCGACGAGCGCGATGACCTGCTCGGCCCGATGCTGGACGTCTACGCCGAGCACGGCGGTGTCGTGATCGGGCTGGCGGACGTCCCGCGCCAGGACATCCGGCTGTACGGCTGCGTCGTTCCGGCCGAGGGCAGCGACCCGTCAGGCGACGTCGTGCGGATCGCCGACATGGTCGAGAAGCCCGACCCGGACGAGGCCCCGAGCACCCTGGCGATCACCGGTCGCTACCTGCTGCCGCCGGAGATCTTCGACGCGCTGCGCCGGACCGAGCCCGGCAGTGGCGGTGAGATCCAGCTGACCGACGCGATGCGCCGTCTCGCGCACGAAGGCGTGCCGGTGCACGGAGTCGTGTTCCGCGGCCGCCGCTACGACACCGGTAACCGACTCGAGTACGTGAAGGCGGTCGTCCAGTTCGCCGAACGGCACGACGAGATCGGTGCGGACTTCAGCGAGTGGCTGCGGGCGCACGTCACCGCCGACCAGGAGAGCGCCGGTGCCTGACGAGTCGCGCTTGCGCACCGTGGACGAGCACCTGGCGACGGTGCTCGACGGTATCGGTTCGGTCGATCCGATCGAGCTCACCCTGCTGGACGCGCAGGGCCTGCTGCTCGCGGAGAACGTGACGACGGACGTCAACCTGCCCGGCTTCGACAACTCGGCGATGGACGGCTACGCGGTGCGCGCGGTCGACACCCGCGACGCCAGCCCGGAGCGGCCGGTCGTGCTCCCGGTCGTCGGCGACGTGGCCGCCGGCGCGACGTCCCGCTCCGGCATGGGCCCGGGCCTTGCGATGCGGATCATGACCGGCGCCCCGATCCCGGCCGGTGCTGACGGGGTGATCCCGCTCGAGGACACCGACCGCGGGGTCGCGCGCGTGGCGATCCGCCGGCCCGTCCACAGCGGCGAGTGCATCCGCCGGGCGGGGGAGGACCTGCGCGCCGGCTCACCGGCGATTGCTGCGGGTGCGGCACTCGGCCCGCAGCAGTTGGCGCTCCTCGCGGCGATCGGACGCGACCGGGTGACCGTCCGCCCACGCCCGCGCGTGCTCGTGATCTCGACGGGCAGCGAGCTGATCGACGTGGGGCACACGCCGGCGTTCGGCGAGGTCTCCGACTCGAACTCGTACCTGATCACGGCAGCTGCGCGCGACGCCGGTGCGGACGCGCGTCGCGTCGGCATCATTCCGGACGACCACTCGCGCTTGCTGGACGTGCTGGAAAGCCTGCTGCTGCGCGCGGACCTGCTCGTCACCACCGGCGGCGTCAGCATGGGCGCGTTCGACATCGTCAAGCAGGCGCTGTCCGAGCTCGGCACGGTCGAGTTCACCCGGGTCGCGATGCAGCCGGGCAAGCCGCAGGGCTTCGGCCACCTGGGCAACCGGGTGCCGATCTTCTGCCTGCCCGGCAACCCGGTCAGCGCCCTGGTGTCGTTCGAGGCGTTCGTGCGCCCCGCCATCCGCAAGCTGCTGGGCAAGCGAAACCTGCAGCGGGCGACCGTCCAGGCCACGGCGCTGGAGCGGTTCGACAGCCGCCCCGGCATCCGGCAGTACCGGCGGGGCGTGTTGCACCGCGAGGCGACCGGCGGTTACAGCGTCTCGCTCGTCGGTGGCGCCGGCTCGCACCTGATCGCCTCGATGGCCGCGTCCAACTGCCTGGTGGTGGTGGACGAGGAGGTCACCGAGGTGGTGGCCGGCTCACGGGTGACCGTTATCCCCTTGCTGCTGTCCAACCGCTGATGCCTGCACATCCGGGGTGGCCCGCGAACCTGACGGCCGGGGCGGTGCACCTGCGCGCACCACGGTTGCGGGACGGTCGGGCCTGGAGCGAGCTGCGTACCCGCAACGAGAAGTGGCTCGAACCGTGGGAGCCGACGTCGGCGTCGTCCTGGGCCGAGCGCAGTTCGGTCGGCGCGTGGCCGCCGCTGCATGCCGCCCTTCGCCGCGGCGGGCGGCACGGAACGATGCTGCCGTTCATGATCTGCTTCGGCAGCACGCTGGTCGGTCAGATCAACGTGTCGAACGTGGCGCAGGGCGTGCTGCGCTCGTGCACGGTCGGCTACTGGATCGATCAGCAGGCCGCCGGCCGCGGCATCACTCCCACCGCGGTGGCGCTCGTCATCGACCACTGCTTCGCCGCGGTCGGGCTGCACCGCGTCGAGATCGACATCCGTCCGGAGAACGCCGCCAGCCTGCGTGTGGTCGAGAAGCTGGGGCTGCGCCGGGAGGGCTTCTACGAGCGCTTCCTCGACATCGCCGGCGCCTGGCGTGACCACGTCGCGTTCGCCATCACTGTCGAGGAGACGGCGTCCGGGTCGGTGCTGTCCCGGCTGCCGAGCCTGCCGCAGCTGCCGGGCTAGCTCCCGCTCCGCACCTCAACCTTTGGGTTAGACGATCCGACACGCCGAGCCGGGTACCGGGCGCGGTGCTGTCCGGTGGCTAGCGTGATCGTCCGAGCGTGTTACTGGTGTGACTGGAGGTGCGAAGTGTTGTCCCCGTTGATGACTGTCTTCGTCCTCGCCGTGCTCTGGTTGATCGTGGTCGTACCCATGCTGCTGCGCCGCGGTGACGAGCGCCGCCGGGACCGCTCGGTCGACGGCTTCGGCAAGATGATGCGCGCGCTCGGCCGGCGTTCTGAACTCGCCGAGTCGCGGCCGGACGTCTACGTCCCGCGCGCGCACCGCGCTGCCGCCGAGTCCACCGCCGCGGCCGCCAGGTCCGCCGTGGCCACCCGCCGTCCCGTGCCCGCCGCCCAGGAGGCGCTGATGTACCCCGTCGACCGCTCCGAGATGTCTGCAGCCCGCGCCCAGATGATGGCCCGCCGCCGTCGCTCGCTCGGCACCCTCGGCGGCGGGACGGCGCTGTTCCTGCTGCTGTCGTTCGTCGTCGGCGGACTGATGTGGCTGCCCGGTCTGGGCTTCACGCTCGGCCTGGCCGGTTACCTGTTCTTCTTGCGCAGCCAGGCACTGCGCGACCGCGAGCGGCGGCTGAACCGGCTGCAGCGCGCGAACGTGCGCCGCGATTCCAGCTACGACGCCACCGAGGAGTTCGAGCGCTTCGAGCGTTCCCCGGAGTCCGTCGTGCGGATCGACGATGACGACCTGGAGCTGCAGAGCATGGACACCATGGATCTCACCGGGCTCTACGTCGAGCAGGATCCGAGCACCGAGGCCGTCACCGAGCGTCGGGCGTCCTGATCGTCCTGATACCCTTTTCCTCGGCTCGGTGACGGGTCGCCGGCAAGTCCGGGGCTGTGGCGCAGTCCGGTAGCGCACCTCGTTCGCATCGAGGGGGTCAGGGGTTCGAATCCCCTCAGCTCCACCCACCAGATCATGGCCCATCAGCCGCTACGGCTGACTCGAACCGCGGGTTTGCGCCCGCGCAGCTGAACGCGAACGGGCGCGCGCCGGCGTGCGTCAGCTGAGGCGAAACTGGTACTTCTCGCCGCGGGAGACCGCGTCCGCATAAGCCACCAGTTCCGCGTCAGGCAGGCTCACGCCAATCCGCCGGAGCGCGAGGATCGCCAGTGGTCTGATGTCCTCGGCCGGCTTGCCGGTGTGCTTGTCGCGCAACTGCGCATCGACCTCGTTCACCCGCGTGGAGCTCTGAGCAAAGATCGACTGGCCGCCGCCGACATTCATGTTGAACACCATGCTGTCCAGCATCGCACGGTGAAGCGCGGCGAACCCCGGGTCGCCGCGGCTGAGCGGGGCGCTTGACGCAACTGAATGGTTGCCATATCGTGAGGCAACCAACAAGTTGCGTTACTCGTCCGAACGAAGGAGGCCGCAATGCCCAACACGAGCACCGACTACCGCACGACCGTCCGAGTGAACGCCCCAGCCGACGTGGTCTTCGACCTGGTCACGTCCGCCGAGGGGTTGACCGCCTGGTGGAGCCCCGCTACCGGCTCCGGCTGCACGGGAGGCGAACTGCGATTCCCGATGGTGGACGGACACCCGCCACTGCTCATCCGTGTCGAGGAGGCAACCCGGCCGACGACCGTCCGGTGGAGCGTCACCGAGTGCACCTTCATGCCGGACTGGGTCGGAACCCGGCCGGTGTTCACCGTCGCGCCGCTCGATGACGCCTCGTGCGAGCTCACCTTCGAGCACCGCGGCCTGAACGACGAGCTGGAATGCAAGGACATGTGCAGTCGCAGCTGGAACCACTTCGTCGGCACGAGTCTGCGCGAACTGGCTGAGGGCGGCCCCGGCGCGCCGAACCGCAGTCCGCGAGACCTCGCGCGCCGCGCCGCGGAGGGCGACGGCTGATCGGCGTTCATACTGCGCTGCACAGGAGGTGGAAGACATGGCGTTCCCCGATCGCATCGAGCGCACGGTGACACTGCCCGGCGATCCCAGCGCCGTCTGGCGAGCCCTCACCACGGCCGAGGGGCTCGGCGCCTGGTTCGGCGAACGGGCGAGCATCGACCTGCGGCCCGGCGGCGCGGCGGCACTCACATTCGCCGGCGGCACCACGGTCGATATGCGCATCGAGCGCGTCGAGGAGCCGACGGTCTTCGCCTACACCTGGCGGCTGCCGGACCTTCCCGCGGATGATCCCCGCCGCACCTACGTGGAGTTCACGCTCGAGCCCGACGGCGCAGGAACCCGGCTGCGCGTGGTCGAGAGCGGGTTCGCCCAGCTCCCGGTCCAGACCCGGCGCGAGACATACGACTCGCACAGCGTGGGCTGGACGCGTGAGCTCGGCGAACTGGCGGAGCTTCTTCGTGGCAGCTGACATCGAGGCGATCGCCGAGCAGGTCTTCGTTGCCCTAGCTGATCCGACGCGGCGGGCGATCCTGGCCGCGCTGGCCACGGCCGGCCCGTCCACCGTCACCGAACTCGCCGCCCAGTTGCCGATCACCCGCCAGGCCATCGCCAAGCATCTTGCGCTCATGGCCGACGCGGGCCTCGTCACGCCCGAACCCGGCGAACGCCGGCGGGTGCGCTACCGGCTGCAGTCGGCGCCCGTCCAGCTCGCCCAACGATTCCTCGCGGCTCTCGCCCACGACTGGGATGAACGGCTGGACAACCTGCGGCGCTACCTCACGGCGCCCTGAGCGCACCCAGACCCCAACCGCCGGCGACAGGCTGGGGCCGGGTGCTGTCGGCGAAGCTATCCGGTGACGGCGGTCAACGAGGCGTTCACCCCGACGGAGGCCTTTCCGGCTGTCAGCGTCACCGTGGCGGCACCAGCCTGAGTTGCCGCTCCGGCAGACGTGCCGTCGTACCACTGCGTCGCGTACTTGTTCGCGGGATCGACGAACTCCACCTGATACGCACCTGCCGGGACGCCATCGAACTCGTAGAAGCCGTTGCTCGAGGTGGTAACTGCCGGCACCGCGTCGCTCGTGCTACCGACCGGGACCAGATGGACGTCGATGTTCTGCAGCGGTATCGCGAACGTGTACGGGCCGAAGTGCAGCACCGTATTCACGGTTCCCGCGAGATCGGCGGTCGTCGCGCCGGGAGCCTGTTGCAGCACAGTGAGCGTCAGCGTCTGGGTGGCGGTCGGGGGGAGCCCGTTCGTTGCCGTCACTGTGAGCGAGTAGCTCCCGTGCGATCCGCTCGCCGCCGTGCCGGCGATCGTTGCGGTGCCGTCCCCGTTGTCCGTGAACGTCAGCCCGGCAGGCAAGTCGCCCGACTCGGTCAGCGTCGCGGGCGGGAAGCCGTTGGTGGTGACCGTGAACGAGCCTGCCGTGCCCGTCACGAACTGTGCCGACGACCCGGAAGTGATCGTGGACGCCGAGCCGACGTAGAGCACGAACTCCTGACGCACCGTCGGTGAGACGCCGTTCTTGGCCGTGATCGTGATCGGGTACGTGCCGGCGGTCGCAGGAGCGGTTCCGGCGATCGTCGCGGTGCCGTCGCCGTTGTCGGTGAATGTGACGCCGGCGGGAAGGCTGCCCGACTCCGTCAGGCTCGCCGTGGGCGAGGAGTTCGTCGTGACCGTGAACGTCCCCGGCGTGCCGGTTTGGAACACCGTCGACGGGTTCGAGGTGAACTCCAGCGGCGCCACATCGACCGTGAAACTGGTCGACGCCGTCTGGCCGTGGTAGCGCACGGTCGCGGTGACGGTGGCGATGCCGCTACCGACCGCCTTCAGCACGTTGTGGCGGCTGACCCTGACGACGTTGCTGCGGTCGGAGGTGTAGGCCACCGTCAGGCCGCGCGGGAATGGCGTGCTCTGCCCCTTGGTCACGTAGCCGTACAGGCTTTGGTCGTTCATCGACACGGTCAGCTGGGGGTCGATCGTCGTGTTGATGTCGAACATCACCCGCTGCGCGACCTGCCGCGCCGTGTCGCCGGACTCGATCGGCTTCGCTGTCACGACCGACGGGGTCTGGCTGATGCGCCCGGATACCTTCACCGAGGCACGCAGCTGGATGTCGGCGTCGGCGCTGGACGAACCGACCTCCAGCCCGTAGCGACCCGGATCGACAACGTACTTGTTCGCCTTCTCGTTGAAGAACGCCAGCTTCGACGCCTTGACCTGGAAGGTGACCGTCTTGCTCTGGCCGGGCGCCAGGCTGATCTTGTCGAAGGCCTCCAGCCGCTTGATCGGTCGTTGCGCCGACGCCGGCTCGAACGGGGTGGTCACGTACAACTGCGGGACCTCCGAACCGGCTCGCGTGCCCGCGTTCTTCACCCTGGCCTTGACGACGATCGTGCCGTCAGCCTTGACCGAGTTGTGGTTCAAGGTGATGTCCGAGTACGTGAACTTGGTGTAGCTCAGTCCGTAGCCGAACGGGTAGCTGACCGGGCCCGTGTAGTACTGGTACGTGCGGCCGTCGGTCGTCGCCGTGGGTCGAATCGTGTAGTCGGTGATCGGCGCGAGGTCGCTGTCCGAGGTGTACCAGTCGAAGGGCAGGTGGCCGCTGGGATTCACCTTGCCGGTCACCACGTCGGCGATCGCGTCGCCCTGCTCCTGGCCGTTGTACGAGCTCCACAGCAGAGCCGGAGTGCTTGCCAGGAAGCTGCCCAGGTTCACCTCTCCGACCGTCTCCAGGTACACGGCGGTGTTCGGGTTGGCGGCCTCGGCCTGGGTGATCATCGAGGCCTGTGCGCCGGGCAGCTCAAGGTTGGTGCGGTCGTGATCCTCCGCGGAGGTGCTGCCGTCGGTGCCGGCGACGACGATCACCGCGTCGTACTTGGACGCGGCCGCGATCGATGCCTGATCGACCGTCGTCAGGCTGGACGCGTTCGTGCCGCCCGTGACGCCCGGCAGGAAGTCGACGGTGGCGTCGGGGTCGATGGCCTGCACTGCCGACTTGATGCCGTCATAGGCGTCGACGTTGTTCGCCTGGCCGGCAGCAGCCTGGATGCTGGCGTAGCCGCCCAGCGGCACCCCGCCACTCGGGTGTGCGAAGTAGCCCATCACCGCGACCTTGTACGGCCCGGCACTGGGAACCTGCAGCGGCAGCACGGCCGGTCCTGACTTGCCGTTGGAGTTCGTCGCCGAGTTCTTCAGCAGCGTGATGCTCTGGTCCGCGCTGGCTCGTGCCTGTGCCAGCCGGGCCGGCGTCTCGGTCTCGGCGTTGTTGGCGTTGCTGTCGACCCACGTCGTGCCACCGAGGCGCTTGCGCGCGGCCTGCACCCACGGCACCTCGGACTCTGCGTCGAACTCACCGGTCTCGATCCGCGCGGTGAACAGCCGGACCACGGAGGTGTCGACATCGCCCTCGTTGTACACATCGGTCTGCGTGGTGATGTGCTGGGCGATCGCGGTCGGGATCGTGTTCCCGTACCCGTACTGGTCGTGGTACCCGGCGTTGCAGTCGAGGTCCTCGCCCGCCGAGTTCGCGAACGCGGTTCGCCCGTACTGATCGAGCGGTGCCGCTGCCTGCGGCGGCTGCCAGTGGTGGCCGGCCTGGATCTCGTAGACCGCATCGCAGTCGCTGGTGAAGTAGCCGGTGAAGCCGAAGGTCTCGCGCGCCAGGGTGTCCATCAACTGCACACTCGCCGCGGCCGGGACGCCGTTCACCTCGTTGTAGGAGCTCATGATCGATCCCGGGTGACTCTGCGCGATGATGCCCGCGAACTGAGCGGTGTAGTACTCACGCAGCGTGCGCTGATCCATGTCGGACGTGCCGGTGCGCCGGTTCACCTCGCTGTTGTTCGCCGCGTAGTGCTTGAGGGTCGCGATCGCCTTGTAGTAGCCGTTGACGGACGGGGGCAGGACGCCGTTCTGGGTCTGGCCCTGCAACCCGTCGACGTACTGGGAGGCGAGGTCTGCCGTCAGGGTCGGGTCCTCGCTCCAGGATTCGTCGTTGCGGCCCCACCGCGGATCGCGGCTGAGGTTCACGGTCGGCGCGTAGAAGTCGAGGTTCTCGGTGTTGAAGGGCGCGACGTCGCGTGCCTCGTCGCCGATCAGACCGGCTTCCTGGTAGACCAGATCGGGGTTCCACGTGCTGCCCATCGAGAGGTCCGAGGGGTAGGACGTCGTGTTCGTCAACGTCGTCGCATTGCCGCTCGGGGTAAGCGTCATGGCGTTGACGCCGTGGTTGGACTCGTTCCACCAGCCCCAGACTGCGACACCGAGCCGCGGGATCGCCGGTGGACGGCTGCTGTCCATCTGCGCGGCCTTCTCCGCGAGCGTCATCCGCGAGACGAGGTCGGTCGCCCGTTCTACCGGCGAGTAGTTGCGGTTGAGGTAGATCGGTTCCTGGGCATTCGCGCTGGCCGGCGTGGCCACCGCGAATCCGACCACGCTCAATACTCCCGCGGCGAGGGCGGCGACGGTCGCTGCTGAGGTCCATCTGCGCATCGTGGCGCTCCTGTCTGCTTGGCCGCATCGCTGCTGCCGCATCAAATGGTGGGAGGCGGATAAATCCGACTGTCAGCCGTCTTCGGGCAAACCTAGGAGACCCGCTTTATCCGCGTCAAGGATTAACTTCGGCGACGAGCGGCAACGTTCGGCCGGAGCCCGTCCAAACATCGCTACACTCGCGGCGTGCACGGCACCCCCGGATCCCTGACCGGTCTGCGGCAGCGCAACCGGGACCAGGTGCTGGCGACACTGCGCGAGCGGGGGACGACGAGCCGCGCCGAGATCGCCAAGCGAACCGGCCTGTCGACGACCACGGTCTCCACGCTGATCGGTGAACTGATCAACGAGACGGTGATCGTGGAGCTCGAGGACCGAGCCACGACGAATGGCGGCCGACCGGCGCGCTTGCTGGCCTTCAACCCCTCTGCAGGCGGGGCGGTCGGAATCCATCTCGGTCACGACCGGGTGCACGTCGGTGTCACCGATCTCGCCGGCCGACTCGTCGCCCAGGACGTTGCCGACGTCGACGTCGACCACGAACCTGCCAGGACACTTTCCCTAGCGGCGCATCGCGCACTTGAACTGGTTGCGCAGAGCGGGGTGCGTCGGGACGGCATCGTCGGGCTCGGCGTGGCGGTGTCGGCGCCGGTGTTCGCGGCTACCAATGCGCTCGGTTCCGGTCCGGTGCTGGCTGATTGGCACAGCATCGACGTCGCCGAGGAGCTCGCGCGACGCACCGGATTCCGGGTCGAGATCGGCAACGACGCGAACCTGGGCGCGATCGCCGAGCACCGCTTCGGCGTGGCCCAACACGTCGACGACTTCATCTACCTGATGCTGTCCGACGGTGTCGGCGCAGGATTGATTCTGAACGGTCGGCTCTACGAGGGCGCGCTCGGTGGCGCCGGCGAACTCGGCCACGTCACGGTCGCGCCCGATGGCTACGCATGCCGTTGCGGCAACCGCGGCTGCCTCGAGACCGTGGCCGGTGCCAGCGGCCTCGCCGCGGCATTCGCCATCACCCGCGGGCCGGGCACGACCCTGGCCGACATCATTCGCGCGGACAGCGCGGGTGACAGCGCCACCCGCCGCGTTCTCGCGGACGCCGGGGCAGCCGTCGCCCGCGCGCTTGTACCCGTGTGCACCGTCCTGGACCCGGCCCTGGTCGTCATCGGCGGTGAGTGCTCGGCCAGTACGACGCTCGTCTCGGCGGTTCGCGACAATCTCGCC
Source organism: Jatrophihabitantaceae bacterium (assembly GCA_035765515.1). GTDB lineage: Bacteria > Actinomycetota > Actinomycetes > Mycobacteriales > Jatrophihabitantaceae > DASRSS01. Next base: position 25,417 of record DASTXN010000198.1, on the reverse strand, counting down.
GCCGGCATCACCCCGCTGCGCGGCAGCGCCCTGCCGGTTCGCGCGAGCGGGCTGGGCGACGATGCCGAGATGCTGGGCGCCATCGCGCTGGCCACCCAGCGGATGGTCCTGTCCTGAGCTCACGCCGTCAGGCGCTGCGGGCGGCGGTCCGTCTTCCTCGAACCGGGCGGGAAGCCCGAGATGAGTGCGGCCAGGGCCTCGGGCGCCTCGAGCGGAATGAGGTGCCCCGAGGCGGGAATCACGGTCAGTTCGGCGTCGCCGAGGTACGGAATCAGGTTCGCGCGCAGCACGGCGGCGGGCTCTACCTGGTCGCGCTCACCCGCGACGACGAGGGTGTGGACGGTGATGCGCTTCGTCTCGGCGGAGACGTCTTCGGCGATGCCCCGCAACGGCCACTCCCCGCGCGCGTCCGGATCGCTCGCCAGCGAGTCCTCGACGACCTGCGCCTGGAGCGCCGCCGAGAGCCCGGTCGCGGTGAGGACGGCATCCCGCGCGCCCGCGACCGTGTCGGCCGAGTCGTATGCGTGCGACAGGCCTTCCTGGTACTGCGCGTCGATCGAGTCCGCCGGCCGGGCCGGCGCCGGGGCCACCAGGACGATGCCGCGCAGCCCGTGCGGCTGGTCCGCGGCGACGAGTTGGGCCACCTTGCCACCCATCGAGTGGCCGACGAGCACGAAGTCCGAGACGTCGTCGGCGTCGAGCACCGCGCGGGTGTCCGCCGCGAGCTGGTGCAGGTGGTACGGCCCGGGCAGGTTCCGCGACCGTCCCCAGCCGCGGAAGTCGACGGTGAGGACGTCACGGCCGGGCAGGGCCGAGATCACCGGCGCCCAGGTACGCCCGGAGCCGCCCCAGTAGTGCAGGAACACCAACGACGGGCCGGTTCCGGGGCGGCGGTCGTAGTGAGGTAGTTGGTTCTGGCCATACGCGGTCATGATCTCTCCTTCCGTCAAGCTGTCGACGTATGCCGATCTGCCTTGTTCAGTTGACCATTCGTGGCGAGCTGCGGCGAGGTCGAAACCGGACCGGAGATTGTGGAAAATGGACACCATGTCGACGATCCGCCAGCTCAGCTACCAACCGCGCGACCCGGCCGACGGTGGCATCGAGGTGATGGACTTCGCCCGGCTGCGGGCGCTCAACGACGGCGCGACCCAGCGAGCTGACTTCTACGTCGTTGCCGTCGTCGACGGGGGCCGCGGCGCGGTGTCGATCGACTTCCAGCGCTACCGACTGGCGCCCGGCACGCTCGTTCGGATCCCGCCGGGGGCCGTGCACCGGTGGGACGAGGTGGCGAAGGTGAGCGGGCGGCTGGTGCTGTTCGTCCCCACCGCACCGATCACGCCGGTCACGCGAGCGCTCGCCGCGCCGACCGACGCCCCCGGAGTCGGGGGGCTGGCCGCCGAGGCCGCGCTCGTCCGCGCCGCGCTCGACCATCTCGAACTCGAGCTTCGGGCCGCGGATGCGGGCCCGCGAACCGAGATTCCGCAGCTGCTGCTGTCGGCGTTGCTGGCGCGCCTGCCGGCGGTGCCCGCGGCAGCCGCGACCGGCACCTTGTTCGCCGCGTTCCGCCAGGAGCTGGAGGCGAACTTCCGGGCGCACCGCGACGCCGGCTTCTACGCGCGCGCTCTCGGCTACTCGCCGCGCACGCTGTCCCGGGCGGTGCAGAACGCGACCGGGCGGACGGCCAAGGCGTACATCGTCGACCGCGTACTGCTGGAGGCGAAACGGATGCTGGCGCACGACCGGTTCACCGCGGCGCGCTGCGCGAACGAGCTCGGCTTCCCGGACGCCGCGGGCTTCGCCGCGTTCTTCCGGCACGGCACGGGGATGACCCCCGGCAGTTGGCAGCGACAGGCCACGGTGGCGGTCACGGCACCGCCGGTGAGCCGGAAGCCGGAACGGTGAGCCGCGCCTTCGTGCGCGGCCGCGACCGAAGTGCCGAAGTGCCGAAGTGCCGGAGGCGGTCGCCGTGCGCGAGCCGGCAGGTCAGTTGCCAACCAGGTTCTGCGTTCCGACGACGGTGAGAAGTTCAAGCTGTTCCACCGCAGCGGTATCGGCTGCCGGTGTGAACCACAGCAGGCGCTGACGACCGTCCTCGCTGAACAGGTTCAGGCAGTTGACCTCGATGACGCCCAGGCTCGGGTGCACGATGCGTTTACGTTCCTGCCGGCGCACAGCGACGTCGCGGCGTTCCCACAGGGCGACGAACTCGGGGCTTTGCCGAGTCAAGTCCTGCACCAGTGCGGCAGCTTCGCCTCCGTCGTTGCCGCGCCGCGCGACCGCCGCGCGAAGGTCAGCAACGAACGTCCGCGCGTGATGAGCGTGGTCCTCGGACGGGTAAATGCCGCGCGCGGCAGGATCGGTGAACCACCGATACACGAAGCTCGCGCGGTACCCGGTTGCGCTGCTCGGCGGGCCGAGCAGGGCGCGCGCGAGCGGGTTCTGCACCAGCGTCACATGCAGGTCGGTGATCACCTGGGCCGGTGTGCCGCTCAGGCGGTCGAGCAGGTCGAGCATGGCGGGGGCTACGTGCGAGGCGGACCCGCCAGCAGGCGGTAGCGCGCGCCCGGCCAGGTAGTACAGGTGATCGCGCTCGTCGCTGGTCAACCGCAGCGCCCGGGCCAGTGCGGCGACCATCTGCTCGGACGGTTGCGCCGTGCCACGCTCCAGTTCGGTGTAGTAGTCCGGGGACGCGCCCGCGAGCACGGCGACCTCGTCCCTGCGCAGGCCGGGTACGCGCCGGCGCGGTCCGGACGGCAACCCGACGTCGGCGGGACGGATGCGGTCGCGCCGTGACTTGAGGAAGCTGCCCAGTTCGCGAAGGTCCACGACACCAGTGTCCTGCCGTGGGCGGGGCGTTAGCCAGGGGTCGTCAACCCCCGGGTGAACGCCCTCTGGTTACGCCCTCTTGTCGTCCGCAGGCTGGAGCCGTCACCAACAACGACAGGAGAACGCAATGACGCAGCACATGCGCGTTGGGATCGTGACGGGCGGATCGCGCGGCATCGGCCGGGCCGTCGCCGAGCGGTTCGCAAGAGACAACTACAGCGTCGTGGTCGGATACGCGGGACGCAGGGATGCCGCTGACGAAGTCGTCCAATCCGTTACGTCCGCCGGCGGTCAGGCGATCGCCGTGCAAGCCGACGTCGCCGACGAGCAGCAGGTCGCGGCGCTGTTCGATCAGGCGGAGCGGAGCTTCGGCGGCGTCGACGTGGTCGCCCACGCGGCGGGAAAAATGACCCTTTCGACGGTGGCCGAACTCGACCTCGCCGACCTCGACGACCTGCACCGCACCAACATCCGGGGGACGTTCGTCGTCGCCCAGCAGGCCGCCCGCCGGCTGCGCGCGGGCGGGGCGCTCGTGACGTTCTCGACGTCGGTCGTCGGCCTGGCATTCCCCACCTACGGCGCGTACTCCGCCAGCAAGGGCGCGGTCGAGGCGCTGACGCTGATCCTGGCTCGCGAACTCCGTGGCCGCGACATCACCGTCAACGCCGTCGCCCCCGGACCGACCGCCACTGACCTGTTCCTTGACGGCAAAGATCCAGAAACGATCGAGCGCCTCGCCAAGCAACCCCCGCTCGAACGGCTCGGCACACCCGAGGACATCGCCAACGTGGTGGCGTTCCTCGCCTCGCCGGCCGGCCGGTGGGTCAACGGGCAGGTTCTGCGCGCGAACGGCGGAATTTTCTGAGTTCTGCCACCGCATCGGACATCAGCGAACTGCTCGCCGGCCGCTCTAGGCCTGCCACCCCGGACACCCCGAGCCCGCCCAACTCGGGGACGTGCAGGGCAGCTCCGGGCTGCCAGTCGATCAGGGCATAGTGGCTGGCGTGAGCGAGCTACCACACACCTATCGGCAGATGCGGCAGCTCGCCGAGCAGGTCTTGCCCGCCGTCCGATTCCGCCGCCACCTCCTGTGGCGCTACTCCTTGGTGTGGACCAAACCGCCCGCCGTGTGACGTGGCAGGGCGTTACCACCCCGTGGTGTCCGACGTGACACTCACGGGCGTGGGCTAGGGCGCGTCCTCGATGGGCCAGGCGTCGTACAGGCCGGAGAGCTTCAGAATCCGGACCACCCGCTCGGACGGTTGCTGAATCGCGAACGGGATCGAGGCGTCCTCGGCGTCTCCGGCAATCCGGACGACGGCACCGATGCCGCTGGAGTCGAAGAAGTTCACGCCGCTCAGGTCCAGCGCCAGGCCGGGCAGGTCCGCGATGTTCAGGGCAGCCTCGGCCGCCTCGAGCAGTGCACCGCAGCTGGCCAGGTCCAGCGCACCGTCCAGGTGGAGCACCTGTCGGCCTGCGGCGTCGCGCTCAGCGGTGATCGAAAGTTCCACCAGCGAACCCTATCGCCGACAGTTCGGGTTGAGATCGGCGGAATAGGGAAGCCTGGATGACATGGGGGACGAACCACGCGAACCACCGAGCGACGACGCTGTTCTCGCTCTACCGGCCGGCTCGGAGGCGCCCGCTCTCGCGCGGGCCTACCTCCACGACCGCGCCGGCTATCTGCCGCAGGCCCTACTGGACGACGCGCTGATACTGGTCAGCGAGCTGGTCACGAATGCTGTCCAGCACGGCCGGCCGAAGATCATGCTGCGCGTGCGCGAGACACCGCCCGGAATCGGGGTATACGTCTCGGACGGCGGCAGTGGCCGCCCCGAAGCTCCATCCGGCGAACCGGACCAGTACGCGGTGCGCGGGCGCGGGTTGCGCATCGTGGATGCCCTCGCCTCGGACTGGGGCGTGGAGCAGGTCGGTTCCGAGACAGGCAAGGTCGTCTGGTTCGAGCTGGGTCTCGACGGCGCGTAGCCCGGAGACGATCAGCTCGCCGGATCCCGACGGCTGCTACCGCGCGTCCACCCGGACGGCGAGCAGCGCGACGTCGTCGCGGATCCCGAGCGCCGGGCTGTGCTCCTTCAGAACCAGTTCGCAGAACTCGTCGAGGTCGGCGTCCGTCGCGCCGGCGAGCCTGTCGATCAGCCTTGCCAGGCCGGCATCGAGTTCCTCGTCGGTGCGCTCCACCAGCCCATCGGTGTACAGCAGCAGCGTGTCGCCGGGAGCGATCGCGACGCGGTGATCGTGCCGCGGACGATCCAGGCTGCGCATCAGCCCGAGCGGCCGATCCGGCGCCGCGTCCAGCAGCCGGGCGCCGTGCTGAGTGATCAGCACCGGCGGCGGGTGGCCGGCGTTCGACCAACACAGGGTCGCGGTGCCGTCCGGCCCGGTCTCGATACGTGCGACGAGTGCCGTGGCAAGCACCGCGACGGACAGCCCGCGTGCGGCGGCATCGGCACGGGTGAGGATCTGGGCCGGCGTTCCCGACTCGAGGTAACCGACGGTCCGCAACACCCCCCGGAGCTGGCCCATGCCGGCTGCCGCGTGGATGTCGTGACCGACGACGTCCCCGATGACGAACACGGGGGCGCCGTCCAGCTGCAGGAAGGTGTCGTACCAATCGCCGCCGACCTCGTTGCCATTGGTAGCGGGCAGATAGCGCGTGGCGATCTGCAACCCCGGCGCCTCCGGTGCGGTCGTGAGCAGCGCCTGCTGCAGTGCCACGGAGTTGCTGTGCTCGCGCGCCTGACGGCGCAGGTTGTCGATGACGATGCCGGCTCGGGAGGCCAGATCCTGCAGGTCGGCGAGGTCGTCGCTGTCGAAACGCACGCGCGCCGGGGAGCGCACGGCGATGATCGCCGCGACGTCCAGACCTCGCGCCATGATCGGCACGACCACCGCGCTTCCCACCCCCAGCGCCGCGTACGACGCGAGCACCTCGGGGCTGCCGGTCGAGGCCAGCAGGTGCTGCTCGCTTACGTCCGCGATGAGCGTCGGTTCGCCGTGATCGAGCGCGCGTCGCAGCGCGGAGACGGTCCGGGCGTGACCGGGCAACAGCGCGGCGAGCCGCTCGACCTGGAGCTGCTGCCGCGAATCGATGTGCGCGGCCGACCAGCTGACCGCGTCGGTGTCCTCGGCCGCCGGGGCGTACACGATCGACCAGTCGGCGAAGCCGCTTGCCAACACGGTGGCCAGTCGGGCGAGTGCGATGTTGACATCGGTGCTGCTCGCCAGGGCGGTGCTCGCCTGGGTCAGCAGCTCCAGCCGATGACGGGCGTGAAGATCGGCCGCGCGCGCACGTTCGGCCTCGTCGCGCGCCTGGCGGAGCTCGTTCTCGTACGCGCGGCGGTCCGGGATGCTCATCAACGCGACATTGGTGCGGGCAACCTTGCCGTCGGAGTCGCGGACACTGGTCGCGTTGAGCAGCACGGGAAGGCGTTCGCCGCCGGATGTGCGCAGCTCGATCAGGACTTCCCGCAGCTGCCCGTCCAACTCGAGCACCGGGGCCAGCTGGGTCTGATAGATGACGCGGCTGCCGGGCGAGAGCAGGTCACTCCAGAGCAGGCGGCCGTGCACGTCGTGCGGCAGGTGACCGGTCTGGGCGAGGAAGTGGGCGTTGGCCGCGACCACGCGCCCGGACGCGTCCAGGCGCAACAGCGCGCACGGGGCTGCGTCCCACTCCGGATCGAGGCCGGCAGGCGGCTCACCCGTCGGCGTGCACATCTGATCGGAGGTAGTCGGCGATCACGGACGCGGTCTCGTCGGGTGCGCTGAGGTTCGGGCAGTGCCCGGTGGCGCGCAGCGCGACGAACTGGCTCACCGGCAGGTGATCATGGACATAGCGGCCGGCCGACTCCGGGGCGATCGCGTCGTCCGCGCACTGCAGGACGAGACAGGGCACCGGCACCCGCGTCAGGTCGGCGCGGTTGTCGGACAGGAAGGTGGCGCGCGCGAACACCGACGCGACCCGCGGGTCGGTACGGCAGAAGCTCGCGGTGAGCTCGGCTGCCAGCTCCGGACGGTCGGCGTTGCCCATGATCACCGGCGCCATCGCCGCGGACCAGCCGAGGTGATTGCTGTCCAGCGCCACGAGTAGTTCGGAGATGTCAGCTTCGCTGAAGCCGCCCACGTAACCCGTCGCGGTGTCGTCCAGATAGCGAGCCGACGGGCCGACGAGTACCAGGTGCGCGAAGCGTTCCGGCTCGGCGGCGGCCGCGAGCACGCCGATCATGGCAGCGACCGAGTGGCCCACGAAGATCACGTCCCGCAGGTCCAGCTCGTGAACCAGGGCGAGCAGGTCATCGGCGTATGCGGCCAACGTCCCGTACTGCTCCGGATCCCAGGCGGCCGGATCTGAGCCGCCGAAGCCGGTCTGGTCGTAGACGATCACCCGGTAGTCCGGGTCGAAGACGGGCGTCACGTGCCGCCACATCTGCTGGTCGCAGCCGTAGCCGTGCGCGAAGACGATGGGCTGCCCGTCGCGCCGCCCCGACTCGCGGACGTTGTTCCGAGCGCGGATATCGCTCACCGGCCACCTGCTTCTGTCGTGGGGCTCGCCTGTCTGGCCGGGCCGTGATCCAGCTGCCGGCCCAGTTGTTTTGCCCATCGCGATGCTACCGACGACGGCATGCCCCTGAAACCGTCGTGGGTTGCGGGTGCCGAGGATGGGGCGGTCAGCGGCGACACCGGCGATCTGCGCGGGCGCCGCGGTGGCACGATGCAGGCGTGGAGCTGCGTCAGATCGAGTACTTCGTGGCCGTGGCTGAACACCTGCACTTCGGCAGGGCGGCGGACGCGCTCTCGATCGGCCAGCCGGCCGTCAGCCAGCAGCTCGCGCGCCTCGAACGGGAGCTCGGCGTCGAGCTCATCGACCGCACCCCGAGGACCGTGCAGCTCACCGCTGCCGGTGCTCGGTTCCTTCCCGAGGCGCGGGCCGTGCTCGCCGCACTCGACAGCGCGCGCCGTAGCGTCGCGAGCCGCTCCGGTTGCGACGTAGCACGTCGCGTTCGCCTTGGTGGCAGCGACGGCCTCGGTGATCGGCTGGAAGCGGTGCTCGGCGTCCTGCAGGCACAGCAGCCGCCGGTGCACGCGGAGCTGGTTACGGCCCCGCCCCGCGCTCGGCTCGAGCGGGTCGCGGCAGGTCAGCTCGACGCCGCCTTCGTCCGGGGTGTGACTTCGGCCCCGGGGGTGGAGCTGATCGAGGTGTGGCAGGACCGGGTTCTGGTCGCGCTGCCGGCCACGCATCCGCTGGCTGACTGCGAGATCGTCCCGATGGGCAGCCTCGCCGGCCTGCCGCTGCGGATCGTCGAGCGCCGGACCAACCCGCCGCTGGTCGATCTTGTGCTGGGTGCGTGCGCGGACGCCGGATTCACTCCGGCGCTGGCCCAGCACCCCGGCCGCCTTGAACACATGCTGGCCGCGCTCGCGGTGGGGCCCCCGACCTGGACCGTCATCTACGAGGCTCACGCGCGGTCGATCCGCCACGCGTCCGTGAGCTTCCGGCGTACGGACCCGCCGATGTCGATGGCGACGCTTCTCGCGGTCGCCGAGAGTGCCACGACCGCAACGGTGGCACCGCTCCTGCGCGCGTGCGCCGCCGTCGGCCAATCGCGGGTCGAGCCCGAGCGCTGATGCGGCCGTGCGATCACGATCGGTGATCGCTGCGGGTCGGGATCACGGCTGGCTCGCGGCGGCCTGGACGGTTCGAATGGTGACGGCACGGCGTCGCCGATGCCAGAACGCGTAGCCAACTCCAGAACAGAGGATGACAGCATGCCGACCGTCACGATCTTGCAAGGTCCGCGTCCCGTCGAGGTCAAGCGCGAGCTGATTCGCAACATCACGGAGGCCTTCGTGACCACGCTCGCGATCCCGGCGGAGCTGGTGCAGGTCTGGATCCAGGAGACCCCGACCGACAGCTGGGGCGAGGGCGGAGTGCTGACCGCTGACAAGTAGGGGAAGCGCCGCGGCGGCGCAGCGTCCGGATCCGTCGTGGGATGCCAAGCTGCTGGTCCCCGCGTTGGTGTTCATCGCGTTGGTCGTGGCCGCAGTGGGCAGTCTGGGGGCGCCGCTCATCACCAGCGTGGCGACCACGTTCCACGTCTCGCTCGACAGCGCGCAGTGGACGCTGACGATCACGCTCCTGAGCGGCGCGGTCACCACGCCCGTCCTCGGTCGACTGGGGGCCGGCCCACACCGGCGCGGCGCGATCCTCGTGACGCTGGCCGTGGTGGTGACCGGCAGCGTGCTCACCGTCTTGCCGCTGTCGTTCGCCGGACTGATCCTCGGGCGGGCGGCCCAGGGGGTGGGCCTCGGCTTGACCGCGCTGATGATGGGCGTCGCACGCGATCACCTTCCGGACAAGCGCAGCGGGGCCACCGTCGCGTTGGTGTCGGTGGCGTCCACGATCGGCATCGGTATCGGCTATCCGCTCGCAGGCCTGCTGACCGAGTTCGGCGGAGTGCGATCCGCCTATGCGCTCGGACTGTTCGTCAGCGCTGTCGCGTTCGTGGCCGCCTGGTGTGCGATACCCGTCGCACCCCACGGTCGCGCGGCGCGGGTGTCCGCCGCGAGCGCGTTGCTGCTCGCTGGTGGTTTGTCGCTCGTGCTGCTTCTTGCCAGCGAGACCAGCCTGTGGACGCGGCACGTCGGGCTCGCCGTCATCCTTGCTCTCGCTGGGTTGTTCCTGCTGTGCCTCTGGAGCCTCGCCGAGATGCGCAGCGCGGCACCGCTCGTCGACCTGCGCGCCCTTCGGCACCCCGCGGTTGCCGGTGCGAACATCGCGATGTTCGTCGGCGGAATCGGCATGTACCTGTTGCTGACGCTCATCACTCGGTACGCGCAGACACCTGAGCGCGCCGGCTACGGATTCGGGCTCACCACCTTCGTCGCCGGTCTGGTTCTCATCCCGTTCTCGGCGCTGGGTTTCGCCGCCGGCAAGCTGACGCCCCGGCTGCTCCGACGGATCGGCGCGCCGTCGCTGCTTGCCGCCAGTGCCGTCGTCGTCCTGGCCGCGTGCGTCCTGTTCGGCTCCGCCCGCTCGGACCTGGCGGAGATCTTCGCGGCGATGGCGATCCTCGGCTTCGGCGTCGGCAGCTTCTCCGCAGCGATGCCCGGAGTCATCCTGGCGGCGACGCCGAGGAGCGAGACGTCCAGCGCGATGGGCTTCAACCAGGTCGTCCGCAGCGTCGGATTCTCCCTGGGAAGCGCGCTCGGCGGCCTGGTGCTGGCGGCCGGCACCAGCGCTGGACACCTCTTCCCCGAAGACGGCGCCTATACGACGGCCGCCGTCGTCGGTGCCGCGGCCATGGGCGTCGCGACGATCACCAGCCTGTTCCTGGCGCGCCGACACGCTCAGTCGGACGCGGACCGATAGTCCGCCTCGGACAGCGCGGCCACGACGACGGGCCGCCTACCGGCCCGTGCGTACAGCATGGTTTCCCAGGTTCCCGAGCCGTCGTCGGTCGGCGCGAGCGGGAAGCCGACAACCAGGTCGGCCCGGTCGACCAGCCAGCGGTTGCGAGCCGTGTAGGCAGCGTCGCCCAGCCCGTCCGGGTGGTTCAGCTCGACCAGTTCGGCCAGCCGGTGTGCCTTCATCGCCGCGCGGATCGCCTCGCCGGCGACGCGGGGCTGGGCGTCCACCGTGACCGGAACCGCCACGACGATCCGTCCGCTGTCGGGCCGCTCGGCCAGCCAGGTGAGCGCGAGGGTGTCGATGCCGGCGGCGCCGCCGAGCAGCCAGGTGGTGTCAGGTGCGCAGAACGGCGCGAGGGTCCCGGCCATCGCGCGTCGTACGTCGTCCGCTGCGATGTCGGGCACGGCCCGGGTTCCGGTCACGGCGACACGGAGCTTCGGCATCGGTGGGACGTCCGGTCGCGTCAGCGCGCTGACGGGAACAGGGTCTCGGCGGCGTGCAGCGAGTCCAGGTACTCGCGGACCGCAGCGATCCGTCCGTCGCGAATGACGAACACTCCGCAGTACTCGTTGTCGTAAGGCAGCCCGGTCGCGGCCGCCTCCCCGGTGACCCGCCACTCGAGCACGGCCCGCTCGCCCTCTGCGGTGATGTCGCCGAAGCTGAAGCTCTGCGTGCCTGGGGCGTACAGCGAGCCGGCGCTGACGAGGAATTCGACGATGGCCGCCCGGCCGCGCCGCACGCCCGCCAGGGGAAGGGTGCCGTGCAGCGACCAGGTCGCGTCCTCGGCGAAGCTGTCGGCGATCCGGTCCAGGTCGCCGGCGAGCAGCGCGTCCAGGTAGGCCTGCAGCACGGTTCGGCTGTCGTGTGCGGTGTTCGTCATCGGGTTACCTCCAACACGGCGTTGCCGCGGATGCGGCGGGCGAGTAGTTCGGCGATTGCCTCGCCTGTGTTCGTCCAGTCGGTCAGCAGGCCGATCTCGGGGTGCAGCCGGCCGGTCGCGACGAGTCGGACGAGGGTGGCGAGGTCGTCGCCGTCAGAGATGTCGCTGTCGGAGTAGAGGAACTTGCGCAGCTGAGCGTTCGCGCCTCCGGTCCAGTCGAAGAAGTCGATCGTCGGCGGTGTGCGGCTGGCCTGGCCCATCCACACGAACAGTCCCCGATCGCTCAGCAGCCGCCATGCGGCAGGGAAGAGGTCTCCGCCCACGCTCTCCACGACGATGTCATACGGCCCGCGTGCCTCGTCGAGGTTCGTGATCACGCGCTCGGCGCCCAGTTCGATCAGACGTCGGCCGCGTCCGGCCGAAGAACACAACGCGGTGATTCGGGCACCGAGTCCGGCAGCCAGTTCGACGAAGTAGTGCCCGACTCCGCCGGAGGCTCCGGTGATCAGGACAGATCGGCCGGGCAACGCTCCGACGGCGCGAAGCAGTCGGAGGGCGGTCAGTCCGGCAAGCGGCAGGGCCGCGGCAACGGCCGACGGCACGGTATCCGGCAACGCGGCAACTCGGTCCGCGTTCACCGCGGTCAGGTGCGCCCAGCCGGAGTGTTCGGGATGCGCGACGACGCGACCGCCGACCCGCAGACCGGTCACCGCTGCGCCGGTCGCCACGATCACGCCCGCCACGTCCTTTCCGGGTCGCCATCCGGACGGAGGCGAGTCGAGCAGAAACGTCTCGCCGCGGTTGAGCGAGTACGCCTCCACCGCGATCAGCACTTCGTCGGCCGCGCAGGTCGGTTCCGCGACCTCGGTGAGTGTCACCGAGCCGTTCCCGTCCGGGACCATCGCCCACATCGCCCGTCGCCATCCGTTCTGGTTGCCCTGTCCGGCGTCCATCGTGCCCGTCCGTTGTCACTTCCGGTAAGTAGGCAGTAATTTGTGCGGTAGGTACCTAGAAGTGACTACGGAGGTGTCATGGCTGCGTCCCACGCCGTGCGTTCGCACACGGCGTCGCGCGACGGCCGTTTCGACGTCCTGGCCGAGGCCTGTCCGACCCGGCAGGTGATCAACCGGATCGGGGACCGCTGGAGCTTGTTGGTGCTGTATGCGCTCGAACGCGAGACGTTGCGTTTCCAGCAACTGCGCCGTGCCGTGGACGGGGTCAGCCAGAAGATGCTCACGCAGACCCTGCGCGGGCTGGAGCGGGACGGCCTCGTCCGGCGTGAGGTGTTTGCTGCTGTCCCGCCGCGCGTCGAGTACAGCCTGACCGATCTCGGCTTGGGGTTGGCCCGGCGCATTCGGGCTATCCGCGAATGGGCCTACGCCCACATGGACGAGATCACCGACGCCCGCGCGCAGTACGACCACCGTGACGACTGAGCGTCGACCACAACGGGTGCGTGCCGGGGAGGCCGTCGATCCAGCGCCCGATGGCACAGCTGAGCACCGGATCGCGCGGGTCGGGAATGGCAACTCGGCTCTGCCCGTTCGGACCGTCATGGCCCGACACTGGATCGCGACCCGGCCCGGCGGCATCGAGACCTTCGAACTCGTCGACTTCGACGTCCCCCCGCCTGCGCGAGGTCAGGTAACCGTACGAGTCGTCGCCGCGGGCATGAACCCGGCCGACTACAAGCACACCGCGACCGGCGGGCCTGGCGACTTCCCCAAGCAGGTCGGCTACGAGGTCGCCGGGGTCATCACCGCGATCGGCCCGGACACGGAGATCGCATCCGGGGGAGGCGCGGTCGGCGACGAGGTACTCGCCTTCCGCATTACGGGCGGTTGGGCGTCGGCGCTGAACGTCCCCGCCCAAGACGTCTTCGCCAAACCGGCGTCGCTGGACTTCGACCAGGCCGCCGGCCTGCTGTTGGCGGGCACCACGGCCTCGGAGATGCTGCACCGCACCGGGGTCGCGAAGGGCGAGACGATCGTGGTGCACGGCGCCTCGGGAGCGGTGGGTGTCAGCGTGCTGCAGCAGGCCGCGCTGCTCGGCGCACATGTGATCGGTACCGCCAGCGAATCGCGGTTCGACGAGGTTGCGCGTTTCGGCGGTACACCCGTTGCGTACGGCGACGGACTGGAGCAGCGCATCCGCGACGCCGCACCTGACGGTGTCGCGGCCGCGCTCGACTGCGTCGGCGTGGACGAGGCCGTCGACGCCTCACTGAAACTCGTCGCCGACCGGGACCGGATCGTGACGATCGCCGCCAAGTCGCGTGCCGCAGCCGAAGGCTTCCGCGCGATCGGGGGCGTGATGCCGGAGAGCAAGGCCTACCGGGACAAGGTCCGCGCCGATCTCATCCGACTGGCCGCCGAGGGGCGGCTGCACGTTCCCGTGGCGGACACCTACCCGCTCGAGCAGGCCCGCGAGGCAGCGGAGCGGCTACGCACCGGCCATCCGGGCGGCAAGCTCGTCCTCCGTCCGTAACCGCACCGCGATCGGTGCTCATGACGGGTGCGGATCTCAATTGATGATCTCGGCCCGCTCGTCCGAGAGCAGTGCTGACAGCCGCTCGCGCCACATCTGCAGTTCGTCGGATGTCAGCCGCGTCCACCCGGTGATCTCGTCGACGATGCGCAGCGGCGCGGTACTGCGGTACGAACGCGTGGGGTTGCCTGGAAACTTCTTGTCGGTCACGTTCGGGTCGTTCTCGAACGGCCCCGTCGGCTCCACCGCGTAGACCCGCGGGACCGCGGCACCGGGGACGAGTTCCGCGGCGATCTCCGCGGCGAGGCCGGCGCCCTCGATACGCGCGGTGAAGTAGACGTGGTTCATCACGATCTCGGGGCGGTAGTTCGATCGGCGGCCGGCCGTGAGCAGGTCACCTACACGCAGGTCCGCGATCGTGCCGTGGAAGAACGGCCCGTCGTCGAGCGGTGTGGACACCGGAAACCCTTCTGTCTGCCTGTGGGAATCCGCGAGTCTGCCGCACCACCGGGGCCTTGCCGCAAGCCCCCACCCGCGCCATATCCTGAAGGTGGCAGCGATTCGGGGGCCAGCGTGCCGTGCCCCGAAGCACCGGCCCTTGGCTATTTCCGCTGGCGGCGACTACCGCCGTGCCAGTCCTCCTGGACGCCCACCTCGTCCTCGGTGACGCCGAAGCTCGCCAACTGGGGACGCTCCCGCAGGCTGCGCTTCAGCTCGGCGAAGCCCGGAAAGGACGCGAGCCCGACCACGTGGTCCCACAGCTGAAGCGCATCGGCCTCGTCGGGCAGGCGGCTGATCACCGGCCCGAAGAAGGCGACGCCGTGCGGCGGCTGGAAGTGCAGGATCGGCGTGCCGACGTCCTTGCCCGTCAGGGCAAGGGCTTCGTCGGTCTCGGCCCGCAACTCCGCGTCGGCGGTGGTGTCCTCCAGCGAGTCCGCGAGCGCTGCGGGCAGGTCGAGCTCGGCGAGGATCGGAGCTAGGTAGTCACGCGTTCCCGGGTAGCCCGGCTCGCGATGTGAACCGTCCGGCGCCGTCTCGAACGCGCGCCTGCCGATCGCCTCGTAGAGCGGCCCGACGGCGTCGCGGCCGAAGTCGGTACGGACCTTCGCCGCCACGCGCAGCAGCCGCAACCCGGCCGTGTGACCCTCTTCGTAGCCCGCCGGGAACTGCGCCGCGTAGTCGACCGATGCGTTGATCATCCGCAGTGAGATGAACCGCCAGTCGACGCGATACTCGCGCAAGGCCGCCACACGTCTGACCCACTTGCTCGTCATCCACGCAAAGGGGCAGAGCGGGTCGAAGTAGAAGTTCAGGTCCGCCGCTGTGTCAGTCACGACCGATCTCCGTTTCGCTGTCGCGCACCGCCGTGGGGGAGCGAGCTGCGCGGGCCAGGGGCGACGGGCCCGCGCAGCCGCCGTCGTTCAGCTGTGCTCGCGGATGTACCGGATCAGGCCGACGACGTCCTCCGGCACCAGCCGCCCGATCGCTCCGGACGAGTACACGCTGATGACGACCTTGCCGCTGGGGTCGAGTACGAAGCCGGTCGATTGAAGGTAACCGCCCTCGGGGTCGACGAACGCACCGGTTGCCGCGGACACGGCCGGAGCGTCGGCGCCGAAGCCGACCGGGAAGGTCAGCTTGTGCTTGGCCACCAGCTCGTCCGTCGTCGCCTCGTCGTCCACCGACAGGGCGACCACGTCCGCACCCACCTCGGCGAGCTGCGCGCGTGCCCGTTCGAACGAACGCAGCTGCGCGTTGCAGTACGGGCACCAGCTGCCTCGGTAGAACAGCACGACGCCGAACTTGCCGTCGAACAGTTCCGGGACGGTGAACGATCCGCCCCCGGAACGGCTGACGGTGAGGCTGGGAAAAGCGTCGCCGGGCTTGAGCAGTGGCATCTGGGATCTCCTGGTGGGGTGTGACGGACGCCGGCCGTGCCAGCGGCGACTTCGGGCCGGCCGGGCTGCAACGGTCGGCACAGCTATTGGTGTCGGCGCGGGCGCCGGTCTTACGCCCGCGCGTGCACCGGGCGGGGACGCCTGCTCAGCCGAACGCGGCGACGAACTCCTCGCCGCTCGCGCTCTGCGAGAACACCAGTCCGATCGGCGTTCCGTCCACCACCCTCCACCGCAACGCGTACGAGGCGCGGTAGTCCGGTGGCCAGAACGAGGAGAACTCGCCGTCGCCGAGGATCGACCACTCACCCTCGGTGGCGCGTCCGCCCTCGCGATACGTGGTCGTACCGTCCGCCGCGAACACCTGCTCGGCGCCGTCCTCGAAGACCAATCGATGCGCCGTCAGCGCTGTGACCATGTCGGCCGCCCGCACCGGGGAGCCGTCGGTGACTGCCTGCATACCCATTCGCTCGTCCATCCGGGTCCGCCTCCACGTTCGTCACCACCCGCTGCCGGCACCGTGCCGCAGTTCGCCGTCCCGATCCGGCGCGCGGGTGTGCTGCGAACGCTGCACCTGCGGCGCCGCGAGCGCTTCCGGGAGTTGCCCGGTGCCGTCCCGGGTCCAGGCCGCGCTGCTGTGGTCGCGCCGCGAAGCCGGTCGAGCCGCGTGATCGGTTACCGGGCGGTGCCAGGTGCTACCGCTGGGGTGTTCACGGATTCGTTTCGCCGCGCCTGCGCCGACGCTTGACGCGCACGCCACGACAGCCGAACCAGATGGGCGGTCCGAACGATGAACGGGTCTGATCAGCCAGACGCCACGGACACCGTGTACGACGTGATCGTCATCGGGGCGGGACCGGTCGGGCAGAACGTCGCCGACCGTGCCGGGGCCGGCGGCCTCTCGGTCGCGATCGTCGAGAAGGAACTCGTCGGCGGCGAGTGCTCCTTCTGGGCGTGCGTGCCCAGCAAGGCCCTGCTGCGGCCGGTGATCGCGCTGGCCGATGCGCGACGCGTCGACGGCGCGCGGGCCGCGATCACCGGGAGGATCGCCCCCGCCGGCGTCTTCGCACGCCGCAATCGATACGTCGGCGACTGGGACGACGCCAGCGAGGTCGAGCGGGTACGGGCGACGGGCGCCTCGCTGGTGCGCGGGCACGGCCGGTTGGACGGAGAGCGCCGGGTCGTCGTGGTCACGCCGGACGATCGGCTCGTCGTGCTCACTGCCCGGCACGCGGTAGCGATCTGCACCGGCAGCACGGCAGCGATGCCGGACCTGCCCGGGATCGCCGAGGCGCGCCCGTGGACCAACCGGCAGGCGACGGATTCCTCCGCGGTCCCACGCAGGCTCGCGGTGGTCGGCGGCGGCCCGGTCGGCGTGGAGATGGCGACGGCGTGGCACGGATTGGGCTCGGCCGTCACCCTGCTGGCCCGCGAGCCCGCGCTGCTGCCGCAGTTCGAGCCGTTCGCCGGTGAGCTGGTCGGCGCGGCGCTCAAGGACGCGGGCGTGGACGTGCGCCACAACACCACCGTGACCGGGCTGCGCCGTCCCGGCGGCCAGGGACCGGTCACGCTCATCCTCGACGACTTGAGCACGGTCGAGGCCGACGAGGTGCTGTTCGGCATCGGACGCGTCCCGCTCACCGGCGACATCGGACTGGAGACCGTCGGCCTCACGCCGGGTTCGTGGTTGGACGTGGACGACACCGGGCGGATTCGAGCGGTCGACGCCGGATGGCTCTACGCGCTCGGCGACGTGAATCACCGCGCGCTGCTGACCCATCAGGGCAAGTACCAGGCTCGCATCGCCGGCGAGGCGATTGCCGCGCGCGCGGCGGGGCGGCCGGTTGACGACTCGATGTGGGGCCGGCATTCGGCCACGGCGGACAAGCACGCGGTCGCGCAGGTCGTGTTCACCGATCCGGAGGCTGCGATGGTGGGCCTGTCGGCCGATCAGGCCGAACGCGCCGGGCACAACGTCCGCGCCGTCGACGTCGACATCGAGGCAACCGTGATGGGCGCGCGCCTGTACGCCGACGGCTATCAGGGGCGTGCGCGCATGGTCGTCGACGCGGACAGCGAGCGCATTCTCGGGCTGACGCTTGTGGGCTACGGCGTCACCGACCTGCTGCATTCGGCGACCGTCGCCATCGCCGGCGAGGTGCCGATCAGCCGGCTGTGGCACGCGGTGCCGTGCTTCCCGACGATCAGCGAAGTGTGGCTGCGCCTGCTCGAGGCGTACCGGGGCTAGGGGAGAGGTTATGGGCGACTTGGACGGCAACGCGTTCGCCGGAATGCTGAGCACCGCGTTCGGGCAGGACATGACGGCCGCGATCGCCACCTGCGCCGGCTGCGGCTCGGCCAGGCCGCTGGCCGAGGCACGCGCCTTTCTCGGCGCGGGGACGGTGCTGCGCTGCTCGCGCTGCGACACGGTGTTGCTCGCGTTCGTCGATCACGGCGACGTCCTCGGGGTCGACGGCCAGGGCCTGGCCGCGCTCGCCCTGCCGAACTAGCCGGTGGGCTGAAACTGCGCCGGATGCTCTGGGCCCGGACCGTCGCGCTCGGGCGCGAGTGCCAGATGGATCTCCGTGCGCGAGCTGATATTGAGCTTGGCGTAGACCTTGTGCAGGTGGTACTCGACCGTCCGCGCGCTCAGGTAAAGCCGGCCGCCGATCTCGGGATTGCTCATCCCGTCGCGGGCCAGGTACGCGATGCGCCGCTCCTGCGGGGTGAGCTGTCGGTCGGTACCGACAGTGCGTTTGCGCGCCGACTCACCGGTGGCCAGCAGTTCCCTGTCTGCCCGCTCGGCGAACGCGCGAGCCCCGAGGGCCGCGAACTCCGCTGCGCACTCGCGAAGCTGAGCCCGGGCGTCGACCCGCCTGTTGCGACGGCGCAACCACTCCCCGTAGAGCAAGCGCGTTCGCGCGAGCTGCGGACGGAGCCCGCAACGCGTCAGGAAGCCGATGGCGTCCAGGTAGCCTGCTTCGGCTTCCGCCGGTTCGGACACCAGAGCCTGCGCGAGCGCTGCGGCGGCCCGCGCCCACTCTGTCGATGCGGCGGCACAGTGCCGGTTCAGCCGGCCCGCCGCGTCCACCGCTTCGACGGCCGCATCCGGATCACCGCTGCGGACCGCCGCTTCGACGAGCTCCAGCAGCGCCCAGCCGGACAGCGCGAGCTGCCCGCTCGCCGCAGCCCGCCGCGCGGCGCCCAGCGCGGCGCCATATCGGCCGAGGCCGTTGTTCAGCACGGCCTCGGACAGCGCTGCCGCCGTGCAGCCCGTGTCCGACTCGCGGTCTACCTGCACGAGCAGGCGATCAAGTCGGTCATGCTCACCCGTCCAGCCGGCGAGCAGGAGCGCGGGGTACTGCACCGGCACGTCGCCGCCAGCCGGCAGACCGGCAGCCTGCCGGGTGAGTATGGCCTGGGCGGCGTCGAACTCCCCGAGCTGCAGGGCAGCCAACGCCTGGTAGGAGCAGCGACCAGTCTCGGACGGTGAGCCACCAAGTGCCGATCGGCGCCGCGCCAGCACCGTCCACGCGTCGACGTCCCACAGGTCGGCGGCGACGGCTCCGGCCAGATCGAGCCGGGCGGCCGCTCTGAGGTCAAGTTCACCGTGACAGAGGGTGTCGATCGCGGCGGCCAGCAGCGGCGCGGCCGCCGAGTAGCCGTGGACCGCGCGGGTCGCCAGTCCGTACAGCAGTTGGTCGACCGGGTGGGCCGGAGCCGATTCGTGCTCGGCCAGCATGGTGCGCCCGATGGTGATCGCGCCGGCCTGGTCGGCGCGGAACCGGTCCTGTCCGGCAAACAGCGCGGCGAGCAGTGCGTCGAGCTGAGCCTCTCGCGCCGAGGCGCCCGAGACCGGTCGCAGGCATTCGGCGGCCGCAAGCAGGGCTCGGCTGCTGTCGGCGCCGGGGCGGGAGGCGTCGGCCAGTTTCGCCCGGCGCCACATGACGTGCGCAGCGCGGGCGGGATCTGCCGGACCCAGTTCGGCGATCGTCAAGAGCCGGTGCGCGGTGTCCGCGTCGCCGGCCTCGTGCATGGCGGTCGCGGCGAGCAGCGCGCGCTGTGCGCGCAGTGCAGGGTCCTCGGTGAACCGGGCTGCCCGCTCCAGGAATGCGGCGCGGGCGCCGATCCCGGCGCGTGCCTGGGCGGCGGGCGCCCAGCGTTCGAGGTCGGCGGCGAGTTTCTCGTCCAGGCCGGTGGTTGCTGCCGACCGGTGCCACGTTCGGATGAGCGGATCGGCATAGCTCGCATCGGCAAGAGCCTGGTGAACGCGTCGACGCTCCGCTGGGTCGGCCGCTGCGTACAGCGTCGGGCGTAGGCCGCCGCACGCGAACAGAATGCTCGTTCCGAATGTCACCAGTGCGCTCTCCTCGACCTCGCGGGTCGCCTCCGGCGGAACTGCGAGCCGGTCCGCAGCTCGCCACAGAAGGGAGGGATCACCGGTCGGCTCGGCGGCGGCCGCGATCAGTAGCCGACTGCCCTCGTCCGAGAGGCGCCGGGCCCGCGCAAGACAGTCGTGGGTGTCCTTGCAGCGCCGGGCATGGGCGGACGTCGCTGCCCCGAAGCCACCGGCGAACTCCGCGGGTGCCAGTCCCGAGACCGAGTCGATGATCACCTGGGGATTGCCGGCCGCTTCGGCGACGATCCGTTCGGCGACCATCGCGTCGATCGAGTCGGGCAGGTTCGCGGTGAGCAGCGAGCAGGCGTCGAGCAGCGGCAGCGGTCGCAGGAGCATGGGCGGGACGGCGTCCAACGCGTCGGCGCGGCGGGGTTGCTCGCGCTCGGCGAGAAGCAGCGCGAGGGAGTGTCGAGCCATGCGGCCGGCGACGAAGCCCACGACCTGGCGAGAGGCGTGGTCGAGCCAGTGCGCGTCGTCGATGACGAGACACAACGGCCGGGAACTGGTCATCGCGCTGATCAAGGCCACCGTCGCGACGCCGACTGCGAGCCGGTCGGGTTCGGGACCGGCTGCCTCCCCGACTACGCGTGCGAGCACGCCGCGCTGGCTGGGCGCCAGCGAGTCGACCTCGGTTGCCGCGGCCGAGCACAGCATCTGCAGCGTGGCGTAAGGCAGATCGCGTTCGGCCGCACTGGCCCGCAGCCGGAGGACGCGGAACCCGCGGGCCTGACGGACGGCGTAGTCCAGCAGCGAGCTCTTGCCGATGCCGGGCGCGCCGACGATCCGCACCGCCGCTGAGCGACCGGCGGACGCATCCGACAGCGCGCGATCGAGCCGCGAACGTTCCAGCCGCCGCAGCTGGGGGGCCTGCACACCGATCGAGGCCGGGACCGGCCACGAGCTCGAGCAGATGGTCACGTTTTGCAGCATGCTGTCCCGGGCCCGCGGGCGCGCCCGGGTGGACCACTGGTGTCGATACGGGGATCCGGGCGGGGGCCCCTGGGTCGGCAGCGCGGGTACGAGCCGGCTGCGCCCGTTCGCATGCCGGGTGACCCGGGATTTGCCCGATGCGAATCGATCCCCGCGGTGCCACCATGACGCTAGGAGTGACGACGCGGTTACCGCCTGCGCGCCTGGCCGGCGTCCGGACAGATTCGAAAGGGAGCTCCAGTGGCCTACGACGACGACGGTCTCGACGACTACATCGAGGCCGAGCGGCTCACCCCAGAGGAGAGCCTGGACGAGGACGAACTCGGTTCGGACCTGGAGGACGGGTACTCGCCGAACGAGCGGCCGTGGGGAATCACCAGCTGGGGCACGACCGCTGCCGAGGAGGCCAGCGGCGAGGACCTGACGCACCGGCTGCGGCGCGAGGAACCGGACATCGACGCCGCCGAGTACGGGGACGGTCTGGGTGACAGCTCGGACACCGACGGCGAACTCATCGACGACGAGGTCGGTGACGCGCGTGCCGGCAGGCTGATCTTCGGTTCCCTCGACAGGGCCGACGCGACCTCGGACTTCCTGGCCGCGGACGTCGGCGTGGACGGTGGCGGTGCCTCGGCCGAGGAGGCCGCGGTGCACGTCGTGCCCGACCTGGACGGCCCCGCCGGGCTGGACCGCGAGGACTTCTGACACAGAGCGGCCGGCGCCGGCCCGGACGGCGAGCGGTCAGCGCGTCGTGCCCGCCGTCGCCTCGGCCGCACGCATTTGTGTCCGTGCGGCACTGATCGCCGCCCGCAACGACTCCACGTCGTAGGCCCCGTAGTGCCGCTGGCCGTTGACGAAGAAGGTGGGCGTGCCGGTGGCGCCGCTGACGTCGGCCGATTCGATGTCCTGCGCGACCCGGGTCTGGTGGACGTGCCGCTCGAGATCGGCCCGGAACCGGTCTACGTCCAGGCCCAGCTCGGCGGCGTAACGGATCAGGTCCGCCGGTTCGAGCTGGTCCTGGTGCTCGAACAGGTAGTCGTGCATCTCCCAGAACCGGCCCTGTGCCGCGGCGGCCTCCGACGCTTCTGCCGCCAGCTGCGCAGCCGGATGGACGCTGTGCAGCGGCAGGTGGCGCCAGACGAACCGCAGGTCGCTGTCGGTGAGCAGGCTGCGGGCCACCGATTCGGCCTGCCCGCAGTACGGGCACTCGAAGTCGCCGAACTCGATCACCGTGATCGACGCGTCCAGCGGCCCGCGGATGTGATCGCGCTCGACGTCGACCTCGGGGATCAAATCCTGAATCACGCGCAGATCGCCCACAAGTGCCCGGGCGCGCCGCGCTGCGGGCAGCGTGCCGGTGACCCGGTAAACGATCCAGGTGATGACGGCGGCGACGAGCGCGGCCGAGATGGTGCCCAGCTTGGCTTCGGCCAGCTGCGCGCCGGTGAACACCCGGTCGGCGATCAGCAGTGAAACGGTGAAACCGATACCGGCGATCGTCCCGCTGCCGAGCACGGCCGCCCAGCCGACGGACGGACGGATTCGGCCCATGCTCAGCTTCGTGACCGCCCACGAACTCACGACGACGGCGACCGGTTTGCCGACCACGTAACCGATCAGCATGCCGAGCGTGATGGGCGCGGTGTACGCGTGCCGCAGGAAACTGCCGTTGAGCTCGATGCCCGCGTTCGCGAGCGCGAACAACGGCACGATCACGTAGCTCGTCCAGGGATGGAAGAAGCTCTGCAGTCGCTCGTTCGGTGACAGCGTCGAGGTGATCCGCACGCTGGCCGAACGCGCGAGCTGCGGCGTCGGCTGCTCGCGGAAGAGCTTCACGAGCACGGTCGCCTCCTCCAGCTCGCCGCGCTGCGGTGAGTACGCCGATGCCGACAGGCCGATCGCGAGGCCGGTGACGACCGGGTCGACTCCGCTGGCGAGCAGCGCGGCCCACATCACCAGCCCGAGCGCGACGAACACCGACCTGCGTCGCACTCCGCGGACGGCGGCCGCGAGCAGGACCACGAACACCGCGATCGCGATGAGCAGGTGCATGACGTCGACGTG
This sequence comes from Jatrophihabitantaceae bacterium, assembly GCA_035765515.1. Classification (GTDB taxonomy): domain Bacteria; phylum Actinomycetota; class Actinomycetes; order Mycobacteriales; family Jatrophihabitantaceae; genus DASRSS01. Next base: position 2,507 of record DASTXN010000198.1, on the reverse strand, counting down.
GTTGGTGTACGCGACGGCGATGACGACCAGTGCCGCGAGGTCGTCGACGACGAACACGGTCAGCAGGAAAACCCGCACGCGATCGGGCACCTCGCGGCCGAGGATGGCAAGCAGGCCCAGTGCAAGCGCGGTGTCGCTCGACATGGCCACGCCCCAACCGTGCGCGCTCGAGTGCCCCGCGTTCACGCCGAGATAGATCGCCACCGGAATGGCCATGCCGACCAGGCCGGCCACGCAGGGCAACACGAACCTGCGCCGCTCCCGAAGATCGCCGAGGTCGAACTCGCGCCGGGCTTCCAGTCCCACCACCAGGAAGAACAGCGTCATCAGCCCGCTGTTGACCCAGGTGCGCAGGTCACGCGTCACGTGCGCGCTGCCGAGACGAAGCGACAGGGTCTCGTGCCACACCCGCTCGTAGCTTGAGATGTCGATGTTCGCCCACACGAGCGCGGCCAGTACCGCGGCCACCAGCACGCCGGCGCTGCCGGATTCGGTCACCAAGAAGGACCGCAGCGGTGCTGCCTGCGCTCGCGCCCACGCGGCGCGGCCTCGCCAGGGGGTGACCGCGGTGGAATCAGCCATGCTCGTTCACAGGGTGGAACACTACGAGCTACGGCCTCGCCCGTCAGTCGTGCGAGGCACGCTCGCGCACCGTGAAACCCAACTTCCGCAGGACGCGCACGGCTCCGGCCTTTCCGCCCTCGAAGTCGCCGGGCGCCAGCCGCCTTCCGGTCGCAAGTTCGTGTGCCGCGCCCAGGATCGCCTTCGGCGGGTACGACCGCCCGTCCCAGAGCAGCTCGTACGTCCGGGTCGGCGCGAAACCGTGCTTGGCGAAGAAGTCCTGCGCACCCAGCCGGTCGTACTCGTCGATGGAGCGCAGCACGTCGATGCGCGAGACCGTGTCCCACTGCGGGGTTTGGCTCATGGTGGCACTCATGCGGCCAGGATCGATCCGGCGCGTCGGCATCGCGTCAGTGACCTCCCTGGCGCGGCACGCGGCATCGCTGGCGTATCAGCGTCGCAGCTGCCGACGCGAGGTGATGCCGAGCTTGGTGAAGATCTTGCTCAGATGCCATTCGACGGTTCGCGGGCTGATGAACAGTCGTGTGGCGATCTCTGCGTTCGAGTGTCCCTGCGCCACCAGGCGGGCGATGTGTTCCTCCTGCGCGGTCAGCTGGTCAAGCCTGCCGGTGCCACGCTTGCGGACGCTCTCGCCGCAGGCGGCCAGTTCGCGGGCGGCCGTGTCCGCGAACGCCGCCATGCCCATGGCGTCGAACATGTCGTACGACGTGCGGAGCTGGTCGCGCGCGTCGCTTCGGCGATTCTTTCGCCGGAGCCACTCGCCGTAGTACAGGTGTGCGCGCGCCAGCTGTCCGCGGCTCCGGACGCCGGCCAGCCGTTCCACCGCCTGCAGGTAGGTCTTTTCGGCGCTCGCGTCAGCACTGACCATCGCTCGGCAGAGGGACTGCATCCCCGCGGCCCACTGCGTCCCGCTTGCCTGCGTCATCACCTCGAGGCGCCGCACGGCCTCGCATGCGACGTCCCTGCGCCCACTGTGCGATGCCGCTGTGACCAGCTCGATCAGCGACGCCCAGGTGAGCACACCGAGTTCCTGCCCGGACGCCGTGGCCTGCTGAGCGGCGGCGAGCGCATCGTCGAACAGTCCCAATCCGTTGAACAGCACCGCGCGCGACAGTACGGTGCTGATCGCGCCGAGACCTTCTCCCCGACGCTCGGCCTCCGCCGAGCTTGCCGAGATCACGGCGAGGGCCTGGCCCTTGCGGCCCTTCCAGGCGGCGAACAGCTGCCCGCTGTAGGGCACGGTGCGAATGCCCGTGCCGTCCGCGATCGCGTCCAGCTCCTCGATCAGCATGCCCGCGGCGTCGAGATCGCCGGCGAGGACGTCCAGCGCGATCCGCGTCGACAGGGCCATCGGAAGGGCGGCCAGCGCTCCTGTTTCGCGGGACAGCTGCACGAACCGGCCGGTGAGGGAGTCGGCGGCGGCGTCATCGCACAGGTCGAGGGCTGTGGCGGAGGCGAACCAGAGCCACCGCAACGCTTCCTCACCGGCCAGCTCGGCACCGTCGAACGCCTCCAGCGCGCGACGCAGTACGGGTGCCGCGGCCGCGTAACCCTCGGTGTACCGCACGATCAGGCCGTCGAGAAGGAGGTCGACCGGTCGCGGTGTCGTGGTTGGAGCGGGCGCGGACGCGGCCGCGAGGGCGACGTCCCGTGTGGTCACCCCGCCGGAGGAGTCAGTGGTGAACCACGCCGCTCGAAATGCCTCCAGGTACGTCTCCCTGGCCAGCCGGGCATCCAGCGGCTCCAGCTGCGCCGCCGCCTTGAGCAGCAGCGCCGACGTCTGCCCCACCGGCTCGGCGGCCGCGACCAGCAGCACCAGCCGCGTCGCCGCCGGCAGGGCATCTATCTGACGACCGAAGCTCTGCTCGATCCGGCGCGGCAGCGTCACCGCGCGGCCGATGCCGAAGCCGCCCGCCAGCTCCGCC
>DASTXN010000197.1:0-12034 GCA_035765515.1 Jatrophihabitantaceae bacterium | reverse complement strand
CCCGAGCTGGCCGCCCTCGACGGCGTGGAGCGGATCCGGGTGGCGTACCTGCAGCCGGCCGAGCTGCGTCCGTCCCTACTGGAGGTCCTCGCGACCACGCCGGGCGTCGCTCCGTACTTCGACCTGTCCTTCCAGCACTCCAGCCCGTCGGTGCTGCGCCGGATGAAGCGGTTCGGCTCGACCGAGGCGTTCCTCGACCTGCTGGCGCGGGCGCGTGCACTCGTCCCGGCCGCTGGGGCGCGCAGCAACGTGATCGTCGGCTTCCCCGGCGAGACCGAGGACGACGTCGCCGAGCTCGAGCGCTTCCTCGTCGAGGCGCGGCTGGACGTCGTGGGCGTGTTCGGCTACTCCGACGAGGACGGGACGGACGCGGCGGGCTTCGACGGCAAGCTGGACGCCGACGAGATCGCGGAGCGGGTCGCGCGGATCAGCGAGCTGGCCGAGGAGCTGATGGCGCAGCGCGCCGAGGACCGGGTCGGCGAACGCGTCGAGGTGCTCGTGGAGACCGCGGGGGACGAGCTGGTCGGCCGGGCACTGCACCAGGGCCCGGACACCGACGGGGTGACGACACTGGAGTCGGACGGCGGGCTCACGCGCGGCCAGCTGGTCAACGCGGTCGTCACCGGTTCCGAGGGCGTGGACCTGATCGCGCGGATCGACGGCGCGCCGTGGTGACGCCGCAGCCGACCGGGGGAGCAGCACGTCCCGCCGCCGGCCTCAGCGAGGACCCGATCGCGACGCCGGCGAACGCCGTCTCGGCCTGGAACATCGCCAACGCGCTGACGGTGTTCCGCCTCGTGCTCGTCCCGGTGTTCCTCGTCGCCCTGTTCGTCGGCACCGGCAAGCAGACCGATTGGCGGCTCGTCGCCGCCGCGATCTTCACCGTCGCCTGCTTCACCGACCGTTTCGACGGTGACATCGCGCGCCGGCGCGGCCTGATCACCGAATTCGGCAAGCTGGCCGACCCGATCGCCGACAAGGCGCTGGTCGGCGCCTCGCTCATCGGGCTGTCCGTCCTGGGCGAGCTGCCCTGGTGGGTCACCATCGTGATCCTGGTGCGCGAGGTCGGCGTGACCGGCCTGCGGTTCTGGGTGATCCGGCACGGCGTCCTGCCGGCCAGCCGCGGCGGCAAGCTCAAGACGCTGCTGCAGACGGTCGCGATCGGGCTGTTCGTGCTCCCGCCGTGGGGCTGGCTGCGCGACGCCGCCTGGGTCGTGATGATCGCCGCGATCGTGGTCGCGCTGGTCACCGGCGCCGACTACGTCAACCGCGCGATCACGCTGCGCCGCAGGTCACGCGGCCGCACCGGGGTCTGAGCTGCCGGCGGCCGCGGGAATCACCCCATGGGTCCGAGCGTTGTGTTCGCTGTCAGCGGACGGACGGGCGCTCGCGCCCCTACGGTGTGATCGCCCGGTACCGTTGGCAGTCCGCGTACCGCGCGAAAAGGAGGGGTGGACCGATGGCAGTGCTTCGACAGGTGGTTGGTGAGACCCTCCGTGGCCTGCGCCTGCGCCAGCGCCGCACCCTGCGCGAGGTTTCCGCCAGCGCGCGCGTGAGCCTGGGCTACCTCTCCGAGGTCGAGCGCGGCCAGAAGGAGCCGTCGTCCGAGTTGCTGGCCTCGATCTGCTCCGCGCTGGACGTCGAGCTGTCCGAGCTGTTCGCGGAGGTCAGCACCACGCTGCGCCGCGAGGAGAAGCTGGCGCACGTCGGCCGCATCGGCTCCATCCCGGGCACCGGGTCGGCACGGATCAGCACGGCGCCGCTCAGCGACTCGTCGGGCCCGCAGGTCCGCTCGCTCCCGCACGTCGCCGCCTGACCGGCGCGCCCGCCGCGCCGTCCCAGCAGGCGCACCAGCCCCAACCGTCACGACCTGACACGCCGCGCTGCGCGGTGTCCGGAATCTGTCGGCGGCCGGTTGTACGTTGCGGGCATGGCAGCCGCTGGAAAGGACCCGCTGTTCGACACGCTGTTCCGTGCGACGACGATCGAGCCGCAGCTGACGTCGTCCGCCCCGGTTCGTGAGGCCGGTACCCGCTCGCGGGCCGGCAACGCGATGGGGCGCACCCGCGCCGCCCTGCTGGACGGCGCCCGCCGTGCCGTCGAGGTCAGCGGCACCAAGATCACGATGGCCCAGGTGGCCGCGGCGGGCGGCGTCGCGAAGGCGACGCTGTACAACCACTTCCGCACGCGCGAGGCGGTCCTCGCCGCGCTGCTGGAGGACGAGGTCGCCGGCCTGGCCGCCGCGCTGACCGACCGTCCCCTTGCCGACGCGCTCGCGGCGGCGGCCAACACGCTGAGCCAGCACCCGCTGCTGCGTGCGCTTGCCCATCTCGAACCGGCCACGCTGACCCGCCTCGGCACGATCGACTCGGCGGCCCGCGGCTGGCAGCTGGCCCGCGAGGGTGTCGATGCAGCGCTGAGCCGTGCGTCCCGGGGCGGGACGGATCTGGTGCTGCGCTGGCTGGCCTCCTTCGTGCTCAGTCCGGCCGACGCCGCCACGATCGCCGAGGACCTCGCGATCCTGCTCGTCGGCCTGCCGGACGGACCGGCAGCCGCGCCGGTTACCGAACCGGCCGACAGCTCCGCCCGCACCGCCTGACAGGTGCGCTGGTTCCGCAGGCATGGCGGCGATCCCGACGGGGACGCCCGCGATCGGCTGGTCGACGCGATCAGCCGCATCCGTCGTGACCAGCGTGCCGTCGAGGCGAGCCTCGGTGTCGCCGTCGTTGACGCGGCGACGCTGGACCGCGCCCTGCGTGATCAGCGGGAGTTGCTGGACGCGGCCGCGCAGCAGATCGCGGATGCCCGAGCCGTCGCGCAGCGCGCGGCGGACGGTGCCGCGGCCGATGGTGGCGACGTGGCGGCCGCGCCGTACCGGCTCGCGGTGGACGGATTCGCGGCGCAGCTGCGTGTGGTCGAGGCGTCCGGCGCGCAGCTGGAGCGGCTCGGGTCCGGTGCCGCCGATAACGTCGCCCGCACCAGGCAGTTGCTGCGCGAGAGCGCTGCTTCGCTGGACGGAGCTCTGCGCGCCGAGGTCGACCTGCTCGCCCGCCTGGAACGGCTCGAACGGGACCGCACCATCGCTGAAACCCACCGCACGAACCGTGACGACGGGTGAAGGGCGCTGCGGGCAGCCGAGGTGCGATTCGCATCGTTTCGATGCAAGCGCAGGTACTCTGATTCGCATGACCAAGGCGATAACCGTCCGGCTCGACGAGGCGGACCACGCCGCCCTGGCGCGGCAGGCGGCTGCGCTCCAGCTCGCTCCGGGCACCTTGGCGCGCATGCTCGTCCATGCCGGCCTCGGCGAAGATTCCGCGGCGCGATTGGATGCCCACGCCGCGATAGCCCGACTCGTTCAGCGCTCGCGCAAAGGGCCGGCGCGCGATGCGGTCCAACTGGTCGACGACGCCCGCCAGGCGATCGACACACAGACGTGAGTGTGGTCGTCGACGCGTGCGTGCTGGTCGCGCTCGTTGTCGCCGACGACCGGCAGGACGCGGTGGCGAGGCACATCGCAAGCTGGGTGGAATCCGGTGAAGCGCTACATGCGCCCGCGATCTTGCCCTACGAGATCGCGAACGTTCTCGCGCGATTGGTATTCGATGGCACGCTCGCGCAAGACGACGTCCCCGACATCTGGGCTGATCTGAGTGCCCTCGACCTTGAGCTCCACGCCTTCGAACTGGCCGAAGACGGTCCGGCGATCGCCGAGATCACCACGTCACTGCGGCGTCGGCACGCCACCGACTCGGCCTACATCCGGCTGGCGCAGCAGCTGGGCACGCACGTTTGGACGCTGGACACGTCGCTTGCGCGCAACGCCGCCGAGCAAGGGTTTCGCGTCAGGTTGATCGCGTGACGAATGAGTAGCGATGCTCCGACGAACCCGGCCCAGGTCAGCGTCGATCCGTCGCGTTTGCGTGCGGATCTCAAGTACGGGACGGATCACGACTGGCAGGTGGGGCACCAGTAGGTGCTGCGGACGCGCGTCGGTTCGCCCTGCTCGGCGCGCCGGATCGGGGTGCGGCAGCGCAGGCACGGCTGACCGCCGCGCTCGTAGACCCAATGGGGGTCCCCCCACCGATCAGGGCGTAGCCGGTGGGAGTGCTGGCGGCCGCGGGCCAGGAAGCCGGTCGTCGACTGCTCGGGATGCTCGCGGTTGGCCCACATCAGCCGCTGGGCGGACGTGACGAGCCTGCCGAGATCGTCGACCTTGCCGACCGGCGTCCACGGGTCGATGCCTTCGAGGAACAGCACCTCGTTCTTGTAGAGGTTCCCGATCCCGGCCAGGTTGCGCTGATCGAGCAGCGCCTCGGCGATCGCGCGATCGGGCTGCGCGGCCAGCCGGCGAACCGCCTCGGATACATCCCAGTCAGGTCCGAGCAGGTCCGGTCCGAGATGCCCCACCCACTCGTCCTCGCGCTCGCTCGGCAGCAGCGCGAGGTCGTGGATGCGATAGCCCGTCGCCGTCCACTTCGCGTTGCCCAGCTGCACGCGGATCATGTGCGCGGGCTGACCACGCGGCGGCTGACCGGCGCGCGAGACGTACCAGCTGCCGTCCATCTTCAGGTGGCTGTGCAGGGTGCGTCCGTCGCCGAATCGCATCAGCAGGTGCTTGCCGCGCGGCAGCACCTCGGTCACCAGCACACCGCGCAGGTCGAGCGTCGCCAGCTGCGGCACGCGGAAGTCCGAGACGGTCAGCGGCTCGCCACTCAGCGCCGCGTTCAACCGGCGGGCCGTGAGCCAGACGGTGTCGCCCTCGGGCATGCGTGCGTCAGCCCCGCAGCCGCAGCCCGCGCGGGGTCGGCCGGAAGCCGGCCGCGGTCAGCGCGTCGCCCAGTGCCGAGGCGACGACGGGCACGCCGTCCGCCCGCTCGACCACGAGCTTGCCGAGTGCGCCGTCGCGGACCGCGAGCGCCAGCGCGTCCGCGGCCGGCTGCAGCACGTCCGGGTCGTCCGAGAACGACAGCACCGTCCGCCCGCCGCGTTCGACGAACAGCACGCAGTGGCCGTCCACGAGGACGACGAGCGCACCGGCCCTGCGCGACGGTTGGTGACCGCGTCCCCCCGACTCGGCCGTCGCCGCCACCGGCCACGGCAGCGCGGCGCCGTACGGGTTGGCCGGGTCGGTGGCGGCGAGGACGAGCGTGGGTGCCGCCTCGCGTCCCTGCCCGATCGTCCCCCGCAAGCGGGAGGTGCCCCCAGCCTGGGCGCGCAGCCGGTCCACGGCGCCGGGCAGCGCGAACTGCGCGGCGCCGAGGCCCTCGACGAAGTAGCCGCGGCGCGCGTTGCCGGACTCCTCGGCGGCCTTGAGCACCGGATACACGCCGGAGAACCCGCCGGGCAGTCCCTCGGACGTGACCGACCCGCGCGTGAGCACGCCGTATCGGTCCAGCAGCGTGTCCGCGGCCGCTAGCGCGCGGCGGGTCTGATCCGTCTCGCGCATGGGCACGGCCGACCAACGCCCGCCCATGCCGTATGGCACCGGGACGAGCGAACGCCCCGACGTTCCCGTGGGCGCCAGCCCGGCGTAGCGGCCGTACCGGGCTCGCGGCGTGCGCGGCCGGCGCGAGTGCGCGGTGCGCGTACCCGGTGCGAGCAGCGCACGCACCGGTGCGAGCGTGTCGTTCGTCAGTGCGCCGGCCCAGACCAGCGCCCAGATCGCGCCGGCCACCGTGTCGTCCTCGACCGGTTCGTTCGCTGCAGCCAGGTTCGCCTGTTCGGCCAGCGCCCGGAAGAACAGCCCGTGGCCGCCGGCCAGGGCGTCCAGCAGCGCCGCCGCAACCGGACCCGGTGACTCGACCGGCTCGGGCAGCAACAGCGGCGCGAGCTCGGCGGGCGCGAGCGTGATCCAGCCGTCGCGTGCGCCCAGCTGCCCTGCACCCGACCAGACGACCTCGCCGGCCAACGTGAGTTCGTCCAGCAGCGCCGGCGTGTAGTCCGTGACGCGAGCCGGCAGCACCAGCGTCTCCAGCGCGCTCGCAGGCAGCGGGACGCCGGCCAGCTGCTCGACCACGCGCAACACGCCGTCCACGCCGCGCGAGGTCCGCGCACCGATCCCTTGCCAGGCCGGGACGAACCGGGCCAGCGCCTCGGGTGGCACCGGCTCGACCTCGCGGCGCAGCGCGGCCAGCGACCGGCGCCGGATCGCGCGCAGCACCTCCGCGTCGCACCACTCCAGCCCGACGCCGCCGGGGGAAAACTCGCCCTGAACGACCCGGCCGGCCGTGGCCAGCCGCTCCAGCGTGCCGACGACTACGGCGACACCCAGCCCGAGCCGCTCGGCGATGGCCGCCGCCTGGAACGGTCCGTGCGTGCGCGCGTATCGCGCAACAAGATCACCCAGCGGATCGCGCACCGGCTCGGTGAACACCTCCGGCACGCCGACCGGAAGCGCGGTGCCGAGCGCGTCGCGCACCCGACCGGCATCCTCGATGGCGAGCCAGCGCTGCTCGCCGGCGATCCGCACCCGGATCGCGCGCCGGTCGGCCTCCAGCGTGGCCAGGTCGTGCGCGGTCGCGCCCCGGGCGAGCGCCTCGTCCGTCGTCAGGTCGCCGAGCCCGCGCAGCAGGTCGTGCACGCTGTCCGTGCCGTGCGCGTGACGCGCCGGGGCGAGGCGTCCCACCTCGGCGGCGACCTCGGCCAGTGCGTCCGGGTCCAGCAACTCGCGCAGCTCGGTGGCGCCGAGCAGTTCGGCGAGCAGCGCCGAGTCCAGCGAGAGAGCCTGTGCCCGCCGCTCGGCCAGCGGCGCGTCGCCGTCGTAGATGAACGCCCCGACGTACCCGAACAGCAGCGAGCGCGCGAACGGCGACGCGGCGGGCGTCTCGACCTCGACCACCCGAGTCGAGCGGCCGGCGATCTCGCGCATCAGCGCCGTGAGCCCCGGCAGGTCGAACACGTCCTGCAGGCACTCGCGCATTGCCTCCAGCACGACCGGGAAGTCGTTGTACTCGGCCGCCACCTGCAGCAACTGGTTGGCGCGCTGGCGCTGCTGCCACAGCGGCGTGCGCTTGCGCGGATCGCGCCGGGGCAGCAGCAGTGCCCGCGCCGCGCACTCGCGAAAGCGCGACGCGAACAGCGCCGAGTCGCCGACCGCGCTCGTGACCAGCGCGGCGATCTCGTCCGGGTCGAAGACGACCAGGTCCGCACCGGGAAGCTCGGCGTCGATATCCGGCAGCCGCAACACGATGCCGTCGTCCGAATGCATGGAGGCGACGTCCAGCCCGAACCGCTCGCGCAGCCGGGTGCCGATCGCGAGCGCCCACGGCGCATTGACCGGCGCACCGAAGGGTGAGTGGACGACCAGCCGCCAGTCGCCCAGCTCGTCGCGGAACCGTTCGACCAGCACGGTGGCATCGTCCGGCAGGTGCCCGGTCGCCTCGCGCTGCTCGGCCAGGTAGGCGAGCAGGTTCGCGGTGCCCCACTCGTCCAGCCCGGCGGCGCGGGCGCGCTCGGCGGCGGCGACCGGGGTCGAGTTCGCGACCTCGCGCAGGAACGCGCCGAGCGCCTTGCCCAGCTCGACCGGGCGGCCGGGGGAGTCGCCCTTCCAGAACGGCATGCGGCCCGCCTGGCCGGGTGCCGGCGTGACGAGCACGCGGTCGTGCGTGATCTCTTGGATCAGCCAGGACGACGACCCGAGCAGGAACACGTCGCCGACGCGCGACTCGTAGACCATCTCCTCGTCGAGCTCGCCGACTCGGCGTCCGGGTCCTTCGGCCCCGGCGAGGAAGACGCCGAACAGCCCGCGGTCGGGGATGGTGCCGCCGCTGGTCACGGCCAGCCGCTGCGCGCCGGCCCGGGCGGTCAGCTCGCCGGTCACCCGGTCCCAGTTCAGCCGCGGCCGCAGCTCGGCGAAGGCGTCGGACGGGTACCGCCCCGCGAGCATGTCCAGCGTCGCCTCCAGCGCGCTGCGCGGCAGCCCGGCGAACGGAGCGGCGCGATGGACCAGCTCCTCGACCTCGTCGACGGTCATCGGCTCCGTCGCGACCATCGCGACGATCTGCTGCGCGAGCACGTCCAGCGGGTTGCGCGGATACCGCATCGCCTCGATCGCGCCGGCGCGCATCCGCTCGGCGACCACCGCGCACTCGAGCAGGTCGCCGCGGAACTTCGGGAAGATCACGCCCTTGGACGCCGCGCCCACCTGGTGCCCCGCGCGTCCCACCCGCTGCAGTCCGGACGCGACCGACGGCGGCGACTCGACCTGCACCACCAGGTCGACCGCGCCCATGTCGATGCCCAGTTCGAGCGAGGACGTGGCCACGACCGCGGGCAGCCGTCCGGACTTGAGCTCGTCCTCGACGATCGCGCGCTGCTCGCGGGACACCGAGCCGTGATGGGCTCGCGCGACGACCACGCCGGACGTGCTGCTGCCGATGTCCGCCGCGGGGGAGCCGACCCCGGACTGCGCCATCACCTGCGCGGGCACCGAGTCGATCATGCGCAGCTCGCCACGGCGCTCGGCCGCGAGCTCGTTCAGGCGCGCGGTGAGCCGCTCGGCCAGCCGCCGGGAGTTGGCGAACACGATCGTCGAGCGGTGCGCCTCGACCAGGTCCAGCACCCGCTCCTCGACGTGCGGCCAGATCGAGGACCGGCGCTCCGGACCGGCCGCCGCGCCGGACAGGTCGTCGGTGACCTCCCCGAGCGCGCTCATGTCCTCGATCGGGACGACCACCTGCAGCTCGACGGTCTTTGCGCTCGGCGGCTGGACGATCGTGACCGGGCGGCCCCCGCCGAGGAACACGGCCACCTCGTCCACCGGACGGACCGTCGCGGACAGCCCGATGCGCTGCGCAGGCGCGGCCAGCAGCGCGTCCAACCGCTCGAGGCTGAGCGCCAGGTGCGCGCCACGCTTGGTCGAGCAGACCGCATGGACCTCGTCGACGATCACGGTCTCGACGCCGCGCAGCGACTCGCGCGCGGCCGAGGTGAGCAGCAGGAACAGCGATTCCGGCGTGGTTATCAGGATGTCCGCGGGACGCCGGGCGAAAGCGCGACGCTCGTCGGCGGGCGTGTCACCAGAACGCATCGCCACGGTCACGTCCGGTTCGGGCAGGCCCAGTCGCGCGGCCGCCTGGCGGATGCCGGCCAGCGGCGCGCGCAGGTTCCGCTCCACGTCCACCGCGAGCGCCTTCAGCGGGCTGATGTAGAGCACCCGGCAGCGCCGCTGGAGATCGTCCGGACGTGGTTCCGTGGCCAGCTTGTCCAGCGCGGACAGGAACGCGGCCAGCGTCTTGCCGGACCCGGTCGGTGCGACCACCAGGGTGTTCTCGCCGCGGGCGATCGCCTCCCAGGCGCCCAGCTGGGCCGGGGTCGGCGCGGCGAACGCGCCCTCCAACCATGCCGCGGTCGCGGGGGAGAAGCGCGGGGACGGGCCGGTCACCCGTCCAGTGTGCCTGGCCGCCCCGACAGCGCGTCGATCACGTTTTCACCCGCCGTGGCCGGTTGGAACGGCCGAAACCGGCCGGACCCAGTGAAAACCTGATCCGTCAACCGGCCTCGAGCCGGGAGCGCAGGCGGTCGCGGGCGGCCGGCCAGTCGTCGTCGGTCATCGCGTACTGGACGGTGTCCCGCCAGCTTCCGTCCCAGCGGATCCGGTGCTTGCGCAGCACGCCCTCCCTGGTCGCGCCGAGCCGTTCGATGGCTGCCTGCGAGCGGGTGTTGAAGATGTCGGTGTGCCAGACCACGCGGGCCGCGCCGAGCGTCTCGAAGGCGTGCGTGAGCATCAGCAGCTTCGACTCCGTGTTGTGGCCGGTGCGCCACCACCGCTTGCCCAGCCAGGTGTGCCCGATCGCGATCGCCCGCACCGCTGGGTTCACCTCGTAGTAGGACGTGGTGCCCGCGACCTCGCCGGTCACCGCATCGAGCTGCGCGTAGGGGAACCGGAGGCCGCGTGCGCGGGCCGCCAGCCCGTCCAGGATGTGCGACTCGGCGTCGGCCAGGGTGACCGGCTGCCGCAGCGGCGACCCGGACGGCGGCGACAGCCAGCGGAACACCTCCTCGGCGTCCGCACCGGTGCCCGCAGCGGCGAGGTAGCCGGGCGCGTGCTCGATCGCCAACGGCTCGAGCCGGATCAGCGTGCCGGACAGGACCGGGAGCGCGTACCACGCATCGGGGGTGCTCACGGCGTCGATCCTGTCAGCGCGGCCAATCGCATTAGCCGGCCCAGCAGCGGGCCGCTCACCCGGCAACCGCGCGCAGGCGCCGCAGCATGCGCGCGTCCTCGAATCCGACGTCGCGGGCGGCGGACTCGACCGTGCTGCCCTGCGCGATCAGCTGCTCGGCGCGCTCGACGCGCAGCGCCTGCTGATAGCGCAGCGGCGTCGTCCCCGTCGCGCGCAGGAATTGGCGGGTGAGCGTCCGCTCGCTGACCCCGGCAGCGGCAGCCAGCTCGGCGAGCGGCAGCGGACGGTCGAACTCGGCGTCGATCAGGTCCTGGACCCGATGGACGGCGTCGAGCAGATGGCCGCGGTGCCGAAGCATCGTCCCGACCTGCGCCGCGTCGCCGTTGCGCCGCCCGTACACGACCATCGACCGCGCGACCCGGGCCGCCGCGGCCGGGCCGTGCCGGGACGCGATCAGGTGCAGCGACAGGTCGATCCCGCTCGCGATCCCGGCCGAGGTCACCACCCGGTCGTCCTCGGTGAACAGCACGTCGCGCACCACGTGGGCGCGGGGATAGCGCTCGGCCAGCTCGTCCTGGTGGGCGTGGTGGGTGGTGCACCGCCGTCCGTCCAGCAGCCCGGCCCGGCCGAGCGCGTCGGCCCCCGCGCACACGCTGGCGACCGTCCCGCCCGCGGCGTGGTGCGCGGCGATCGCACCCAGGGCGGCCCGGCTGAGCTGGCCGCTGCCCTTGAGCGTGCGGCCGCGCCAGCCCGGGACGACCACGAGGTCGTCCCGGGTCAGCTCCGGCCACGACGTGCTCGCCTGCACCGGCAGCCCCTGGGCGGTCTCGACCACCGGTCCGTCCGCGACGTAGCCGAGGCGATAGTCCAGCCCCAGACCGGCGGCCGTGCAGAACGCCTGGGCGGGGCCCGCGAGATCCAGCAGGTGCAGCTGCGGGACCAGGAAGAAGACGACTGTGGTCATGATCTGGTCATCATGCCGGAACCCCCGTGGCGGCCACCACCTCGTCGGTGGTCGCGATCGTGGCGAACCCGCGCGCCGCCAGGACGCTCTCAGTGCGCGCCACGATCTCAGCACCGCTCACGGCCGCGAGAGCGCCGTCCGCCTCGATGCCCGACGTGCTGGTGGCGTCGGTGACGAACCGGACGGCGTAGCCGAGGTCGCTGGCCACCCGTGCCGTGGTCTCGCAGCACTGTTCGGTGCGGATGCCGCACACGACAACCTCGCGGATGCCGTCCGCGGTCAGCAACTGGTGCAGGTTCGTGGTCGTGAACGCGTTGATCGATGTCTTGCGCACCAAGGGTTCTCCGTCCATCGGGGTGAGCGGTTCGATCGGGTGGACGAAGCCGTTGACCGGGTCGAACACGCCGCCCGAACCGGGCTCGGTGTGCAGTACCCACACCACGAGATCGCCAGCCGTGCGTGCGGCGGTGACGAGACGGTCCACCTGCTCGACCACGTTCGGGTTGGTCCGGGCCTGCCAGTCGGCCGGACGCTGGCGGAACGATTCCTGGACGTCGATGACGAGAAGCGCTGTGTTCATGATCGCCAGCCTGCCGGAACACGCTGTCGCCCGGCGAGTCCGGATGCCGTCAACAACCGGAACGATCCGGTCACGGCCGGGGAGTATCCGTCCGGTGGCGCCGGACGGTGCGCAGGCCGCACCGCCTACGCTGGACGGCGTGCGATTGACCGAGTTCTGGGCCCGGATGGAGGAGCGGTTCGGCGCCGCCTACCCTGGACGGGTGCGATTGACCGAGTTCTGGGCGCGGATGGAGGAGCGCTTCGGCGCTGCCTACGCGCGCAGCTTCGCCGCGGACTACCGGCTGTCCGCGCTCGGCGCGACCGTCGACGAGGCGCTGGCCCGCGGCGAAGAGGCCAAGACGGTCTGGCGCGCGGTGTGCAC
>DASTXN010000196.1:0-4025 GCA_035765515.1 Jatrophihabitantaceae bacterium | reverse complement strand
GCTTCGCCCGGTTGTACCGGCGCGGACCGACGAACGGGGCGATGACCACCGAGAACGTCGCGAAGGCCAGTGCCAGGGCGAACAGGAGCACGATCGGCAGATACGGCGCGAGCATCTAGCGCTGTTCTCCCTTCTGACGCATAGCGACACGCCCAGCGTCGTGACGCGGTGCAAAGGCTAGTAGGTGCGATCGACACCAACTGAGATAAGGCATGCCTAACGGACTGCGGGGGTGAGCTTGGTGAGGACGTCGATGACACGGTCGGACAGGTCGCCGCCGCCCTTACTCGGCGGGTCGCTGAGGTTGGCGAGCAGCTTGAGCACGAAACGCATCAGCGCCGGGTGCGGCAGGCCGTGGCGCGTGCACGCCTGCATCACCTTCGGGTTGCCGATGAGCTTCACGAAGATCGCGCCGAGGCGGTAGTAAGCGCCCCACTCCTGCTGCATGCGCACCGGGTAGGCCTGCAGCGCGCGCTCGCGACTGGGACCGTCGGCCCGCACGAGCGCCTGCACGACGGCCTCGGCGGCGAACTTGCCGGACTCCATTGCGTACGGGATTCCCTCGCCGTTGAAGGGGTTCACCGAGCCGCCGGAGTCGCCCACGAGCAGCAGGCCGCGCAGGTAGTGCGGGGTGCGGTTGAAGCCCATCGGCAGCGCCGCGCCGCGGGTGGGGCAGGTCGCGTTCTGCTCGCGCAGCCCCCACTCCTCGGGCGTGTTGTCCAGCCAGCGGGTGAGCATCGCCCGGTAGTCGGTCTTGCCGAAGCCGGCGCTGGAGTTCAACACACCCAGGCCCGCGTTGACCGTCCCGTCCCCCATGCCGAAGATCCAGCCGTAGCCCGGCAGCAGGTTGGATTCGTCCGGCTTGCCGTCCCACAGTTCGAGCCACGACTCGAGGTAGTCGTCGTGGGTCTTCGGGCTCGTGTAGTAGCGCCGGACGGCCACCCCGAGCGGGCGCTTGTCGTTGCGGTGCACGCCGAGCGCCTGGGCCAGCTTGCCGCTGACGCCCTCGCAGGTGAGCACGATCGGAGCGCGGAACGTGACCGGCCGCTTGTCGGCGGTGCGCCCGCTCACGCCGACGACGCGACCGGCGCGGTCGAGGACGGGCTCGGTGATCGTCGTCTGCTCGTGCAGCCGCGCCCCGGCCTTGACCGCCTGGGTGGCGAGCAGCGCGTCGAGGTCGGCGCGCGGACGGACCAGTCCGTACGGCGGGAAGCTGGTCAGGTCCGGCCAGTCCAGGTGCAGCCGCTGGCCGCCGCCGACCACGCGCAGGCCCTTGTTGTGCAGCCAGCCGGCGTCCTCGCTGACGTCGATGCCCATGTCCAACAGCGCCCGGGTGCCGCGCGGGGTGAGCCCGTCGCCGCAGACCTTCTCGCGCGGGAACGACGTCTTCTCCAGCAGTAGGACGTCCAGGCCCGCGGTCGCGAGCCAGTACGCGGCGCTGCTGCCGGCCGGCCCTGCGCCGACCACGATCACGTCGGCGGTCTCGGCACGGTCCGGCGTCACGGCCTCGGGGCGGGCCGCAGTGCTCGGCGCAGTCATCGCGAACGCTCCCGGATGGCTAGTGGTCGGGGACCAGAAACTTTGTGAACGCTTTCACGAGCCGTCCTCTGAAGTCTAAGACCAGCCCGGATTCCAGGCCCGCCCGGCCCGCTTTCCCCACGGCCCGACCAGATTTCGGGGCCGATTTTGGTCGCTGCGTGGGGAAAGCGGGCCGAAATCAGCGGACGGCGAGCAGGTCGATCACGAACACCAGCGTCTTGCCGGACAGCCGGTGTCCCGCGCCGGCCGGGCCGTACGCCTTCTCCGGCGGGATGGTCAGCTGGCGGCGCCCGCCGACCTTCATGCCGGGGATGCCCTCCTGCCAGCCCTGGATCAGGCCGCGCAGCGGGAACTCGATCGACTCGCCGCGGTTCCACGACGCGTCGAACTCCTCGCCGCTGCGGAACTCGACGCCGACGTAGTGCACCTCGACGTTGTCGCCGGCCTTCGCCTCGGCGCCCTCGCCCACGACGATGTCCTCGATCTTCAGGTCAGTCGGCGGCTCGCCGCCCGGGTATTCGATGACTGGCTTTTCGAGACTGCTCATGGCACCCAGTCAACACGACGAACGCGGGCGCTGGCAGGCTCACCGTCCGTGAGCACCGTGCACGACGCAGGCGTCGACGAGATCGCCCCCCGCACCCTGTACCGGATCCTCGCCCTGCGTAGCGAGGTGTTCGTCGTCGAGCAGGACTGCGTATACCTCGACCTGGACGGGCGCGACCTCGAACCGGACGCGCGCCAGGTGTGGATCGAGCGCGACGGCGAGGTGATCGCGACCCTGCGCCTGCTGCGTGATCCGGACTGCGCCCGGATCGGTCGCGTCGTCACGGCGCCGGCCGCGCGAGGTGGCGGCGTGGCTGCCGCACTGATGACGCGCGCGATCGAGCTCGCCGGATCCGTCGACGTCGTGCTGGACGCCCAGGCCCATCTCGCCGACTGGTACGGGCGATTCGGCTTCGTCCGAGATGGCGCCGAGTTCGTCGAGGACGGCATCCCGCACGTCCCGATGCGGCGCGCCCGTCCGTCATGATCATGGCCACAACCCCCGAATCCGGGGGGTCTGCCCATGATCATCACGGGCTTACGCATAGGGTCCGGGCGTGACGACGGACGAACCGCTGACCCCGTGGCCCGAACCCGCCGTGAGCTCTCGCGAACGCTGGGCCCAGCTGCACGACGTGGCCACGCCGCGCGGTGGCGCCGCGTACCGCGAGCTGCTGGACGCATTGCGCACCCTGCAGGACCGGGTCGCGGGCGGTGCGCCGCCACCACCTGTCGCCAGCAGCCTCGCCGCCGCGCTGCGGGACGCCGCCGACGCGCTCGACACGCACCAGGTCGAGGAGGCGCGGCGCTGGGACGGCTGGCACCCCGAACTGCCCGGACGCGGCCTGCCGGTCCTGCCGCCGTACGTGGTGGACGATCAGGACGGGGCCTCGCTGCGCGGCCGCGTCACGTTCGGTCGCTACTACCTGGGCGGCAACGGCGCGGCACACGGCGGAACGCAGCCGCTGCTGTTCGACGACGTGTTCGGCCGCATCGCCAACCACGGCGAACCGGGCGTCGCGCGCACCGCCTACCTGCACGTCAACTACCGCAGCGTCACTCCGCTGGACGAGGAGTTGCGCTTCGTCGCGGCGCGCGAACGGCTCGACGGTCGCAAGCGCTGGGTGACCGGCCGCATCGAGCGCGCCGACGGGACGATCTGCTGCGACGCCGAGGCGCTGTTCCTGCAGCTGCTGCCCGGTCAGCAGTGACGATCCACTTCCCCACATCCTGACCAGAACCTGGGCACGTTTTGCTGCCCACAGTGGGACGCGGGGTGTGGATCAGCGCGACAGTTGTCGGCGCAGTTGTGCCCCGGTGATCACGATCGAGCGCTGCGGCATACGTCCTCGCCAAGATGCGCGGGGACGGACAAGATCGAGTCTCGGAGCCGCCTCGGGGAATCGAACCCCGGACAACCTCATTACGAGTGAGGTGCTCTACCAACTGAGCTAAGGCGGCGCGTGCCGCCTGGCGACACGAACTGACAGTTTAGCCTGCCCGGACGCCGGTACTTACCCGCCCCGGGGTGTTGGCCCCGCAGCCGGGTGACACTCCCCCGCAGGCGGGGGGACCCCCAGGACCTGCCGGACTACGGGGCCAAGTCCCTGCTTTTGTAGGCCTTGCGGGACGCGCACACGTCAGCCAGCGCACACGGGCTGCGCCGCCCGTCCGCGCTCATGCGCACCACCACCTGCTCGCCGGGGACGTTGTGCCCGACGACTGTGCCGTCGCCGTCGGGGGTCTCGACGTGCTCGCCCATCCCGGGCGCGCGCTCGGCGAAGTCCTGGTAGAGCGGATGCTCGTACTTCAGGCAGCACATGAGCCGTCCGCACGCGCCGGAGATGCGCAGCGGGTTCAGCGGCAGGTCCTGATCCTTGGCCATGCGCACGCTGACCGGCTCGAAGTCGACGAGGAACGTCGAGCAGCACAGCTCGCGG
>DASTXN010000195.1:0-2332 GCA_035765515.1 Jatrophihabitantaceae bacterium | reverse complement strand
TCGACGCTCATCCCGTACCGCGCCGCGCGCTCGGCGATCAGCTCGGGCGTCCACAGCGCGGTGTCGAACACGGCGTCCGGGTGCACCAGGTTGACGTGGATCCCGTCGCCCGCCCACTCCAGCGCGGCCACCCGGGACAGCTGGGTGAGCGCGGCCTTGGACGCCGAGTACGCCGCGGCTCCAGGACCGGGCGCGGGCACGTTCTTGGACGCGATCACCACGACACGTCCCCCTCCCGGTGCCAGTGCCAGCAGCGGGTGCGCGACCGAGAACAGTGACGCGACCGAGTCGACGTTCACCGCCATCGTGCGCCGCCACGCGACCGCATCCAGCGCCGCGATAGGCGCGGACGCGGGGAAGATGCCGGCCGCGACCACGAGCACGTCCAGGCCGCCGAAACGCTCGACGCCGAGACGGATCGCCGTCGCCGTCGCGTCGGCGTCGGTCACGTCCAGCTGCAGGCCGAGCCATTCGGGACCGCTGAAGGTGTCGGCCACCGAGTCGCTCAGGTCGACGCCGACCACGCTCGCGCCCGCGGCCAGCAGCGCGCCCGCGCAGGCACGCCCGATGCCGGACGCGGCTCCGGTCACGAAGGCGATCTTGCCGGCCATCGCCGGGGCCGCACCGGCCAGCCGCAGCTTGGCCTGCTCCAGCTCCCAGTACTCGACGTCGAACAGGTCCTCGGCGGGCAGCGCCTGGTAACCGCCCAGCGACTCCGCGCCCTCGATCACGTCCATGGTGTGCAGGTAGATGTCGCGCGCGATGTCCGAATCCTTGCCGCGCCGGCCGATCGTGAGCATGCCCAGGCGCGGATCGAGCACGACGCGCGGCGCCGCGTCCAGCATCGTGAGCGGCGCGCCGCGGCGGCCCGAATTCGCGTCGAAGTAGGCGCGGTAGTCGGCCGCGAACCCGTCCAGGTCGGTGCCCACCATCGGCACGCGCTTGGTGCGGATCACGTGGTCGGGCGTCGCCGGGCCGCGGGTCGCGAGCGAGGCGAGGTCCGGACGCGCCACGAAAGCGGCCGTGCGCGGGTCGGTGTGCCGCGTGACGATCATCGGGTGCCCGGCCAGTTCGCTGAACTTCGCGCGCAGCGTCGCGAGCTCGAGCGCGGGCACGTCCGGCAGCGTAGGCGCCGGCGATGTCGCAGGCGGCAGTCCCGGCCCGGTCGGTGCAGCAGCCACGCGCCCGGCGAGAAACGACTCCGCGCGCGTGATCAGCTCGATGTGCCGGTCGTACGCCTGGCGCGTCGAGTCGCCGAACGTGAACAACCCGTGGTTGAGCAGCACCATGCCGACCATGCCCGGCCGGTACTGCTCGTCCCAGGTGCGCGCGACCAGCCGGGCGAGGTCGAAGCCGGGCATGCAGTAGGGCACGACCAGTACGTCGTCACCGAACACCGCGCGGACAGACGCCGCGCCGTCGGCCACATTGGTCAGCGTGACGATCGCGTCGGCGTGGCTGTGCTGCACCGCGGTGAACGGCAGATGCGCGTGCAGCAGCGCCTCGACGGACGGGTCCGGCGCGGACGAATCCAGCAGGGCGCAGCGGAACTCGTTCATCATCGCCGCGTCGGAGAGCTCGGGCACCTGCAGCACGGCGCGCAGCCGGTCCAGCCGCAGCGGCGCGAAGCCGCGTGCCTCGATCGTGGCGAGGTCCCAGCCGCTGCCCTTGACGTGGAGAACGTCGATCTCGTCGCCGGTGACGTCGCGGGCACGTGTCTTCACCGACGTGTTGCCGCCGCCGTGCAGCACGAGCGTCGGTTCGCCGCCGAGCAGGCGCGAACCGTAGACGCACTCGGCCAGCGCGCCCGGTTCGTCCAGATCGGCGTCTTTCCAGCGGTTATGCATCGAGGAAACCTTTCGAGGATCACCAAGTCGGGTGCGCGGAGACCCCGCCGTCCACCACGAGATCATGACCGGTGATCCAGCGGGCGAGCGGGGAGGCCAGGAACACGCAGGCGTCGCCGACGTCGGACGGGGTGCCCAGCCGGCCCAGCGGAGCGGCCGCGCGCCAGCGGGCCACCCCGTCGGGCCAGTCCTGCTCAAGGCCGACGCGCGCGATCAACCCGGGCGAGACGGTGTTGACGCGGATGCCCTGCGGCCCGTACTCCAGCGCGGCTGCCCGCGCGTGCATGATCACCGCCGCCTTGGCCGCGTTGTAGTGCGCGTGCCCGAACGCCGGTTGCGTGCCCTCGATCGAGGCGATGTGCGTGATCGAGCCGCCCCCGCTGGCAGAAGCAGCCATGATCGCTGCCGCCGCCTGCGTGCACGCGAAGACGCCGGTGAGGTTGCCGTCCAGCACCCGCTGCCACTCGGCGGAGGACAGCTCGGGC
>DASTXN010000194.1:0-8795 GCA_035765515.1 Jatrophihabitantaceae bacterium | reverse complement strand
GGCGTGTTCGAGCCGGAGATCAAGGACGCGATCACGAACGCGATCAACTCGGTGTCCAACAGCAAGTAGATGGTCCGGGCACGAGTGCGGCGCCGCGTCGTCGCCGACCACGGTTCGGGCGTGGTCGAATTCGTGCTGCTGACCGTGCTGCTCGTCGTCTTGCTGTTCGCGGTACTACAGGTCGCCGTCTGGTTCTACGCACGCAGCATCGTCGCGTCCGCGGCGGCTGACGGCGCACACTACGCGGCCACGCTCGACGGCGGATCGAGCACGGTCGCGGCCGGAGAGCAGCGGGCGCGCCAGCTGATCACCGACGGGCTGAACGCCCGGGCGGCGCAGGACATCGCGTGCACCGACACGCCTGGCGTGGACGCGTCCTCCGGGCTGCCCATCACCACGGTGCGCTGCCACGGACGTCCCCACATGCTGCTGCTGCCGTTCGACCTCCCGCTCGGCATCGACGTGCACTCCTCGGTGCTGATGGAGCACTCGCCATGACCGCGCTGGACGCGCTACGGCGCCGCCTCGCTGTAGACGAGGGCGGAAACGCGATTCTCGAATTCGTCTTCGTCGCCGTGATCGTGATGCTGCCGCTGGTCTACCTGATCGTCGCGGTGGCTTCCGTGCAGAACAGCCGGCTGGCGGTCACCCAGGCGGCGCGCGAGGCCGGCCGCGCCTTCGCCACCAGCGACACCGCTGCCGACGCCGCGATCCGCACGCGCGCGGCGGTGCGGATCGCGCTGGACGACCAGGGCTTGCCCGACGACGCGACGGTGCGTTTCGTCGCGGCGGACGCCGGCTGCGATGCTGGATCCGTCGAGCCGAAACTGGCTCCGGGTGCGACGTTCGCCGTGTGCGTGAGCAGGCACGTGGACGTGCCGGCCGTGCCGTCCGTGCTCCAGGGCCACGGCATCACCACGGTGGGTCGGTACGTCGTGCACATCGACGACTTCCGGGCGGCCGGGCCATGACGATCCGCCGCGCCCTGGGTCGCGCCGTCCGCGGCGGCCGTTCCGACACCGGGTCGACGATCCCGCTTATTCTCGGCTTCTTTCTGGTCGCGCTGCTGATGATCGGCGGATCGGTAGCTGCGGCCGATGCGTTCGTGCAACAGCGCGGGCTGCAGGACGTCTGCGACGGCGCAGCATCCGCTGCTGCAGCGGCCGCTGCGCGTCTCGATCGCGGCGCGTCGCTGGGATCTGGCGCGGAGTTGGCCTTCGACGGCGTCGAGGACGCGGTGGCGCGCTACCTGTCCCGCGACAGCGACCGCGCGGACGTGCACGCGGACGCGGCACTGTCGCCGGACTCGACCACGGTGCTGCTCACCTGCACGGAGACGAGCAAGATCGCGTTCGGCGCGATGTTCGGCAAGGGGTCGGGCGTGCGGCACACCGTGCACTCCTCGGCGCGATCGCCGCTGTCGGGTTAGCGGCTCAGCCGGACGTGGCCCGCGCGCCGGGCCTGGGCCGTCGCATGCTGAGCGTCGACGGTGCCGGATCGTGTCGTGCCCGAACTTTGCTCTGCCCGGTGAGGGCGTGCAGTTGCCCGGTGTCACCGTGCAGAGCAAAGCTGCGTGAGTGCAGGTCCCCCCAGCGGGATCCCGGCGAGCCGCTGTGGCGCGGCAGTCGCTGCGGCTCGCGTAATCTGGAGCGTTGTGGACGTCCCCGCCGAACTCAAAGAGCTTTCCGCGACGCTTGCGAGCATCGAGAAGGTCCTCGACCTCGACAAGCTGCGCCGCGAGGCCGCCGATCTCGAGCAGCAGGCCGCCGCGCCCGACCTGTGGGACGACGTCGAGCACGCCCAGCAGGTGACGTCCCGGCTGTCGTACGCACAGGGCGAGATCCGCCGCGTCGAGGAACTGCGCCGCCGCGTCGACGACGCCCAGGTGCTCTGGGACATGGCCGAGGAGATGGACGACGCCGACTCCCGCACCGAGGCCGAGGCGGAGGCCGCCGGGCTGCGCAAGTCCATCGACGAGCTCGAGGTGCGCACGCTGCTGTCCGGCCCCTACGACGCCCGCGAGGCGCTGGTGACGATCCGTTCCGAGGCCGGTGGCGTCGACGCCGCCGACTTCGCAGAGATGCTGCTGCGCATGTACCTGCGCTGGGCCGAGCGTCACCACTACGCGACCGAGGTGCTGGATACGTCCTACGCCGAGGAGGCCGGCATCAAGTCGGCCACCTTCCAGGTCAAGGCGCCCTACGCCTACGGGACGTTGTCCGTCGAGCAGGGCACGCACCGGCTGGTGCGCATCAGCCCGTTCGACAACCAGGGCCGCCGGCAGACGTCCTTCGCCGGCGTCGAGGTGCTGCCGGTCGTCGAGCAGTCCGACCACGTCGAGATCCCCGACGACGAGATCCGCGTGGACGTATACCGCTCCTCGGGCCCGGGCGGTCAGGGCGTCAACACCACCGACTCCGCCGTGCGCATCACCCACCTGCCCACCGGCATCGTGGTCAGCTGCCAGAACGAGCGCAGCCAGATCCAGAACCGCGCGTCCGCCATGAACGTCCTGCAGGCCAAGCTGCTCGAGCTGCGCCGGCAGCAGGAGCAGGCCGCCATGGACGCGCTCAAGGACAGCGGCAACAGCTGGGGCAACCAGATGCGCAGTTACGTGCTGCACCCGTACCAGATGGTCAAGGACCTGCGCACCGAGTTCGAGGTCGGCAATCCGCAGGGCGTGCTGGACGGCGACATCGACGGCTTCATCGAGGCAGGCATCCGCTGGCGCAAGTCAGCCCAGTAAGTCAGCGCAGTAGCAGCTTGTCCAGGCGGCGGGCGGTGATCGTCAGGCCGACGGCCGCCATCACCACGAAGTACGCGACGTTGCCGATCATGGACGCGCTCAGCACCCCCGCGTTCAACCCGCGCAGCAGCTCGATGCCCTGGTTCAGCGGCAGGCACTCGATCACGATCTGCAGCCAGCGCGGGTAGACGCCGATCCCGTAGAACGTGCCGCTGAACAGGAACATCGGCAGCACCACTACCTGGATCATGTCCATGTCCTGAATCGTGCGCATGTACGTGGTGACCGCCATGCCCAGCGCTCCGAACGCGAACGCGATCAACAGCGCGGCCGGCAGCATGGCGGCCGCCCACCAGGACCCGGCCAGGCCCATCACGACCATGACGACCAGGAACCCGGTCGAGTACAGGCCGCCCCGGATCAGCGCCCAACTGATCTCGCCCATCGCCACGTCCATCGGTCCGAGGGACGTGGCCAGCATGCCGTCGTAGATCTTGCCGTACTTCATCTTGAAGAAGACGTTTATCGTCGAGTCGTAGATCGCGCCGTTCATGGCGGACGAGGCGAGCAGTGCGGGCGCGATGAACACCGTGTACTTGACCTCGTGGCCGCCCGGACCGATCACCGTGCCGACCAGGCTGTGCAGCCCGGTGCCGAACGAGAACAGGTAGAACAGCGGTTCGAAGAAGCCGGAGAAGATCAGCATCCAGCCGCGCCGGTACACCTTGAACGCGCGCTCGAGCACGACGTGCCCGCGGCCGGAGTACATGCCCGGCGGGATCACGCGGAACGTGAGCGAGGCCCGCGGCTCGCTCGCTACGGTCGTGCTCATTTGCTGATCCGGACGGCAAAACGCCAGCGCGCCACGACCAGCCCAGCCACCAGCCAGGCGAGCAGGTAGGCGATGTGCCCCAGCGCGGGCAGCGCGCCGAGGTGGCCGATCGCCGCGCCGCGCGCGAGTACCGTGCCGTGCCACAGCGGCGAGACGTACGCGAGGTCCTGCCCCCACTGCGGCAACTGGCTGATCGGATAGAACGTCCCGCTGAACAGGTACATCGGCGTCACGATGAACCGGAACACCATGTTGAACGCGTTGCCCTCGTTCTCCAGGGTGGCGGCCAGCGCGGCGATCGGCGCGGCGAACGCCATCGCGGTGAGCGTGGCAACCGGAATCGTCAGCAGCACCCACCAGCGCTCGGTGCCTCCGAAAGCGGCCATGATCGCCAGGTACACGGCGGAGTTGACGAAGATCCGCAACGCCACCCACAGCAGTTGGCCGTCGCAGATCTGCGTCGCGGTCAGGGGAGTGGCGGCCATGCCGTGGAACGTGCGCACCCACTTGAACCCGGCCATGATCGGGAACGCCGCGTCGGCTGCCGCGATCTGCAGCGCGGCCGCGGTCAGGAACGCCGGCGCCACATAGACGATGTAGGGCACGCCGAGCGCGTTGCCGTGATCGTCGACCACCGCGCCGAGCCCGACGCCGAGCGCGAGCACGTACGCCAGCGGCGTGCCGATGCCGACCACGAACATGCTGCGCCAGATCCGCCGCCCGACGTAGAGCTGGTACTCCACCACCTGCCAGCGCGACGCGCGAATGCGCGGCCGCGCCGCGGCTGCCGGCGCGGTTGTTGACGACATCAGTCGACCAGCGATCGGCCGGTGAGGCGCAGGAAGACGTCCTCCAGGCTGCTGCGGCGCACCAGGCTCGAGATGGGCGCGAGGCCCTGCTCATGCGCCCGCGCCAGCATGCGCTCGCCGTCCGCGACGTAGAGGAGCACCCGGTCGGGCAGCACCTCGGCCCGCTCGGACGCCGAGTCCAGCAGGGTGCTGATCTGCTCGGCCGCGGCCGCGTTCTCACCCGGCGCGAAGCGCAGCTCGGCGACCTCGCGCGTGGAGTGCTCCGCGATCAGCTGCTGCGGCGAGCCCTCCGCCACGATCCGGCCCCCGTCCATCACGACGAGCCGGTCGCACAGCTGCTCGGCCTCGTCCATGTAGTGCGTGGTGAGCACGAGCGTGACGCCCTGCTGCTTGAGCCGGTACAGCCGGTCCCAGAGCACGTGCCGGGCCTGCGGGTCGAGTCCGGTCGTGGGCTCGTCCAGCAGCAGGATCTCCGGGTCGTTGATCAGCGAACGGGCGATCGTCAGCCGCCGCTTCATGCCGCCGGACAGCGGCTCGACCTTCGCGTCCGCCCGGTCGGACAGCTGCGCGAAGTCCATCAGCTCCTCCACCTTGCCGCGCAGCACGGACCGCGACAGGCCGAAATACCGGCCGTAGATGTACAGGTTCTCGCGGACGGTGAGCTCGAGGTCCAAGGTGTCCTGCTGCGGGACGACGCCCAGCCGGCCGCGGATCGCCGGGCCCTGGGTGGCCGGATCCATGCCCAGGATCTGCAGCGAACCGGACGTGATCGGCGCGACGCACGCGATCATGCGCATGGTGGAGCTCTTGCCGGCACCGTTGGGGCCGAGGAAACCGAACGCCTCGCCGCGGGGTACCGCGAAGTCGATGCCGTCGACGGCCGTGAACTTCCCGAAGGTCTTGGTCAGCCCGTGCGCCTGGATAAGGAGGTCCGCGGGATTCCTGGTCAGGGTGTCGACCTCGCCCCGCGGCGTGGGGGATGTCACGAGCGTGAACGTTAGCAACCGCTGCCGACCGAGATATGTCGATCAGGCGGACGGTCAGGGCCGCGTCCACAGCGCGGGCACGGGTGAGTCGGCGCTGAGTGATCGTCCGCGCCGCGCCCCTTCGCTGGCGGCCGCGAAGGTAACTGTTCGGTAAACTGCCTCGTTGTGATCCGGCTTGAGAACGTGTCCAAGGTCTACCCGGCCGGCGCCCGTCCCGCACTCGACGGGGTCTCGTTCGAGATCGAGAAGAGCGAGTTCGTCTTCCTCATCGGCCAGTCCGGATCGGGCAAGACGACCGTACTGCGCCTGCTGTTGCGGGAGGAGACGTCCGACACCGGGCTGGTCCTGGTGAACGGGCGCAACCTGAACCGGATGGCCTCGCGCAAGGTTCCCGACCTGCGCCGCAAGATCGGCTGCGTGTTCCAGGACTTCCGCCTGCTGCCGAAGAAGACGGTGTACGAGAACGTGGCGTTCGCGCTCGAGGTGATCAACAAGTCCCCGAAGGCGATCAAGCGGACGGTTCCCGAGGTGCTCGACCTGGTCGGGCTGCAGGGCAAGGCGCAGCGCATGCCGAACGAACTGTCCGGCGGCGAGCAGCAGCGGGTCGCGATCGCGCGCGCGTTCGTCAACCGGCCGCTGGTGCTGCTGGCCGACGAGCCCACCGGCAACCTGGACCCGGACACCAGCCAGGGCATCATGAGCCTGCTCGAGCGGATCAACCGCACCGGTACCACCGTCGTCATGGCCACCCACGACAACAACATCGTCGACGCGATGCGCCGGCGTGTCATCGAACTCGAGTACGGCAAGGTCATCCGCGACCAATCCCGCGGCGTCTACGGGGTGGGCCGCTGAGCGCCGCCGCGTCCAGCGCACCGCAGCCCAGAACAGTTAGGAAGCCATGCGCGCCAATTTCGTGATGTCCGGGGTCGCCGCGGGCATTCGCCGCAACGCCACGATGACGATCGCACTGGTGCTCAGCACCGCCATCGCGCTCGGCTTCGTCGGCGCCGCGATCCTCGCGAACACCGAGATCAGCAAATTCCGGCAGAAGTACGAGGACAAGATCAACGTCTCGGTGTACCTGTGCGGGCAGGTGCACACCGGTGACGCGAACTGCAAGCACAAGACGACGCCGGCCGAGACCACGGCGCTGGAGAAGGAACTCGCCGCGGACCCGCTGGTGAAGTCGTTCCACTACGTCTCCGAGCAGGAGGCGTACCAGCGCGGCAAGCAGCAGCTCGAGGGCAGCACCGGCAAGTTCCTGCACCTCGGTGACCTGCCCGCGTCGTTCACGGTCAAGCTCGTCGACCTGCGCAAGGACTATCCGCAGTTCCAGGCCAAATACTCGACGGCGACGGGCGTCGGTCAGGTGAACAACCAGATCGACACGATCAACACGCTGCTGAACATCATCGACAGCGCGCGGTGGTTCTCGATCGTCGTCGCGCTGGTGGTGCTGCTCGCCTCCATCCTGTTGATCGCGAACACGATCCAGGTGGCCGCAGCACAACGCAAGAACGAGACGTCCATCATGCGGCTGGTCGGCGCGTCCAGGTGGATGACCGAGTTGCCGTTCATGCTCGAGGCGGTGATCGCTGCGGCGGTCGGCGGCGTCATCTCGATCGCGCTGATCTGGGTGGGCAAGTACTTCGTCCTGGACAACGTGTTCGAGGGCCCGACCAAGAACGGGGTCATCCCCAACCTCGGGATCAACGACGTTCTGGTCGCCGGCGGCAGCGGGCTGATCGTCGGCGTGGTGCTCTCCGGCATCACCGCGTTTCTCACGTTGCGCCTGTACGTACGCTTGTAGTCGTGGCCGCCACTACTGCGGCGTCCAGCAACCGTCAGACTGGGCGCAAGATCATCGCCCAGAACAAGAAGGCCCGGCACGACTACTCGATCGAGGACGTCTACGAGGCCGGCGTCGTGCTCACCGGCACCGAGGTCAAATCGCTGCGGCTGGGCCGTGCCTCGCTGGTCGACGGCTTCGCGACCATCGACGACGGCGAGATCTTCCTGCGCAACGTGCACATTCCCGAGTACACCCACGGCAGCTGGACGAACCACGAGCCCCGCCGCACCCGCAAGCTGCTGCTGCACCGCGCCGAGATCCTGCGCCTGATCGGCAAGACCAAGGAGAGCGGCCTCACCCTGGTTCCGCTCTCGATCTACTTCTCCGAGGGGAAGGTCAAGGTCGAGCTGGCGCTGGCGCGAGGCAAGCGCTCCTACGACAAGCGCCAGGACCTGGCCAAGCGCGACGCCGACCGCGAGGTGCGCCGCGCGCTCGGCCGCCGCAACAAGGGCATGGACTGACCGTCTTGGACGGCACCGGCTCCCTGGACGACGCGGGCGTGCCGGGCTGGTGGCAGGCGCTGGGGCTGCCCGGCCTGGCCGACATCCACGTCCATTTCATGCCGACGCCGGTGATGGACGCGGTATGGCGCTTCTTCGACGATGCCGAGCGGCACTACGGGACGCCCTGGCCCGTCCACTACCGCACGCCCGAACCCGAGCGGCTGCAGACGCTGCAAGCGCTGGGCGTCCGCGCGTTCCCGTCGCTGCTGTACCCGCACAAGCCGGGCATGGCCGAGTCGCTCAACGCGTGGGCGGCCGAGTTCGCCGAACGCATCCCCGGTTGCGTGCACACGGCGACGTTCTACGCCGAGCCGTCGGCCGCGCGCTACGTCCGCGCTGCGCTCGACGGCGGCGCGCGGGTGTTCAAGGTGCACGTGCAGGTCGGCGATTTCGACCCGCGCGCCCCGGAGCTGGACGGCGTCTGGGGGATGCTCGCCGAAGCGGGCGTGCCGGTGGTCGTGCACTGCGGCAGCGGCCCCCTTCCCGGTCGGCACACGGGTCCGGGACCGTTCGGCGACGTGCTGGCGGCGCATCCGCGGCTGACCGCCGTGATCGCACACTGCGGTGCGCCGGAGTACCGCGAGCATCTGGACCTCGTGCGCCGCTACCCGAACGTGCACCTGGACACGACCATGGTCGGGACCGCGTTCATGAATGCCCTCGCGCCGGTTCCGTCCGACGTGATCGCCGCCTATGCGGACATCGGCGACCGGATTGTCCTGGGCACCGACTTCCCGAACATCCCGTACGCATACGCCGAGCAATTGGACGCACTGGAGCGGTTCGGGCTCGGTGACGGCTGGCTGCGGGCGGTCTGCTGGACGAACGGTGCCCGGTTGCTGGGACTACCTGCTGGCGCCGACGCGTTAGGATAGGTGGATAACTGCACAGGGGGTGAAAGGTCTCGACTTCGTTCGTCGATTCAGGAGAAGCGGGCCGAGGACCGCATTGCTGACCTCGTAAAAAAAGCGATGCAAACACAATAAGCGCCGATTCCAATCGCGCTGACTTCGCTCTCGCTGCCTGACAGCGTTAGCAAGTCTGTCAGCCCGGGTTCGTCACCG
>DASTXN010000193.1:0-3040 GCA_035765515.1 Jatrophihabitantaceae bacterium | reverse complement strand
CAGACGGCCGGTCGTGCGCTGGCCCGCGTGATGCGGCTGGGCAAGGAGTACCGCTCGGTCGAAGACAGCCGCATGACGCTGACCGAGCATCTCCAAGAGCTGCGCGCCCGCCTGTTCAAGTCGATGCTCGCGGTCGCGGTGATGACGATCGTCGTCGGCGTCTGGCTGTACCACCCCATCTTCAAGACGCTGTTGCACCCGTACTGCGGTCTGCCCGCCGATCGCCGCTTGCTCGGCGAAAGCTGCGCGCTGACCTTCACCGGAGTCACTGACGCGTTCACGATCCGGCTCAAGGTCGCCATCATCGGCGGCGTACTGCTGTCGATGCCGATCTGGCTTTACCAGCTGTGGGCGTTCATCACCCCCGGCCTGCACCGCAACGAGCGGCGATGGAGCCTGAGCTTCGTCTTCACCAGCGTGCTGCTGTTCGCGGCAGGCGTGACGCTCGCGTACCTCATCCTCCCGACGGCTCTGGACGTCCTGCTCAGCTTCGGCGGCCCGGACCTCAAGGCGCTGCTGACGGTCGATCAGTACCTCGGCTTCATCGCGCACATGCTGACGATCTTCGGCGTCTCGTTCGAGTTCCCGCTCGTGCTGGTGATGCTCAACCTCGCGGGCGTGCTGTCGGCTCAGCGGCTGCGACAGTGGCGCCGAGCGGCGATTTTCCTGCTCACGGTCTTTGCCGGAGCCGCAACGCCCTCGACCGATCCGTTCACCATGCTGGCCATGGCCGTGCCGCTGTGCCTGCTGTACGAGGGCGTCGTGATCTTCGCCCGCATCCATGACAAGCGCAAGGAACGCCGCTCGCTGAGCGCGGAGTACGCGCAGTATGCCGACGACGAGACCTCGCCGATCACGATGGACGATCTGGATCAGCCGCCGGAGGTCAGCGTCGGCGGCCACGGCGAGTCCGGCAGCGACACCCGCTACGACGACGACACCACCTAGACATCCCACGGTTCTAACGTGTCAAGCGGCTGCTTGTTGATCATCTTGTTGTTGGTGGGGCCAGGCGGTGGCCTCGTCGTAGCAGGTGCCGTGCCGGAGGCAGCCGTGCAGGATGCCGACGAGCCGGTTTGACACCGTTCGTAGGGCTTGGTGGTGGCCGGCGCCGGTGGCGCGATGTGCGTCGTAGTAGGCGCGGGCGCCGGGTGAGACGTTCAACGCCGTGAAGGCTTGCTGGTGCAGGGCATCGCGCAGCCGGTCGTTGACGGCGTAGCGCGCCAGCACGACGCGGCGGGTGCCGGAGGCCCGGGTGATCGGTGAGGTGCCGGCGTAGTTCTTGCGGGCTTTCGCGGTGGCGTAACGGTGCGGGTCGTCTCCGAACTCGGCGAGCACCCGGGCGCCGAGGATGGTGCCGAGCCCGGGTTGGGACAGCACGATCTCAGCGGCCGGGTGCCGGCCAAAAGACGCCTCCAGCGCCTCCGCCAGCTGCGCGATCTGCGCGACGGTGGAGGCCAGCACGGTGACGTAGGCGCGCACCGAGGCGCCGAACGCGTCCGCGATCACCAGGGGTTGTTCGAGCTGCGGGTTGCGCAGCGCCGCCTGGATCTGCCCGGCGCGGGTCTCGACGTTGCGCCGGCGGCCACCGCGACGCAACGCGACAGCGATCTTCGAGACCGACAGCCGCCGACCCGCAGCGGGCGTTGACGCGATCTCGAGCACGGCCAGCGCATCGCCGCTGGTCAGCTCCTCGAATGCCTCGAGGGCGGCGGGGTAGAACTCGCGCAGTGTGGAGCGCAGCGTGTTCGCGGTCCGGCCGCGCAGCCAGCACAGGTTTTGATGGCTGCGAGCCAACACCTTCACGGCCTCCGCCAGCGCGCTGTCACCGGCGATCGGCCGGTGCGCGGCCCGGTCGGTGCGCACCAGATCGGCCAGCACCTTCGCATCGCCCGGATCGCTCTTGGCGCCGGAGGTGACATGCCGGTCCCGATACCGCGAGACCGACAACGGGTTGATCGCGTAAACCAGATAACCGGCGGCCAGCAACGCCGCGACCCACGGCCCACGGTCGGTTTCAATCCCGACCACCACCTGGCCGGGATCATCGTCGTCACCGGCGAACCGGCCGATCAGCTCATGCAGCTCGCCGATCCCGCCGATCCCTTCCGGCAGCCGGCGGCGGATCAGCCGCCGCCCGGCTTCGTCTTGAATCTCGATGTCGTGATGCGCCTCCGCCCAGTCATCACCGACGAACAGCACCCGCAATGTCCCTTCCTCGACCCGACCATTCACTTCGAGCCTGCGGGAAGGCCGCGTCGCGCTAATGGATCAGTGCTCGACCGACCCGGAGGTCGGCGGCTCGTCATCCCACCAGTCGTCCTGCCTGCCCGGCAGCCGGTGAGCGGCACGATCTAGGCGTAGGCCTCAAACCTCGGGCCTGCGACGAACAGTGCTCGACCCACCGACGGCTCGGACACCACCGTCCCACGCGAACCGCGGTGCAGCCCCATTAGCGACACCACCCAGCGACATCACAGGGGCGACCAGCCGCGCCCCGTACGCTGGACTGGTGACCGCCGCGCCGGATCTCGCAGCGGATTTCCCGGACTTCGCCGCCTACTACCCCTTCGGGCTCGACCCGTTCCAGCTCGAAGCGTGCGCGGCCCTCGACGCCGATGAAGGCGTACTGGTGGCCGCGCCGACCGGCGCCGGCAAGACCGTGGTGGGCGAGTACGCCGTGCACCTTGCGCTGCGCACCGGCCGCAAGTGCTTCTACACCACGCCGATCAAGGCGCTGTCCAACCAGAAGTACGGCGACCTGGTCGCGAGGTACGGCGAAGACGCGGTTGGGCTGCTGACCGGGGACACCTCGCGCAACGGTGAGGCGCCGATCGTCGTCATGACCACCGAAGTGCTGCGCAACATGCTGTACGGCGACTCGCCGACGTTGCGCGGGCTGGGCTTCGTCGTGATGGACGAGGTGCACTACCTGTCCGACCGGTTCCGCGGCGCAGTCTGGGAAGAGGTGATCATCCACCTGCCGGCCGACGTCCGGCTGGTCTCGCTGTCGGCGACGGTGAGCAACGCGGAGGAGTTC
>DASTXN010000192.1:0-6927 GCA_035765515.1 Jatrophihabitantaceae bacterium | reverse complement strand
CCGGTGGGCCCGACCGCCCGCAGCAGGGCACACGTCAGCGAACCTGAGCCGGCACCGGCCTCCAGGACCGTCGCGCCGGGGTAGATGTCACCCATCGCGACGATCTGCGCTGAGTCCTTCGGGTAGATCACGGCGGCGCCGCGCGGCATCGACAGCACGAAGTCGGTGAGCAGCGGGCGTAGCGCGAGATAGAGCGTGCCGGCCGTGGACGAGACCACACTGCCCTCCGGCGCGCCGATCAGCGCGTCGTGCTCGATGGCCCCCCGGTGGGTGTGGAACTGCTTGCCCGCCTCCAACGTGACGGTGTGCAGCCGCCCCTTTGGGTCGCTGAGCTGGACGCGCTCCCCCACGCGGAACGGGCCGCTTCCCGGGGGCGCTGTGCTCATACGGGGTCCCCGGCGATTTGCGAGGTGCTTTTTGCCGAGCAAATCGCTGGGATGGTCACGCAGTCCCCTTCAGGGCGGCGGCAAGGTCGGCGGTGGCGAGAATGCCGGCGGGTGAGCCGTCGTCGTGCACGACGAGGTACTCGTGTGCAGGTGTCGCCCGAACGGCCGCCAGCAGGTCCTCGCCGGACAGCCGCACGTTCAGTACCAGGCCGGGCTCCAGCGGCCGGGCGACGGAGTCCAGCGCGGTCCACGGCCGCCGCTCCGGCGGGACGGCGCCGATGCGGGCCTCGTCCACGATCGCCCGCGGATGATCGGTCGCGTCCACCACGACCAGGCCGCGCGCGTTCCCCGTCCAGGCCCGGCGCAGTGCCTCGGCGACGGACACGTCCGATGGCACCAGCAGCCCGGGCCGCAGCAGCGCCTCGAGGTTCACCCGGGGCACCTGCTCCATGAGCTGCGCGACCTTCAGCGACTGCCCGGCGCCGAACCAGAGGTATGCGGCCAGCGCGATGCTGAACAGCCCGGCGGTGAATCCCCAGCTGCTGCGGTCGACGAACAGCCCGCTGACCGCGACCAGGATCGCGACGCCGCGGCCGGACCAGGCGCCGATCCGGGTACCGGTGAGCCGGTTGTGCGACGCCCCCCAGACACCCGCGCGCACCAGGCGCCCGCCGTCCAGCGGCAGGCCGGGGAGCAGGTTGAACACCGCGACCACCAGGTTGCTCCACGTCAGCAGCAGGGCGACCACGCCGGGCATCGTGTCGTGTTGAAGATTCGCGTATACGAGCCAGGAGGCGCCACCGAGCAGCGCCGACACCAGCGGCCCGGCCGCGGCGATCAGAAACTCGTCCCTGGGGCGCTCCGGGTCGCGGTCCATCTCGGACACGCCGCCGAGCAGGAAGATGACCACCCTCCGGACCGGGTGCCCGAGCAGCAGGCTGACGGCGGTGTGGCCGAGCTCATGGGCGAGGACGCAGCCGGCGAACAGCACCGCGAACAGCAGCGCGAGCAGATAGGCAGAGCTGGCGCTCGCGCGCGGGAGCGCGTCGCCGATAGTGGGGCCGTAGTAGAAGGTCAGAATTGCCGCGATGAGCAGCCAGGACGGCGCGAAGTAGATCGGCACGCCGAAGAATCGGCCCACCGACAGCATTCGCGGCGGGCGTACTTGCGGCCGATTTTCGCTCACACGGCGATGTTACGCAGGCACTCTAAGTCGAGTCGGGATACCTTTTGGCGGTGAACGAGAAGGACGAGCCACGTCCGGGCCACGGCAGGCCCGCGACGCCCGGCGCGACGGGGCCGGCCGGGTCGGCTGATCGCCCGCTGACGCCGGTGCGTCCGTGGCTGCGCGCGGGAGCCGCCGAGCAGGACGGGCCCGCGGCTGCGTCCGAAACCGAGTCCGATCCCGCGGCCGGGCAGCAGGCCGACGACGACGAGCGGCCGGACCGCCCGCAGGCTCGTCCGGCCGCGCACCCCGAACACCGGCCCGGTGTGCTCAGCCCGGCTCGCCCTTGGCAGTTGCGCCGCGCCGGCGAGCCCACCCGGTCGCAACCCGCTGCGCCGTCCGAGCCCACCCGGTCGCAACCCGCTGCGCCGTCCGAGCCGGCTGTGCCGTCCGAGCCGACTGTGCCGTCCGAGCCCACTGTGCCGACGCCCGAGCCGCCGACGGCTGAGCGGACCCAGGCAGCCGGGCCGGCGCGTCCGTCCAACGAGCACACCGTGCTGCGGCGGCTCCGCGCCGACCTGTCCGGAACGCAGGCGCCTCCCCGGCGCGCCGGGCTGCTGCACCGCGGCGGCACGACGCCGGCCGAGTCTGCACCCGCGCAGCCGGCTGCACCGGTCGGCCCGGCGCAGCAGGGCACACCGGTCGAACCACGCGAGCAGGAGCACGCCGGCCGCGGCGGACGGTTGCGCCGGGCCGCCGAGTGG
The DNA here is from genome assembly GCA_035765515.1 of Jatrophihabitantaceae bacterium. Classification (GTDB taxonomy): domain Bacteria; phylum Actinomycetota; class Actinomycetes; order Mycobacteriales; family Jatrophihabitantaceae; genus DASRSS01. The sequence goes on along the minus strand of DASTXN010000192.1, from coordinate 4,612 downwards.
TTGTTCGAGCAGGCTCCCGACCGGGAGGCCGGCCACGACACGGCGCCCGGGACCGGCTCGCGGGATCCGCGGCGCGTCGCCGAGCAGGAGGCGGACGAGCCGACCTGGACCCGGGCCGAACTGCTGGATCTGGCCGGGGCGCAGGCGGCTCCGGTCGAGCCCGCCCTCGCGCCGGAAGCGGAGCCGGAGCCTGAGCCCGTCCCGGAGCCTGAGACTGTCCCGGAACCCGAGCCGGAGCCCGTCCCGGAACCAGAGCCCGTCCCGGAACCAGAGCCCGTCCCGGAGCCAGAACCGGAACCGGCCTCGCCGCCGCGGCGGCGTCCGCGCCCGGGTCCCGGGCCTGCGGCGTCCGTCCAGACGAGCCAGTCGGTTCCGGCGGTGGCACCAGCGGTCGGCAGCCCGGCCAAGACGGCGGCGCCGCGCGCGGACGTTCGCCCGGGCGTGTCGGCGGCCCCTCCCGCCGAGCCGCCCTTCCGCGGCGCCTCCCACTCGCGCTCGCTGCGAGCGGACGGTCCGCGGCGCCCGGGTGTGCGCCGAGCGGTGCAGACCCTGGTCGTCGTGTGCATCGTCGTGGTCGCGGCGGTGCTGGTGCGCATGTTCGTGGCGGCGCCGTACTTCATTCCGTCGGCATCGATGGAGCCCACGCTGCACGGCTGCAGTGGTTGCAACAACGACCACGTGCTGGTCAACAAGCTGTCCTACAAGCTGCACGGCGTGCACCGCGGCGACGTGGTCGTGTTCGACCGTCCGTCCACGTGGCAGGTGGACGAGAAGCATCTGATCAAGCGCGTGATCGGACTGCCCGGCGACATCCTCACCGTCCGCAAGGGAAAGCTGTACGTGAACGGTCTGCAGTTGCAGGAGCCCTACGTCGACTCCAAGTGCGGTCCCATGACCTCGCTGGGTGAGAGCCCGGCGAAGCCGACGACGAAGTACGGTCCGGTGCCCACGGACGAGGTCTTCGTCATGGGCGACAACCGATGCGACTCCAGCGACAGCCGCGCGTTCGGTCCGGTGCCCGAATCGGACATCGTGGGCCGCGCCTTCGTGATCATCTGGCCACTGGGACGGCTGCACTACCTGTGAACGCGGGTACGTCCGGCGCGCGCGGCCGGAATTGTCGGACCCGCGGCCTATCGTCACGGGCATGACCGAGGTGGAGCTGCCGGTAGCCGTGATCGGGTCCCTGTCGCCGTCGCGAGCGGCGGACTTCAAGACCTGTCCGCTGCTGTACCGGTTCCGGTGCATCGACCGGCTGCCCGAGTCGCCGTCCCCCGCGGCGACCCGCGGCACCGTCGTGCACGCCGTGCTGGAGCAGCTGTTCGACCTGCCGGCCGCCGAACGCACCCTCGAGGCGGCCCAGGCGCTGGTCCCGTCCGCCTGGGAGCGGGTGCTCGCCGAAGAGCCGCAGGCGGCTGAGCTGTTCGCCGACGACGCCGACGGCACCGAGCTTGCGCAGTGGCTGGCCTCGGCGGCCGAGCTGGTTGAGCACTACTTCCAGCTGGAAGATCCGCGCCGCCTTGAACCGGCGGCGCGCGAGGAGCTGGTGGAGATCGTCCTGGACGGGCTGCGGCTGCGCGGCTACGTCGACCGGCTGGACGTCTCCCCCGCCGGTGACATCCGCGTGGTCGACTACAAGACCGGGACGACACCGCGCGAGGCGTTCGAGGCCAAGGCGCTGTTCCAGATGAAGTTCTACGCGCTGGTGCTGTGGCGCACCCGCGGGGTGGTGCCGCGGCAGCTGCGCCTGATGTACCTGGCCGACACCGACACGCTCAGCTACGCCCCGGACGCCGAGGAGTTGGAACGCTTCGAGCGGACGTTGAAGGCGATCTGGGCCGCGATCGCGCGGGCCACCCAGACCGGCGACTTCCGGCCGAACCCGAGCCGGTTGTGCGACTGGTGCGACCACCAGGCGCTGTGCCCGGCCAAGGGCGGGACGCTGCCGCCGTTTCCGCACGACGCGCTGGCCGCGGCGCAGGACGATCGGCGCGCGGTCCAGGCGGTCGCGTCGGACTGAGCGCGACACGCTGCCGGCCGTCAGCCCGCGCCGAGGCCGATCAGTGGGATCGCGGTCTCGGCGGGGGTGAGCGCGCCGTGGAAGGCAACCAGCTTGCCCACCGACGCCGGCTCGTGCGCGGAGGCGAGCACGACCGTGTCCCCCTCGGCGATCACCACGACGTCCCCGATCCGGGCCAGATGCTCGTCCCGCACGGGGCCGAAGAGGCCGGCCGCGACCGCCTCCGCGCGGGCGAGCACGCGGGCCTTCCCGGCGAGCACGTCGCGCCAGGTGGCCAGCACGTCGGGCGTCGCGCCTGGGACGGTGTGCAGGTACCGCACCCGCGGCTCGCCTGCGACCACGCGCACACCGTCAGTGAGCCGCGGGTCTGCGTCCAGGTCGATCCGGCCCTCAGCCGGGATGTCCAGCGCGCCGTGATCGGCGGTGACGAACAGGGCCGCGTCCTCGGGCAGGCTGTCGACGATGCGGTTGATCAGCCGGTCGACGGCAGACGCGGCCCGCGCCCAGTCCGGCGAGGCGATGCCGTACTCGTGTGCGACCGCGTCCAGTGTCGGGTGGTAGCCGTAGACGAGTCCCGGTCCCGCGGCGAGCTCGGCCAGCACCCCCTCGGCGAGCTGGTCGGCGTGCTCGGCGCCGACGTAGCGCGGCGTGCCGTACGCGGCGATGGTCAGACCGCTGCCCGCGAACTCCGGGCGGGACACCACCGCGACGCGCGTGCCGGCGGCCTCCGCCCGGTCGAACAGCGACGGCTCCGGCTGCCAGTCGCGCGGTTCTGGATCGTCCCGCCAGCGGACGTGGGTCAGCACGCGGTCGGTCCCCGGCACGTTCACGGTGAACCCGAGCACGCCGTGCGCACCGGGCAGCGTCCCAGTGCCGAGCGTGGCCAGGCTGGTCGGTGTGGTGGACGGGAATGAGCACGAGAGCTCGTTCAGGGTTCCGGTCCGTCCGGCCAGGACGTCCGCGAGCAGCGGGGCGTGTGGCGCGGCCGTCGGCAGCAGGTGGTAGCCCATCCCGTCGATCAGCAGCACGCAGATCCGGCGCGGCGCACCGACCAACTCCGCGAGGCGCAGCCGATCCTCGGTTCCGGGCACGCCGAGCAGGGCGCTCGCGCTGACCAGGACGTCGGCGAGGCCGCCCCGGTTCGTCATGGACGCAGCCGCTGCGGCTGCTCGGTGACCATCGCGCCGAGCGTATCGGCCGAGACGTCCCGCAGCGACGCCACGAGCCGCCGCCCGGGCGCCGGTTCGATCGGCACGTTGTGCGGAACCGCGACGACCGTGCACCCGGCGGCCTCGGCCGACGCGACACCGGTCGGCGAGTCCTCGATCGCCACGCACTGCCGCGGGTCGACGCCGAGCCGGGCGGCCGCAGTCAGATAGGCCTCGGGGTGGGGCTTGCCGTCGGCAACCTGGTCGCCCGTGACGAGCGCGCCGAACGTCCCGGCCGGGAGTTGGTCGACGACGACCTGCGCGAGCCGGTCGTAGGACATCGTGACGAGCGCGCACGGCACGGCGCGGCGGCCGAGTTCGGCAAGCAGTTCAACGGCGCCGGGCCGCCACGGCACGGCCTCCCGGGTCGCGCGCACCACCTCGTCCAGCAGCCGCTCGACGATCTCCTCCGGCGGAAGCGCCACGCCACCGTGCTCGCGTAAGTACTCGGCCGAGGCGATCAGCGCGTTGCCGACCAGGGCGTGCGCGTGCTCGTCACTCCACGTCCCGCCGAAGGACTCGACCAGGCGGTACTCCGCCGCGATCCAGTACGGCTCGGTGTCGACGATCGTGCCGTCCATGTCGAACAGCACCGCTTGCAGCATGATCTCCCTCGTTGTCCCGCGAGTGGGCACCTACGCGCCGAGTGGGCACGTACAGCTGCCCACTCGACAGCTAAGTGCCCACTCGCGGAGACAAACCTACTCGTTGTCGGAGCGGTAGCCGAGGTTGGACGACAGCCAGCGCTCGGCCACGGCTACTGTCCAGCCCTTGCGCTTGGCGTACTCCTCCACCTGGTCCCGCCCGACGCGTCCGACGACGAAGTACTGCGACTGCGGATGCGAGAAGTACAACCCGCTGACCGACGCGCCTGGCCACATCGCCATCGCGTCGGTCAGCTCTATCCCGGTGTTGGTGTGGACGTCGAGCAGTTCCCAGATCGTCTTCTTCTCGGTGTGCTCGGGGCAGGCCGGGTAACCGGGCGCGGGACGGATGCCGACGTACTGCTCCTTGATCAAGGCGTCGTTGTCGAGCCGCTCGTCCGGTCGGTAGCCCCAGAACTCGGTGCGGACCCGCTCGTGCATCCGCTCGGCGAACGACTCGGCGAGCCGGTCGGCCAGCGACTCGAGCAGGATCGCGCTGTAGTCGTCCAGCGCCGACTTGAACTCGGTGATCTTCTGCGTCGAGCCGAGCCCGGCGGTGACGGCGAACGCGCCGACGTAGTCGGCCAGCCCGGTCTGCTTCGGCGCGACGAAGTCCGCCAGCGAGCGGTGCGGCACGCCCGGCCGGTGCTCGGTCTGCTGCCTCAGCTCGTGCAGCGTCGTGCGGACGGTCGTGCGCGTCTCGTCGGTGTAGATCTCGATGTCGTCGTCGTTCACCTGGT
>DASTXN010000191.1:0-54097 GCA_035765515.1 Jatrophihabitantaceae bacterium | reverse complement strand
GATCTCGGGCCGGTACAGCAGCGCTGCACCCTCGCGCATGAACTGCACCATCTGGAGTTCGGGCGTCCCTGTGGCTCGTTCTGCGATGACAACGAACGGGAGGTGGTCGAGGCCACCGCCCGATGGCTGCTGCCCGACCTGGCGCCCGTTGGGGCCGCGCTGCGAACCCAGGACGTCGAGGCCGCAGCCCGGGACCTGGGTGTTACCCGCCAGGTGCTCGCGGACCGGTTGTGCACCCTCACCGAGCATGAAGAGATCGAGCTCGCGGCGATGCTGACGCCGGCCACCGATGCCGGGGATGTACGCGCGGCCCACGGCCCACGGCGGCATCTGCGGCAGGTCCCGCCATGCGTCAGGAACCGGATGTCGGACCGCCCCCGCTAGGGCAGGACCGAACATCCGGCCCGCCCGCGACCTACCCGAAAGTAAGCGGTGGGTACCCACCTCGGGTGGATACCCACCTGTGGTGGCGCTGCGAGACTCCGGCGCATGCCGGGCCGGGGAACGCCGAAGCGCCCGATACGCATCCCCGACGCGCTGTGGCAGGCCGCGCTGGCGACTGCGAAACGGCGGGGTGAGACGGTCGCGGACGTGGTGCGGGCTGCCTTGGAGCGGTACGTCGCCGAGAACGGGGAGGATCTGGACCACAGGCAGGAGGACTAGAGCGCGGACATCCAGCAGCCCGCGCAGTTCAGACCGTGAAGATGTTTGCACACCCACGCGCCGATCACAGGCAGGTCGGTGTACCGGTGCTGCTCGATCAACCCCTGCGCGACCACCAAGCCGTTGTATCGGACATCGACGCTCGTACTGAACAGCGAGAAGTACGGCGCGAACACGCCGGGCAGATGACGCCTGACGACCGTGAGCGTCCCGTCCGGACCCGTATGGGCTTCGGGGTGCTTGAGGGACAGCGGCACGTCGACCATCGACGGAAACGCCGAATGCACGGCGTGCATCGCCGCGTAGAAGTAGGCCACGGAAGCCCAGCGCCACCGGGACGTGGACCGCATCGACTCCGCCTCATCGAACGCCTGCTCGGCGCGTGTGAGATGAGTGGCGTCGTCTGGCACACGCAGAGCCTAGGCCACGGCCTCTCGGAACAGCGGAATCACCGTAGCGCCGTACTCCGACTCGATCTGCCCGGCAGCCTCCAGCACGGCGTATCGCAGCGCCCAGTCGCTCAGGTCCGGGACCTCAACGACGACATGAACGACGACGCCATCCGACCGGCGAACGCCCTCCGAGCTGCGAACGGTGGCTTGCGCGCCGGCATGGCCGAGGATCTCGGCGAGGATCTCACCGTACTTGTCGACGACGGGCACTGCGGCGGTCATGTCCTCCAGTGTGCGGCACGGAGCGGGATTTGACGAGATCTTCTGCGAGATCGGCTGGGGCCGCACAGCGCCGTCCCGATCCCGAGCAAGATCATTCCGGCTGGTCGTGAGATGCATAGAGGTTGCATCGCAGATGTTGATCTTTACGCCAAGTGGCTCTGTCTCAACGTTTATCGGACACGCCGTAATGTGGGCGATACTGGGATCGAACCAGTGACCCCTGCCGTGTGAAGGCAGTGCTCTCCCGCTGAGCTAATCGCCCGTCGCGCGTTCCGCGGAGCGCGCCGACTCGGGCCCGCCGCGTCCGGAACGCGCCGAGCCGCAGTCAGACTACACGGCGCGACGCCCCGCGATCACAGCAGCAGCCACCAGCACGCGACGAGAATCGCGCCCACGAACAGCAGGCCGCCGATCGCAACCAGCACGCGGATGAGCGGCGGCTGGCGCAGCGCCCAACGCGTCCAGGCCTCGACGTACGCGCGGGTGCGCCGCAACAGCCGCGCCGCCCACGGGTACTCCGTCGCCAGCAGGCCCAGCCCCGCGAAGATGATCAACCAGCCCGGGCCGGGCAGCGGCAGCAGCACGACGCCGATACCGATCACCGCGACGCCGGCCACGGTCACCACGACCCGAACCGCCATCGTCCCGCCGGGCAGCGCACGCACCCGCGCGCGGGCGCGCCGCAGCCGGTCCGCCAGCCGGCGGTGCGCGGTGATCCTCACGCCACGATCTTCCGCGAAACCAGGGGCAGCTGCAGCGAGCGGGGGTATCCCGGCCCTAGGCTTCGGACGTGCCGAAGTCCGAGACCCGCGCCGACCGGATCAAGTCCGTGATCCTGGCCGTGTTCCTGATCGGCGTCGTCCTGTACTTCGCGCTCACGGCGATCCCGTCCGCCGAGCGCCCCAGTCTGCGCACGCCCGCCCCGACGCCGTCGTCCACCAGGACCGTCGGCAACACCTGATCCGGCCGGTGTGTTTCCGCTCCCAGCCGGTCGCCGCCAGGCCGCGGAAATGGGTAGCGTGTTCCAGCCTTGAGGTTGGCCGACGACCGGAGATGGAGAGTCATGCGCAACCCGAAAGCCTTCTTCCGCCCCCTCGCCCTCGGAGCACCCGCGCCCGTCCACGAGATCCCGTTCCGTCCCTCTCGGATGATCCACTTCTTTGATCCGGGCAACGAGCGCATGGCCGCCAAGGTTCCCGACCTGGTCGGCAAGGTGGACGTGCTGCTGGGCAACCTGGAGGACGCGATCCAGGCCGACCGCAAGGAGGCCGCGCGCGACGGGCTGGTGCAGATCGCGCAGGCGACGGACTTCGGCCCGACCCAGCTGTGGACGCGCATCAACAGCCTGGACTCGCCGTGGGTCCTGGACGACCTGACCACCCTGATCCCGCAGATCGGGCACAAGCTCGACGTGGTGATGGTGCCCAAGGTGGAGTCGGTCGCGGACATCCACTACGTCGACCGGATCCTGGCCCAGCTCGAGGCCAAGGCGAACCTGGAGCGGCCGATCCTGGTACACGCGATCCTGGAGACGGCGTCCGGCGTCGCGAACGTGGACGAGATCGCGCTGGCCAGCCCTCGCATGCAGGGCATTTCGCTCGGCCCGGCCGACCTCGCCGCCAGCCGTCGCATGAAGACGACCCGCGTCGGCGGCGGGCACCCCGACTACCTCGTCCGCACCGACCCTCCCCCGGCGGCTACGCCCTCACTGCCGGGGGGACCCCCATCCTCCGGCGACATTTACGGCAACCGGCCGACCTTCCAGCAGGACCTCTGGCACTACACGGTGGCGCGCATGGTCGACGCCTGCGCGGCGGCCGGGATCCTGCCGTACTGGGGGCCGTTCGGGGACATCGCCGACGTCGTGGCGTGCGAGGACCAGTTCCGCAACGCATTCCTGCTCGGCTGCGTCGGCGCGTGGAGCCTGCACCCGAAGCAGATCGAGATCGCCAAGCGGGTGTTCAGCCCGGCTCCGGCCGACGTGCGCTGGGCCCGCCGCGTCATCGAGGCTATGGGCGACGGCACCGGCGCGGTGATGATCGACGGCAAGATGCAGGACGACGCGACCTACAAGCAGTGCAAGGTGGTCGTCGACCTCGCCGAGGCACTCGCCGCCACCGACCCCGAACTGGCCGCCGCGTACGCGGGTTCCGCCGATGAGTGAGCCGGCACTGCGGCCGCTGCGGTCCGTCCTCTACATGCCCGGATCCAACGCGCGCGCTCTGGAGAAGGCGAAGGCGATTCCTGCCGACGGCCTGATTCTCGACCTCGAGGACGCGGTCGCGCCCGACGCCAAGGCGCAGGCAAGGGAACAGGTTTGCGACGCCGCCCGCTCCGGTGAGTACGGCAGACGTGTCGTGACTATCCGCGTGAACGCGCTGGACACCGAATGGCACGACGCGGACGTCGCCGCGGCAGCAGCTGCGCGCCCGGCCGCCGTCGTCGTGCCGAAGGTGAACTCGGCGCAGGACGTGCTGCGCGTCGAGAGCGCGCTGATGAACGCGAGCGCGGACGAGTCGACCGCGATCTGGGCGATGATCGAGACACCGGACGCGATCCTGCAGATCGAGCAGATCGCCTCCGCTACGCCGCGGCTGACCACGTTCGTCATGGGCACTAACGACCTGCTCAGCGAACTGCGCGCGCTGCACACGCCCGAGCGCACCTCGCTGGTTCATTCGCTGGCCCAGTGCGTGCTCGCCGCGCGCGCACACGGCAAGACGATCCTGGACGGCGTCTACAACGACGTGAAGGACGACGCGGGCTTCACGGCCGAGTGCCGCCAGGGCCGCGTGCTCGGTTTCGACGGCAAGACGCTGATCCACCCGTCGCAGGTGGAGCCGTGCAACGCCGCCTTCGCCCCGTCGGCGAAGGACGTCGAGCACGCGCGCGCGGTGATCGAGGCGTTCGAGCAGTCGCTGCGCGAGGGTAAGGGTGTCGCGACCGTCAACGGCAAGCTGATCGAGAACCTGCACGTGGCAGACGCGCGGCGCGTCCTCGCGTTCAGCGAGGCAATCGGCTGAGCCTCGCGTTCAGCGAGGCAATCGGCTGAGCAGCTGCGCGGCTAGGACTGCTGCTCGGCTGCCGCGTACGTGGTGCGCGACGTGCGGCGGACCACGCCGTCGGTCGTCGCGATCCGCAGCGCGGTCCGGAACACGCCTGGACCCCAGTAGCGGGCGCCGACCAGGCGCGCGAGTTCGCCACGCTCGGTCGGGCCATGCTCGTCGAGGGCACGCCAGATTGCCTGGATCTCGCTGTCCAGTGCCTCCTCCGGCAGTGGCGCGCGGGCGGTGATCGCCGGCGAGCGACCTACCGGCCCGGGCCCGGGTCGGTAGCGGCGCAGGCCGGTGCCCTCGCGCTGCCTGCGGCGCTGCAGGCGCGAGCGGATCCGCTCGTCCTGAGCGTCGAGTTCGGCGCGCTCGCGGTCGACGTCCTGCTCGCCGCGTTGATGCATGTCGCGACCGGCCGCCAGTTCGCCGGCCGCCTCGGCGCGGTGCTCCGCGGCCTCGACGTCGTAGGACGCGGCACGAGCCGACTCCTCGAACGATCGGGCCCGCGCACGTTCGGCCTCGGCGCTGGACGCATCACCGGCCGCCTCGAGTTCGTGCGCGGCGGCAAGGTGGTCGTGCATCGCGGCCCACGCCTCGTGCATCGTGGCCTGCGCGTTCCCGATCGCGGCCGACTGATCGTCGGCGTCCTCGACGCGCCCACGTGACTGCTCGGCGAACGCGCGTTGCTCCAGTGCGCGCGAGCGGTCGAGTGCAGCCGCGGCGGCCGCGGTGCTGCGATCGGCGTCCTCCGCGGTGGCCGCAGTCAGTGCCGCGGCCTCGTGCTCGTGCGCATGCGCCCGCTGCTCCGCCGCTTCGGCACGCAGTCGAGCCGCACGCGCGTTGTGCGCGTCGCTCTCGGCGTCGGCCGCCGATCGTTGCTCGGCCGCGGACGCGAACTCGTCGTACGCCTGCGCAGCGGTGTCGGCCGCCTGGGCGAGCCGCTCCTCGGTCTCGACCCGGTCGGCGACCTGTGGATCGTCCCCACCGCCAGCGGCGAGCTGTTGGTGGCTGCTGGCGCGGTGCTTGGCGGCGCGGGCCCGTTGTTCCGCCGCCCGCCCGCGCGCCTCGGCCGCCGGGCCGCCACGACGATCCGGCGCCTGCTCGGACGTACCGCTTGCGTCGCCCCGTTCCGTCCCGCCCTGTTCGGCGTCCTCGACGGTCAGCGGCTTGGCAATGTCCTCCAACTGCGCGCCCTCGGCCTTGACGCCGAAGGCAAGTTCGGCGATGCCGCCCAGCGCCATGACGCCGGCGCCGATGAAGAACGCGACCGCCACCAGGGTGTCGCTCTTACTGCCGATCAGGTGCCCGAACAGCAGCGGTCCCGCGATGCCGCCGACGCCGGTGCCGATCGCGTAGAAGAACGCGATCGCCAGCGCGCGGGTCTCCATCGGGAAGATCTCGGACGCGGTCAGGTACGCGGCACTGGCCCCGGCCGAGGCCAGGAAGAACGTCGCCATCACGATCACGATGAACGTCCACGCGCCGAGAAGTCCGGTCGCCGTGAACAGCACGCCGAGCAGCACCGCGATCGCCGCCGAGCCAAGATAGGTGCCGCTGATCATCGGCTTGCGGCCGATCGTGTCGAAGAGCCGACCGAGGATGAGCGGCCCGGTGAAGTTACTTGCCGCATAGACGATCGTGAAGATCGGTACCGCACCGGACGCGACGCCGAAGAACGTGGTCATCAGCGTGCCGAGGTTGAACGTGATCCCGTTGTAGATGAAGGCCTGGCCGACGAACAGCGCGAGGCACAAGATCGAGCGCCGTGGATAGACCTTGACCGCGACCCGCGCGATCTCGCGGAACGGGATCGTGGTGCGCTGCCGCACGGTCAGCGTCTTGGTGACCTCGGGCAGCTGCTGCCCGGTCTGTTCTTCGATGTCGTGCTCGATCCCGTCGACGAGCCGCTCGGCCTCGTCCTCCTGACCGTGGATGAACAGCCAGCGCGGGCTCTCCGGGACACCTCGGCGCACCGCCATGACCGCGATCGCGAGCACTACACCGAGCAGGAAGGCCAGCCGCCACCCGAGGTTCTTCGGCAGGATGTTCGTGTCCAGGAAGAACAGCGCCGCGCCGGACCCGGCCATCGAGCCGACCCAGTACGAACCGTTGATGATCAGGTCGATGCGCCCGCGGGCGCGAGCAGGGATCAGCTCGTCGATCGCGGAATTGATCGCCGCGTACTCGCCGCCGATGCCGGCGCCGGTGAAGAACCGCATCAGGTAGAAGAACCACGGCGTGAAGGACGCCGCGGTCAGCGCCGTCGCGACGATGTAGAGCGCCAGCGTGAGCATGAACAGTTTCTTGCGACCGAACCGGTCGGTGAGCTGGCCGAAGAACAGCGCGCCGACGCACGACCCGACGACGTAGATCGCCGCAGCCGTGCCGATGTCGCCAGCAGTCAGCCCGACGCCGCTGCCGGATTCGGTGAGCCGGGACGCGACGGCGCCGACGATCGTGACCTCGAGTCCGTCCAGCACCCACGCGGTGCCGAGCCCGAGGATGATCAGCCAGTGGAACCGTGCCCAGGGCAGCCGATCCAGCCGGCCGGGGATGCTCGTCTCGATGGTGCCGGTCTGCGCGGTCGCCGCACTCATGCCGTGCACCGCAGAGCGTTTGCGCGGACGCTGCCGCGGGTACGTCGGAGCCGATGATGCGCTGCCGGGTGTTCGACCACCGCTATCGGTTCACGGCCGACGGGCCGGTGCTGCGCTGGAGTTGCCAGCGCGGTTGCGGCGCGGGCGGGGCGAAGACGTACGCCAGCGCCCAGGACGCGGAACGCTACGCGCGCAGCTTCGACCGCGAGGACCGTGACGACCTCGGCCGCCGGGCCCCGTTTCTCGGAATGTTCCCCTTGCGCATATGGCACAGGCTGCAACTACCCGCCGACCAACGGCGTTCAAACTCCCGCCGGACGCCGCCGCGGGGCAGGGTCAGGAACGGACGAGGCGGCTGATCGCGTCGGCCGCCTCCTTGACCTTCGCATCCGACTCGGCGCCACCGGCCCGTGCGGCGTCTACGACACAGGAGCCGAGATGCTCCTCGAGCAGGCCGAGCGCGACCGACTGCAGCGCCTTCGTGGCAGCGCTCACCTGGGTGAGGATGTCGATGCAGTACTTGTCCTCGTCCACCATCTTGGCGATGCCGCGCACCTGGCCCTCGATGCGCCGCAGCCGCTTTAGGTAGGCGTCCTTGTTCTCGCTGTAGCCGTGCATGTGCGCTCCTTCGCCGGGTCCTGACCCCTACCCAGGGTACCCCAGCGGGGTATATGTCCGGCTAGTCCACATCGGCCAGATCGAGCGGCATGCGCACCGCGACGACCTGATTGGTCACCCGCAGCTCGGTCGCGTCGCGCGGTACCTGGTCGAAGTGGAACTGGCCCAGCTCGTCGCCGTCGACGTCGCGGAGCCGGCGCTGCGGGGCGAGCACGATCGCTTCGAAGATCGGCGGGGCGCCGGCATCGCTGGCCAGGACCCGTCCGTCCATGCGCACCGTGCCCGGGTCCATCGGGTACAGGTCGATCAGCACGTCGGCCGGATCGGTGCGGAACATCAGGTGCACGCCGTCAGCGTCGCTCGCGGCGCCGCGCGTCCCGGCGCGGCTCAAGTCGCGACGGCTGTCGAAGGCCAGCTCGCCGTCGACGAAATCCGGTGCATCGGCGCGCTCACCGGACATGCGCCGGGCGAACTGCAGGCGCAGGTTCTGCCGGACCAGCGGTGGCGGCGCCGCCATGGACATCTCTGCCGCGGAACGGTGGAAACCCCTGATCCACTCCACGATGCCGGCCGCGCGCTGGTCACCACCCCCGACCGCAGCTGCCACCCGCGCAGCGACGGTCTCATCGGCTCGGCCCTCGACCCAGTCGAGCAGATCGGTGAACGACGGTGATTGATCCTCGCTCATAGGAACGTCTCCTCACCGAGAATGCTACGCAGACGATCGAGACATCTACCACGCATCGGGCCAATTCCCCCGATGGAGCGCCCGAACCGCTGAGCGAGTTGGGCATAACTCGGCTCGGCAGGGTCGAAGTACAGCGCCATCAACAACTCACGGCAGTTGCCGCCCAGCCGACCGAGCGCCTCGTGCAGGGCGAGGTAGCTCTCCCAGTCGACTGTCGGCTCCTGGGCGACATCCTCCACCCCGTCGAGGGAGACTTCGCGGCGCGACGCGCCACGCACCCGCCACGCGTTCCGTCGCGCGACGGTCATCAGCCAAGACGGCAGGCGCTCGTCGTCCCGGATCCGGTCGAGCGCGTCGAGAAGCGCGACGAACGTGGTCTGGGTGATGTCGGCCGCGTCCTCACGCGAGACACCGTTGCGCAGCGCCACGGTGAAAACCAGTCGCTCGTACCGACCCACCAGCGTGTCCCACGCCGCGGGGTCGCCGGAACGGCACCGCGCCAGCAGTTGCGCGTCGCTCGGTGGCTGCCCCGAACCGCCGCGATGGCGGACGAAGTGGCTGCGCGACTCGCTCATGCCGCCACCAACTCCCCCATCGACCGCATCCATGCGCTCCCCCGGCGCATAGATCTTCGGCATCGTACGGCGGCCCCCCGTCAATCTCCTGGCGAAATGCTGATCATCTCGGGCACTTCGCTCAGTTGCCGGACGGTTGATCGAGATCGACTGGATCAATTGGCCCGGTCTGCGGCACTGGAGGGGTAGGTGCGCGTGCATCGCCGCGCCCGCAGTCCGGCGCGGCTGAATCCGCTGAAGGAGAGGTATCCCGGTGACGCGGACGAGAAGTGCCGCGGGCGCGGATTCCGCCGACCCTGTCGGCTGGATACGGCCGATTGCACTGGTGGGCGAAGCGTCCCGGCAGCGGACACTGGCTACTGCGGCGAAGCGAGGCACGGACATCCTCGGTGCCGCCGTCGGCCTCATCGCCCTTGCCCCGCTGCTCGCCGGGCTGGCGCTGCTGGTCAAGGCGACCAGCCGCGGACCCGCCTTCTACCGGCAGACGCGGATCGGACGCCTCGGCCGGCCGTTCACCGTGTACAAGCTGCGCACCATGCACGTCGGTGCGCACGAACGCCGCCGGCATTTGATGCCGCTCAACGACGTTCCCACCGGCCCGCTGTTCAAGGTGAGGAACGATCCGCGCGTGACCCGGATCGGTCGAGTTCTGCGCCGCTGCTCACTGGACGAGTTGCCGCAACTGTGGAACGTGCTCACCGGCACGATGTCGATCGTCGGCCCCCGCCCGGCGCTGCCCGAGGAGGTCGCGCGGTACGAGCCGCACGTTTACGGACGGCTACTGGTCAAGCCGGGGATCACCGGCCTGTGGCAGGTCAGTGGCCGCAGCGACCTGAGCTGGGACGAGAGCGTGCGCCTGGACCTCTACTACGCGCGCAACTGGTCGTTCGCCCTGGACGCGCAGATCCTGCTGCGGACGGTGGTTGCGGTGCTGTCCGGCCGCGGCGCCTACTGATCGCTCACACGCCCGCCCGGCGCGACCATCGCCGCGCGGGGTGGGTGGCCGGCTTGGTGTTGACCAGCACGCTGCCGACAACGCGGATGCGGATCTCCCGCAGTTCGGCTGCGACCCGCGCCAACGTCCGCGGCTTGAGCCTGCGGGCAGGTACCGAGAGCAGCACCCCTCCGCCGATGGCCATGATGCGGGCGTCGTCGGACTCGGTCAGCGGCGCGGCGTGCACGAGGACCACGTCGTACTTCTCGTCGATGTCGTCCAGCAACTGCCGCACCCGCATCTCCAGCAGGCTCGGCGCCGCCGAATCGGCCTTGCCCAGCGGCACAACCGTCACGCCGTCGACTGGGCCGGCCAGCGCGACGGCGTCGAGGGCCGCGGAGCCGGAGAGCATGTCGTAGAAGCCCGGCAGCCCCGGCGCGTCGAGCACGGGGTGCCGGCGCCGCTCGTCGCGGATCGTGTCGATCAGGAGCACCCGGTGGCCCACGTCGGCCAGCGCTGCCGCCAGGTTGACCGTGAGCCAGCCGCCCCACGGATCCGGTGCCGCGCCGGTCACCACGAGCGTCCGCGTCGGCCGCTCGCTGCCGGCGAACTCGAGCGCGACACGCAGCCCGCGAAGGGGCTCGAACTGCGGGCTCTGCCCGTCGACGGCCGGCAGCGACCGCGGATCCCCGGGCCGGGAGATCACGCCCAGCACCCCGGCCCCGGTCAGGTCGCTGATCTCTTCGGCCGTCTCGACCGTGCGCGCCAACCGATCGCGCACGAGCGCCGCCGCGATCGCCAGCGCGATGCCCAGCGCGACTCCGGCCAGCAGCACGATCCTGACGTTCGGCGAGCTGAACGTCTTCGACACGGTCGCCGGTTCCGTCGTCACCAGGCTGAGGTACGCGCGGCTCGGGTCGCGCGCCGGCAGTGCCTGCGCGGCGGCGTTCGCCGCGAGCGCGGCGACGCGCGGATCGCGGTCGACCACCGTCACCTGGACGAGCGACGTCCCGTCGATCACGCTCCCGCTCACCTCCGTCGACAGCTCGGTGGCGCTCCGCAGCCCGCCGAGCGCCGCGCTGACGTCGGCGAGCACCGGTCGGGACGACGCGACTCGCGCCAGTGTCGCCAGCAGTTCGTCGACGTTGCTGGCGGCCGGGACCGTCGCCTGCGGGGTGGCCGCCACTGTCGCGACGGAGGTGTACATCCGCTGGGCACGCGCCAGTCCGAACAGGACCGCTACCAGCTCCAGGACGAGCACCGTCAGGGCGAGGATGCGACGGCGCCACATCACCGCGGCGAAGGTTCGCAGATTCATGGCAGCAGTCCTCCAGTGCGTTGCGTTCTCATGACTGGCAGCGGTAGCCGACGCCGGTGGGTTCGCCGGCGGGTACCGAATACGCCGCGGTGCCGACGATCCGGGTGCCGTGTGGCACCGGGTGCAGCAGGTGCATGAACACCGTCTTCGGCGCGTTCGGCCGGAAGCAGTAGAACCGGCCAGAGATCACGCCGACCAGGCGCCCGCGGCGGTCCGCGAGGAACGCCTGCCCCACCACGTACGGGCCGGTGTGGTGGCGTGTGACCAGGGTGGCGCGCACGACTGCGTCACCGCGGCGGATCCGCAGCACGGGGTGCCTGACCGCGACAGTCGATACCCGGCCACGGCGGCCCGCGACCACGCTCCGGTCCAGGTAGGTGACCTCTACGGACGCGACCGGCTCGGTGCTGCCGCGCAGGCTCACGAACAGCCCGTACCGACGGCCGGGCGGCAGCGCGTAGATCGTGCAGCACCGCGAACCGAGCCGGCCGGTCGCCGCGACGATCGTGTCGCCGGCCGCTCCCCGGGCCGTGATGAGTACCCGCGCCGCCTTGATCCACGCCGTCGATCGGTTCTCAACCTCGACAAAGAGCATCCCGGCTTGCACACCGAACCTGACAACGTCCGGCCCGGGAGGCGCACGCAGGTCGCCGTCGTCCGTCGCGCCCGGTGCGACCCCGGGTGCGCCGGGCGTCTGCCCAGTGATCGCCGGGGTGGACGACGGCAGCGGGCCGATGCGTGTCGGCAGGTGATGACTCGGGAACGGCGAGCAGGCCGGAAGGGCCAGCGCGAACAGCGCAACCAGTGCGAAGGCAATCAGTGAGCGCTTCATTGTGCGCCCCCAACGCCGCTGCCGCACAATCCGTCGTACAACTGGCGGTAGGCGGCGAACATCCGCTGCGGATCGAAACGGCTGGCGACAAGGGTCCGTCCGCGAGCAGCGAGTTCGGCACGCGCCGAGGCGTCGTCCAGCAACGCGTTCAGGCCGGACGCCAGCGCACCGGCTGATCCCGGTTCGACCAGGCAGGCCGCGTCGGCGAGGACCTCGGCCACCCCTCCGACACGGCTGGCCACCACCGGGACCCCCACCGACATCGCCTCCAGCAGGCTGACGGGCAGGCCTTCCCAATCCGTCGACAGCACCGCAATGTCCGCTGCCGCGAGCAGCCAGTCCGGGTCCTGTCGCTCGCCAAGCAGGTGCACCCGCTGCGCGAGACCGGCAGCGACGACGGATCGTTCCACGTCGACGCGGGTCGGCCCGTCGCCGGCAAGCAACAGGACCGCGTCGGCACGGGTGCTGCGCCACGCCTCGATCAGAAGATCGTGGCGCTTCTGCGGCGCGAAGCGCGCGAGCGAGACGACGACCCGCGACGCATCCGGAATGCTGAGGCGACGGCGCGCCCGGCTCCGCTCATGTACGGGAAGGGGCGTGATCGCGTTCTCGATCACGCGCAACCGGGCGGCCGGATAGCGGTGCGCGCACAGTTCGGCGGCGACGTGCTCGGACACCGCGACGACGAGATCGCTGCAGCGGGCGAGGACGCGTGCGGCCCCGGCGTAGCCGGCCAGTCCGTGCAGCGTCGTCACGATCGGTATGCCGGAGCTGCCGCGCGCGAGGGCGGCGACCGCGCTCGCCTTCACATTGTGCGCGTGGATCACGTCCGGTCCGTGCTCGGCGATCCAGCGGCGCAGCCGCAGCACGGCCAGTCCCAGTTCGCGGACGCGTCGCGTGGCCAGCGGGATCGACAACTGCTCGACACCGGCCTCGGCCAACAGCTCGGAGCGCCATCCGCCGGCACTGGCCACGCAGGCTTGTTCGCCCTGGGTGTCCGCCGCGGTGACGAGAGCCGTCACGATCGCCTCGGCGCCGCCGGTGCCCATGGTCGCGATGACGGTGAGGACCTTCATGCCACTGCGCCCCTTGACGACACTGCGTCCTCGTACACGGCGACGAGGCGCTCGGTGCAGCTGCGCAGCGTGAACCCCTCCGCGATCCGCTGCCGCGCAGCGCAACCGAGTGCGGACCTCAGCTCCGCGTCCTGCACGACCCGGCGCAGTGCGCCGCGCAGCGCCGTGTCGTCCCCGGTCGGCACGAGCAGGCCGTCGACCTCGTGCCGGACGATCTCGGGGATGCCCCCGGCGGCCGACGCGATCACCGGCAGCCCGGCGGCCATCGCCTGCAGCAACGCCATCGGACAGGCTTCCGCCGCCGAGGGCAGCACGAAGGCGCTGGCCCGGGCGAGCAGCGGGTACGGGTCGTCGACGAAGCCGGTGAGCTCGACCCGGTCCCGCAGCCCGCACTCAGCGATCGCCCGCTCGACATCGGGGCGCTGCGGCCCGTCTCCGATGAGCAACAGCCGCAGCTCCGCGACGCCCGCGGCCGCACGGACCAGGGCGGGTACCCGCTTGACCGGCGCCATCACCCCGAGCCAGGCGACCGTGGTCGCACCGGAGCGGTCGGTGCGCCGTCGCGGCCTGAACCACTGCGGACCGACTCCGTTCGGCACCACGGTGACCGATCGCGGCGGCACGTGCACGCGGCGGATCGCGTAGTCGGCCAGCGCGGCACAGGGTGTCACGATCCGGCCGGGCAGCAGCCGCGCGAACACCGACTCCGGTGCCGTCCGGGCGGCGCCGGCGTGTCCGGACAGCGGCGCGACGCGCAGGTTGCCGGGAATCAGATGCGCGGCCGCGTCGGCCACGCCGTGCAGCGTGTAGACGCTCGGGAGGCCCAGCACCCGCGCCAGGACGCGGCCGTGGAGCCCCGCGCGCCGGTCCTGCAGGTGCACGACATCGGGCTGCACCGATCGCATCAGCCGGCCCAGTTGCCGCGCCCCGGCGACGTCGTGCTTGGTCCGGACAGCTAGCTCGTGCCAAGTGGCGCCGGTACCGGCCAGCCTGCCGGGGTACGCGCCAGGCGGTCCGGCAAGGTGGCTGTCGAGTCCCAGTGCCGCCAGCTCGACGGCGACGTCGACGGCATGATCCACCGGTCCCCCGCGGTCCTGGGTGATCACCTGCAGCACGCGCATGCCGCTCACCGCACCGGGTCCAACGCGGCGCCGAGCGCGGCCAGCAGCCACACCGGCAGGTAGTACTGCTCGGTCAGGAACGCGGCCGCGACGAGCATCCCGACGAATGCGGTGCACACCGCGCTACCGAGATCGGCCGAGCCGGACCCGTCCGTCGCTCGGCGTCGTGCGCCCGCGAAACCGAGACCCAGGACGGAGCCGAACGCGACGAACCCGACCAGGCCGAGTTCGGCCGAGGTCTGCAGGTACATCTCGTGTGCCACGTCGAGCTGGCTCGGATCGGTCACGCGTCCGCGCAGGTAGCGGCTGTAGTTGGCGCCGAAGCCCCCCGGCCCGGTACCGAGGAGCGGATGGTCGGCAGTCATCTCCGCGGCCATCGACCAGGTCACGAACCGGTCCTCGACGTTCTGCGCGGCGACGTGCTGCTTGTTCGACAGCGACCGCTGCACCAGTGCGGGTGCGAACCCGGCAACCGCGAGCACGCCGGCGAGCAGCACGCCGACGGTCGCGAGAACTGCGCGCAGCCGCAATTGCCGCGTACACAGCGCGTAGCCGATCATCGCGACCAGGCCGAGCATCGCACCGCGCGAGACGGTCGCCAGCGTCGTCAGCAGCAGCAGTCCGGCGGCTGCGAGGAAGATGTGCCGGCCACGCTCTGCGCTCCGCCAGAGGTACAGCGCGAGGGGGACGGCCGTGATGAGGAAGAAGGCGAAGTCGTTCGGATCGGTGATCGGTCCGGATGCCCTCCCGCCCTCGCCGGCCAGATAGGCGGCAAGGCCGACGCCGGCGGCGGCGGTGCAGGACGACACGTAGACGGCTGCCACACGGCGCGGCGACAGCGAGGTGCGCATGCAGTCCAGCAGCACGAGGGCGACCGCCATGAAGGACAGGTACCGGGCCGCGACCGCGGCACCGGACGTGCCGTTCGCATGTAACGCGGTCGCGGCGAGCAGGCTCACGAACAGCGCGGCGATTGCCAGCGCGACCGGGTGCCGCACCTGGGCCGGAGCCGTGCGGGTCAGCAGCCGGACCAGCCAGGCCAGGAACAGCAACGCTCCGACGAACTTGACCGCCGTCCCGCTGAGCGACTCCAGGTATCCCTCGAACGGCTCGACGGCGACGAAGGCGAGGGCCGCCCATTCGACCTTCAACGTCATCACGGCGACCAGGGCAACGCCGGCCACGGCAACAGCCACGGCGAGCGGGTCGACTGCCGCAGCTGCCCCGACGGCTACCGCGGTTGCGGCGAACGCCGTTGCCACGGCTGCACCTGCCACCCGGGGATCGGTGCGGCCGGGCGCGCGAAGTGTCAGCTCCATGACGGCCGCCGGCGGAGTCGGTACAGCTCGACGGGTCGCATCCAGTCGAAGGCCCCGTCCAACTGCAGCCGGAAGTCTCGCTGACCGGTGAACGCGAACGCGCGGCGCAGCGCCAGCGGATCGTGTCCGTGCCTACTGCGGCCGCGGTCGACGGTGACCGCGGTCGTATAGCCGGCCTGGTCAGCAACCGCGCGTACCCGGCGGTCCCATCCCCCGGTCGGGTAGGCGAAGGACGTGACCGCGCGGCCGAGCCCGTCCTCGAGACAAGCCTTGGACGACCTGAGCTCGTGGTCCAGTTGCTGCGGCGGGAGCTCGGGCAGCCACGGGTGGCTCACGCTGTGCGACCCGATGTCCATGCCCGCATCGGCAAGCTCGCGAAGGCCTGCCCAGTCCAGCAGCCGGCAGTTCGCCGCGGCGCTGCCCTCGTCCCACGGGAACGCCCGTGCGCCGTCGAGATAGCCCGAGACCGCGAACATCGTCGCCGGCCAGCCGCGGTCCCGCAGCAGCGGCCAGGCGGACTCGGCCACGCTCGCGTAGCCGTCGTCGAAGGTGAGGACGACGGCGTGCTCGGGAACCGCGTCCTGGGCGAGCAACTGCGTCGCCCGCTCCAGCGACAGCACGACGGCTCCCCACTCGGCCAGCACGTCGAGCTGCCTGCGGAACTCGTCGACCGGCGTGTCCAGACCCGTCCCGCCCGGACCGATCCGATGCCATCCGACGATCGTCAAGCGTCGGGCCGCGGACACTGCGCGTGATGCCAGGGCAGCGGGACGCGCCAGCTCGCCGGCCGCCCGGCTGACGCGCCTCACGACCGCGCCCCGATCAGGCGGACGGTGCGGACGACACGCTCGCGGTCGAGCAGCCAGACCGGCAGCGCGAAGGCGGCGACCGCGGCGGCGGCCAGGCCGGCGTGGGCCGGCACCGAGACACCGATGGACGGGACGGCGAGCTGGATCGGCAGCACGACGGCGGTCATCGCCGCGGCGCCGAGCAGGCTGGGCAGCACCGCCCGCGCGAGGTCGCGGTCGAGCATGCCGGTCACCTGCCGCCACACCAGTGCGAGCGCGACGATCGCGATCATCGCCGCGGCGACCACCTGACCGATCGCGACCGCGGTGATGCCGCGATGCACGACGAGCGCGAGTACTCCGGCGAGCAGGAGCACGTGCAGCGCACGGAGCACCAGCGAGTCGCGTGGCCGGCCCGCGGCGTTCAGCGGGTTCTGGCAGAGCTGGATGACGCTGAGCAGCACGCCGTAGCAGCACAGCCAGCGCAGCGCGGGCACGGCCGCCGTCCAGTCGTCGCCGAGCAGCTGCAACAGCGGTGCGAACAGCGCGATGGCGGCGAAGATCGGAATGACGAGGCCGAGTCCGGTGGCCGCCACCTCGCTCGCGGCCCGGCCGAGGACGGCGCCACGAACGCGGCACAGGTGCGGGAACGCGGCGGTGCAGATCACGGCGGCGATGTTGTAGAACGGCAGGTACGCGATCCGGAACGCGAGCGAGTACTCGCCGAGACGCGTCGCCCCGAGGGCGTGCGCGACGATGATGTAGTCGACGTTGAGCAGCATCAACTGCGCGAACGACCCGCCGGCCAGGTGACCGCCGTAGCCGATCAGCCCGCGCACGTCCTGCCATCGCCAGCCGGGACGGACCGGCCGTCGCACCACCCAGGACAGCAGCGCCGCCACGACGCCCTGCACGATCTGCCCGATCACCATCGCCTCGATGCCGCCGCCGCGCGCCAGCAGCCCCAGGGTGACGGCGATCCCGCACACGGTGGCCAGCACGGTCGGCACGACCCGGCGGGCGAACGCGAACTCGCGGCGCAGCAACTCCTGGGTGATGTCCGTGATCGCGTAGCAGGGCAGCACGCAGGTCAGGCCGCGGATCACCCCGACCCCGCCGTCGGAGGCGTTCAGCGCGGCGGCCAGCCACGGTGCGGCCAGCCAGCACCCGGCCGCGAGCACCAGGCTCAGACCGAGCGACACTGACAGCGCACTGCGCGCCGCCCGTTCCACGTCCCCGCGCCAGTAGACGAGCGCTGAGCTGCAGCCCAGGTCCGCGAAGGCGCTGACCACGTTCACCACCAGCCAGCCGATCGCGAGCAGGCCGAGCGCCGACGGTTGCAGCACCGCAGCCAGGACGAACATCACGATCGTCTGCCCGGCCTTGGCCACGGCGGCGCTCAGCCCGAGCCACATCGCCCCGCGTGCGGTGCGCCGGGCCGACGGCGCACTGGCAGCGGTGGCCGCGCAGTCGGCGTCCTGATCCAGCACCTCGTCGATCGCGGCAAGGTCGGCCTCCAAGTGCTCACTGTCGAGCGAGCGGGGCGGCCGGCCGCGCAGGTACAGGACGTACGCCGCCAGCGCCAGCGCGATCCGGTGCGGCCGGTCCCAGTCGGCCCAGCGCCGGCCGGCTATCTCCCGGTCTGCGAGCGCGCCTCCTTCGGTCGCGATGATCCCGTCCGCATGCAGGCACGCAACGGCCATCGGGACTCGTTCGTCGTGCGCGATCCGCGTGGCCTCGGTCAGCAACCAGTCCAGCCCGAGCGGTGCGTCGTCCGCCGCGTTGCCCCAGCCGATGACGGTGACGTCCGCCCCGTGGCGCAGCACGTTCGACGGCCGCGGGTCGCCGTGACACCAGCCGGTCGGCACGCCGTCGTCCAGTCGCGCCAGCACCGCCGCGAAGCGCTGACGGCGCTCGGGCGCCAGGAGTGCGGCGGACGCGCACCAGGCCGTGGACCAGCCTGCTGACGTCCGCCCGGTGACCCGGGTCTGCAGCGCGCCAGCCAGCTGCGTGAACGCCTCCCACGGGTCGTCGTTTCCGCGCCGGCGACGACGCGACACCGCGCCGTCCTGCCGGATCCACTGCGTTGCCACCCACGGCCGCCCGCACGTCCGGGCACGCAGCACCGTGCGCGGCAGGAATCGTGCGGCCGCCGGAACCTGTGTACCGATCCTGGTGCTCGGCGCCACCTCGCACGCCGGGTCGGCCAGCGAGATCCGCACCGCCCAGTCCCTGCTGCCGCGGTAGTGCAGCAGGGTGTGGCGCCCGCCCTGGACGCCGATCAGTTCGAGCCGCTCGCCCACGACGCCGCGCAACTGCGAACCGATCCGCTCGGCGAGCGTCTCGACCGCCGGCCCCTCGATCGCCAGGCGGAGCGCGCCCCGCCCGACCGCAGGCGGGCCGTCCCAGCCGCGGCGCCAGATCCGTTCGGCATGCTCCGCCCCGGTGGCAAGCACGTAACTGCCACGCCGCCCCAGCACCGCCAGGGTGCCGTCCGGCGCGAGCGCTGGGCGCAGCACGGCAACCGACGCGACGCGGCTGTCGACGACCAACAGGGCGACCGATCCCGGCGCGAGCGGGCAACCGCCTCCGTCCCACACCAGCGACTGCCCGTCCGGCCGGACCGCGCTCTCGCGGTGCAGCACGATCGCGCCGGGGAACCGCGCGGCCAGCGCGGTGGCCAACCGCTGCGAGGCGGCGATAACGACGGGTCCGGCCGGCTCCGCCGGCAGCAGGACGCTGAACGAAGCCGATTCGGTCATCGGTGTGCTCCCGCGGCGGGCAGGTCGAGCGTCCCGGCCGGACGGACGGCGCGGACCGGCGCCGCCCGGCCCGGCGCGACCCGAAGCGGTGCCTGCGGTGCCGTCCGCGTGAGCCGGTCGCCGGGCGTGCCGCGGATCACCTGCGCGTAGGCGCTGCGCAACTGGTCGCCCTGGACCTGGCGCGAATGACGCTCGGTGAGCTCGAGCGACTCCAAGCTGGCCCGCCACCAGGTCTCGGCGTCGTGCAGCACGGCGATCCGTTCGGCGGTCGCCACGACGTCGGCGCAGATGCCCGGCAGCGCAAGGCTTTCCAGCGTGGGGATGCCGCGCAGCACCAGCGGCAACCCCAGATTCGCTGCTTCGAGGATCGAGATCGGCGACGCCTCCCAGGCCGCGGTGTGCAGGTAGATCTGCGCCGCACTCATCCGGGCGACGAGCTCGCGCTGGTCCAGCCAGCCGGAGACCGAGACGCCCGCTGCGCGCAGCCGCTCGGTCGGTGCCTCGCGGCCGCCGCCGAGCCACTCCCACGACGCGTGCAGCTGTAGCTCCGACTCGACGTACCGCTTGACGTGGATGAAGTGGTCGGGATCCTTCGCGGCACAGATGCGTCCCGCCGTGACGATCCGGACCGGGAGCTGGAACCGTGCGGACGGCTCGAGGGCCAGGTTCACGCGGTTGACCGCGTAGGCGCTGCGCGGGTACCCGAGCCGCTCGGCGAGCACGATCTCGTGCGGTGCCACTGCGAGCAGCAGATCGGTACGCGCTGCCAGTGACCGTTCGACGAGTGCGTAGAAGTTGCGTGCCCACGGCCCGACGTCCCGCCGTTCGACGGCGAAGCAGTGCGGGCTGTAGACGAGCGGGACCCCGGCCAGGGGGACGACGCGGGTCAGCAGCCCGGCGAACGACGAGTGCGCGTGCACGACGTCGGGGAACAGCCCGAGGATCCGCTGGCGCAGGCGACGGACGGCCCGCGGCGGGTTTGTGGGCAGCTCGGTGACCGACGTGAACACCGCGGCGAGGTCGAGGCCGGTGTCGCAGCCGGGGCGGTGCCGCGCGAGCAGATGATGGTCGATCTCGGGCGTGGCGTCGACCATCGCCGCCATGGCCGAGATCGTCCCCCCGCCCAGCGCTTCGCACACGTGCAGCACTCGCAAAGCTCTTCGCCTTCCTAGCCGGCCACTCGCGTGAGCAGGAACATCACGCCTCGCCGCCGTGGAACAGCGAGCCCAGCGGGCGGCCGGGCTGCGGCTTGGCGGCAGGCTCGGGTCCGACCTGCTCGAGCAGCGACTCGGTCAACTCCGCGCGCGCCCGGAACGAATCGGCGGCCTCGCCCATCACGGTCGCGCACTCCAGCAGGGTGTCCCGGCTCTCGCTCAGCAGCAGCCGCGAATGCGTCAGCAGCCGTACGGCGTCGGACTGGATCCGCTCGGCTTCGCGCCGTCCGGCCGCGGCCCCCATGGGGCCCTGTTGCCCGGCGTGCTTCGCCGCCTCGGCCTTCGCCGACTCGGCTGCCTCCTTGCGCACCCGTTCGGCTTCCTGGCGGGCGGCGTCTATGACCTCGCCGATGGCGGCGTCCACAGCCTTGCGCTGGTCCGCGGCCCAGGCCGACAGTTCCGCCCGAGCGCGCTCGGCGTGCTTCTCGGCCTCGGCCTGCAGCCGCGTCGCGGCCTCTTGCGCCTCGACCAGGATTCGCTCGCCCTGCGCGGCGGCTTCACCGCGGACCCGGGTGGCGATCGCCAGCATCTGCTCTGCCTGCTTCTGCGCGTTCAGCGTTGCGCGCAGCGAATCGGCGTATGCGGACGCTTCCGTGGCCCGCTCACTCGATCGACCCGCTGACTGCTTAACCGGTGGTTGCACCTTCGTGCTCCTCAGTCGTTCTAGAAGGGTTTGAAGCGAATGCGACTGCCTCTCGGCTCGGTGCCGCAGATCAGTCCTCGCGGCGTCCCGACTTGCGGAACAGGCGCGACCACGGCTCGTTCGCCGCCGGGCTCTTGCCGCTCTCCGCGCCCGCAGCGGGCGTCTGGTCCGTGGCGGGCTCGCCATGCGGCTCCGTCCCCGCCTCCTCGGCGGTGGAGCTGAGCAGCTGCAGCGCGCCGTCGGTGGCCGAGGAGAGGTCACGCACGTGCTCGGCAACGGCCTGCAGTTGCACGCTCAGCCCGTCGAGCAGTTCGTGTGCGTCGCGGCTCGCGCGGTCGGCGGTCGACCGGGCCTCGGTGACCGCGCTGCGGATCTCGGCGCGAATCGCGGCAATGGCCTCGGCCCGGCCGGATGCCCGCGCCTCGTCGCGGATCCGCTGGGCCTGCTTGGTCGCCGTGGCGACCTTCTCGGCCGCCGAGCGGTCCGTCGCCGCCTGTCGCTCGCGGGCCGCCTGCTCGGCCTGCGCGCGAATGCTGGCCGCGTCCTCGTCGGCCTGCGCGCGAATGCTGGCCGCGTCCTCGTCGGCCTCGGCGCGGATCCGGTCGGCGTACTCGTCGGCCTCGGCCTGCGCCTGCTCGAGCCGTTGCTCGGCGGTCAACTGTGCTTCGGCCAGGTACTGGTCCGCTTCGGCGCGACGCTCGTCGGCGTCCTGTTGCGCGTCCAACAGCACGCTGTCCGCGACCTCCTGCGCCTCGGCGAGGATGCGCTCGCCCTCGGCAGCGGCCGTGGCGCGCAACTCGCTCGCCTCCGACCGCAGCCGGTGCGCTTCCTCCTGCGCGCTGAGGGTCAGCCGCAGCGCCTCGGCGCGGATTGCCGAGCCGCGTGACGCGGCCCCCGCACGGGCACTCGGCGCGACCGCTTCCGCCTGGTCGCTGTCGTCCTCGGCCACGTCCTCCGCCGTGTCGTCGTCGGTGTCCTCCGCGTCCTCGGCCTGGTCCCCGAGAACCTCCTCGTCCGCCGTGGCGGTCGGTTCCTCGCTCGTGTCGCCGGGCGCATCCTCGGGCAAGCCGGACTCGTCCGGGCCGAGCTGTCCGATCTCGACCGGTCCGGCCATTCGCTCGAGCAGCATCTCCACGTGTCCGATTGCGTCCCGCAGCACGTCGCCGCTCTGCTCGGGCCGCTTCTGGCGTCGCTTCGGGTCAGCCATCACCGCTCCTTTGTGTCGCTGGTTCCATGACGTGCAGACGTGACGTCGCTCAACAGGTGCGGGCGAGCTGGCGGTTTGATCCACCCGATTCGCAATTTCTTCGAACCGGCGGACCGGCGGCCGGATTCGGTTAGGGTGGCGCTCATGCTGCGGGCGCCGGCTACCACGTCTGGATGCCGGATCGAGCTGAGCGGCACGCTCGGCGCGTGGGCGTCGTCCTGGGACGACCTGGTGTTGCACGCACCGGTTCCCAGCCCGTTCCTGCGCAGCTGGTGGCTGGGTGCGATCGAGACGGCACGCAGCCGTTACCTGCTGATCTTCGACGGCTCCGTGCTCGTCGGCGGCCTGGCGTTGGAGGAAGACACCCAGTTCGGCATCACTTGGTACCGCCTCGCCGGGGCCGGACGGCTGTGCCCCGACCATCTCGACCTGCTGGCCGCACCGGAACACCGCCCGGCGGTGGTGCGCGCCGTGCAGGAGTGGTTCACCCGCCGCGGCGCGCGGCTGCTGGACGCGAACGGCGTGGTGGCCGATTCACTGCTGTCCGCCGCGCTGCCGCGGGCCGTGCAACACCGGATCGATGTCGCGCCGTTCGAACCGCTCACCGACGCGGAGGGGTACGCACGGCAGCGGTCCGCGTCCTTTCGCCGGAACGTGAAGCGCAGGGCCAAGCACCTGGCCGACCACGGCGTTGACCTGATCGCGCCCGACGAGGTCGACCCCGCGGACGCCTTGGCGGCGTTCGCCGCGTTGCACAACGCCCGCGCCGACCGGGTGGAGCTGATGGCGCTCTGGGCTCGGCTTCGCAGCGCCCTCGCGGCCGGCGCCGAACGCGGCGAAGTGCAGTTTCACCTTGCGCGGACGGCGGATTCCGTGGTTGCCGTCGCGGTCTGTTTCCTGGTCGGCGGACGGTTGGCCTTCTATCAGAACGCCCGCACTCTTGATCCGCGGTACAGCGGCGTCGGCACGGTGCTCGACTACGTCGCAATCCGAGCGGCGGCGGATTCAGGAGTCCACGAGGTCGACCTGCTCCGCGGCGACGAGGACTACAAGCGCCGCTTCGTGGCCCACCAGCGCGACCTCTACCGGCTGACCGCCGCGCACGGCGTACGCGGGGTCGCGCTGCAGCTCGGCCTGGTCACGCTGCGTCTGGCCGCGCGCGCACGGCGTCGCGTCCGCCAGCTGCGGGACGCGCGCTCAGCGCGACCCCGAGCGCTGCACGCCACTGCGGCCGAGTGAGCGCAGCCCGCGGTGCGCTCGCACCAGCAGGTACTTCGCCTCGTCCGCAGACCGCATCGCCGGCCGCGGCCGGGCCTGCGGCCGCATCCGCCCGAACCGTCGATCGAACACCTGGACGCACGACTCGCGGTCGTTGGAGCGGTCGAAGAACGTGAGCGTGAGCGACAGCGAGGCGGAATCGGAGTTGATCAGCCAGTGCGGCGTGTACGGCGGGATGTAGACGCCGTCGCCCGGCCCGACCTCGAAGGCGCCGCGGGGAATCGGCATGTCCGCGATGCGGCCGAAGGAACCGTTCCAGTACCTGCCGATCTCGCTCGCGCGGGCGTCGGCGTCGGCGAAGTCACCGAAGTGCAGCGTGCGGTTGCCGCGCAGCTGCAGCAGCAGGCTGTGCTCGATGTCGAAGTGCGCGGGCGTGACCGATCCGGGCGAGCTGGTGAAGACGAACCCGCTCCGATTGCGCCAACCCCGCGGCCGCAGCCCCGAGCTGGTGGCCAGCGCGTCGAGTTCCGCGTCGACGAGCCGCCGGTACCGGTCGCTCTGTTCGATGTTCAGCAACGTCAGCCACGACTCGCTGCTCTCGAGGTCGGCGATCAACCGGCTCGGTTGCCCGACCCGGCCCGGGACAGCGGCCTCGTCCGGCACCAGGATGGGCTTCACCGCTGCCTCGGACGTGACCGAGTCCGGACCGAGTTCGTCGGCCAGCCGGGTCACGGCCTCGATCGAGAGATCGGGTTCGTCGGCCAGCCCGTGCCGGAACGCCACCGGCTCCCGGCTGCGCACCCGCGCGGCGAAGTCTGGCGGCGCCTCGATGCGTCCGCCGGGAATTGTCGACCGGCCCATCACAACCTCCTGTC
This sequence comes from Jatrophihabitantaceae bacterium, assembly GCA_035765515.1. Taxonomy (GTDB): domain Bacteria; phylum Actinomycetota; class Actinomycetes; order Mycobacteriales; family Jatrophihabitantaceae; genus DASRSS01. The sequence goes on along the minus strand of DASTXN010000191.1, from coordinate 29,925 downwards.
CGACCACCGCGCGCGCAGCGACCGCTTAGCGATCCGCTCCCGCGACTGCCGCGAGGGCGTTGATCCGTTCGTTGAGTTCGTCGACCCGCCCGGTCAACCGCTCGCGCACTGCGACCAGTTCCGCGACCAGCTCGTCGACGGCGTCACGGGCGTCCTCAGCCGCGGCTCCGGCTCCGGTCAGCAGCTCGTCGGCACGCATGCGCGACGTGTCCGCGCCGTCCAGGGTGCGCTCGGCGAGCCCGCAGGCCTGGGTGAGCACGGATGCGGCGATGACCTGCGCGTCGACCAGCAGCAGGCTCGCATCCGCGATCGCGTCCGCGCGCAGCGACTCGATCTCCGAGCGCATGGCGGCCAGGTCCCGGCCGGGCGAAACCAGCTTGCGAGCCGCCGGTGCCTGCCGCGGCGCAGACGGCGCGGGAATGCTCGGCTGCTCGGGACGGATCTCGCCCAGTGCGGGGACGACAATCGGCGGTCCGGGCAGTTCCAGGCGGCGCAGCAGGCGCTCGACGCGCGAAATCGCGCGCCGCAGCACATCCTTGGCTGCGTCGTCGAAGCAGAGTTCGTCACTCATCGCTGCACCTTCCCCGCATTCCGCGATCACGACATTCTGGTCACAACCGCCGCCGCACCGCCAGACGGACCCGCTGGCTCCCACGGCATATAGGCGGGTTTCCGCTAGACCCGCCGTTGACTTCCGTAATGCCGGTTGTCAACTTGACACGCCGCTTGTGTCAGGCGCAGATAGATCTGCGAGCTAAATCCCAGTACGGCGGGGGCTTTGCGCTCGCCGGAAGCGTGTTCGGCAGCCGCAGCGCATCGCGCAACGCAGCAGGCCGAACCGACGGGGGTCATTTCGACGCGGTCACGCGCTTGCCGGTTTCTGCTTGGCAATCGCCGTGAGCGGCTGGCGGCTGCGTCCGTTCGTCGACTTGAAGAAGAAGGGAGGACGAGGCCAATGACCGAATTCGGCAACAAAGCTGGCGTCGGAACACACCGAAAGAGGGCCGTGCAGTGACGATCATGACCTGCGGTACTCAGCCGGACGAACTCCGCACGCTGAGTCCGATCACTGCGGTGGCGGAGCTGACCGAACAGCTCGACACCGCGGAAGCGTGCGCGCACGACGATCCGGCGCTGGCTGCCCGGATCGCCGAGGCGTGCGCGAGTCCACACGTGCGCGAGGGACACCCCCGCATCGCCGCGCGTGCGATCTACCTGCTTGCCAGGTTGGCCGCGGACCGCGCGGACACGGCCAAGGCACTGAGCCTGATCGAGTCCTCCCGACAGCTGTTCGAGGACGCCGGCTGTCACCTGGAGGCACTCCGCACAGGACTGGGCCGGATGGCGATCCTCGACGAGATCGGTCGGCATCGCGAGTCGATCGCGGTCGGCAGCGAGTTGATGAACCGGCTCGACCAGTTCGACCTGGTGGCCGAGCACCGGGAGCCGGCCCGGCTGATACGCGCGATGACCGCGAACAACCTCGGCGTCGCGTACGGGGAGGTCGGCGATCACGAGACGGCGCTGCGGAACTACACCGCAGCCAGCAACATCTACCGATCCCTCGGCGAGGACATCAAGTACTCGCACGCTGCCGCCAACCGGGGCATCGAGATGCTCGCCAGCGGCAGCGCCCACGAGGCGCTACAGGTCCTGCGTGACGCGGCGGCCTCGTTCGCGGCTGCCGGTGACCGGTTGTGGGCGGCCAAGTGCGGTCTGTACACAGCCCGTGCGCAGACCGCACTCGGCGACCTGGCCGGGGCGCTGCGCACGCTCGAGGCATCACGCGAGGAGTTGCGGCGGCTGGACGCGCCGGCGGAGCGAGCGCGGTTGCAGTTGGCCGCCGCGGGCGTCTACCTGGCCGCGGGGCTGTGGCGCGAGGCGCACGGAGAGGCGGTCGCAGCCGCGGAGCGTCTCGCCGCGCTGTCCTATACACACGACGCTGCGCACGCCAGGTTCACCGCTTCGTGCGCCTCGCTCGGCGCCGGCGATTCGACTGCGGCCGCAGCCGAGCTCGCCGATGCGGCGCTCGGCTACCGCATGGCGGGCGACACGCCGCACCTGCTGCACGCGACGCTCGTCCAGGCCGAGATACGGCAGCAGCAGGGGTACCGGGCGGAGGCGCGCATGCTCGCCGAACACGCAGTCACCGGGCTCCGGACGACCGGGTCGCAGGTGCCGTTGATCTTCGGGTTGTTGCAGCTGAGCGGATTGGTCGACGACGATCGCAAGGCCGGTGAACTGCTCCAGGAGGCCGGCCGGCTGGTGAGCCAGGCGGGCATCGCGCAGCTGTTCTCCCTGCACGATCTGCACACATCGCGCTGGCACCTCAGGGGCGGGCGTCCGGCGCAGGCGGAAGCCAAGCTCCGCAGCGCCTGCGCCGGGCTCGAGGACGGCGCACACCAGCTGCCCGGTCCGCTGCTGCGGATGGCCTACCGGGCACACAACGTCACCGCGCAGGACGAGCTGATCGACGTCCTGGTCGACCGCGGAACGCCCGAATCGGTCCGCGAGGCGTGGCAACGCGCTCATCGGATCAAGACGGAGACGATGCGCGAACTCGCCATCCGGATGGTGGGGCCGGAGGCGTCCGGCGAGGTGCCCGCGGTGGACCATCACCACCGTCTGTCGGCGGTGTACCGCGAACTCGCCGCCGCAAGGGGTCAGGCTCTGCGCAAGCGGCTGACGATGCGCGCGGCAGCCATCGAGCGTCGCGTCGTGACCGCAATGGTCCGGCGCAGCGCGCACACCTACGTCGCGCCGCACAGTGGGCCGGCCCCGCACCGCAGCTCGCTTCCGCAGTCCGGTCTCGTGCTCGAGTACCACGTCACCGGCCGCGACGTGCTGGCGTTCGTGCTGAGCGCCCACGGCGTTCAGGTCCGGCGACTGCCGAACGCCAGACAGGCGATCGGGGCCCAGCTCCGGCGACTGCGGGGCGAGTGGAGCAGGTTCGCGCTCGGACGGCAGTTCACCGAGACGCATGCCGAGGCGCTGCTCGCGTCCACCGAGGACATCATGCGCCGGCTGCACGACCTGCTGATCGCGCCCATCCAACCGCTGCTGGACGACGAGGGCTCGAGCGAGCTCGTCATCATTCCGCATCGCGAGCTCTACTCGGTGCCGTTCGACGCCTTGTCCGATGGCACCGGCACTCTCGCCCAGCGCTACTCGATCACCTACTCCGCGGACGCGGCGACTCCCGCCCGGAACCAAACGCCGGCGACGCTGCTCGTCCTCGCCGCGGACGACCCGGACGCGCCGAGCATGCGCGAGGAAGCAACTGCGATCGCCACCGTGCTGCCGGCGGCCGACGTGGTGATCGGTCCGGATGCGACCGTCGAGCGCCTGGCCCGTTCGCTGCCCGGTCCGGACGTCGTGCACCTCGCCTGTCACGCGACCTTCCGGGCGGACAATCCGATGTTCTCCTCCCTGCACCTGGCAGAACGCTCGCTCACGACCGCCGACGTTCTCGGCCTGGAACTCGACGGCGCGCTGGTGGTCCTCAGCGCGTGCGAGTCCGGGCGGGCTGCGACGACTATCGAGCCGACCGGTCTCACCTGGGCGTTCCTCGCGGCCGGTGCATCCGGTGTGATCACGAGCCGCTGGGTCGCGGACGACCAGATCACGGCCGAACTGATGCAGCAGCTGTATCAAGAGATCGCAACCGGCTGCGGGCCGGCCGTCGCGCTGCAGAGGGCGCAGGCGACCATCGCGAAGTCGCATCCACACCCGTACTACTGGGCGGCGTTCGGCTACGTGGCCGGCGCCGTCGGGCACAAGGGGGCGGCGTCATGATCACGATCCGTCGCCTGGTCACCGCGGTCCTCGCCCTGCTCGCCGTCCCGATCGCGGCCATCGCCACGGCCGCGCCGTCACACGCAATGGCGGCCGTGCCGACCGGAGGCTGCACTGCGTCGTCGACGCAGAGCGTGTCCTCCGCGTACGGCACGTCCTACCAGCCCACCGCGGCGCAGGTCGCGTCAACCGACGTCGTCGTCAAGATCGACACGTCGAACGGCGCGGACATCGACAGCCTCCAGACCAAGTACCAGCTCGGCGTCACGAGCGCTGTCCTTGCCTCACGCGGCATCTATCTCGTCCACTCGGCCGATTGCAACGGCGGCTCCTCGGCACAGCAGCTCGCCGATGAGCTCGCCGCCGATCCCGACGTCGTGTACGCCGAGCCGGACAGCACGGTCGAGTTGAAGGCGACCGGCTTCAGTGAATGGAGCCACGGCAGTCCCATGCCGGCCAGCGAGGCTGACTACACGTCGCAGCCAGCGGTCGCGCAGCTTCGCCTCCACCTTGCGCACCGGTTCAGTACCGGCCGGGGTGTCACGGTGGCGGTGCTGGACACCGGGGTGGACCCGAGCCAGCCCGCGCTCGCCAGCCGTCTGACACCCGGGTGGAACTACGTCGAGGACGACGCGGACACCGACGACGTGGCGGACGCGGCGGGCGGCCAAGCGGTGGGGCACGGCACGTTCGTCGCGGGACTGGTCGCGCTTGCTGCACCGGGTGCGCAGATCCTTCCCGAGCGGGTGCTGGACGGCGCCGGCAACGGCAACGTGTTCGTCGTTGCGCAGGCCATGCTCGATGCCGTCGATGCGGGCGCCAGCGTCATCAACCTGAGTTTCGGGACGGACGAGCAGCTGAGCTCCCCGGTCATAACCGACGTGATCAACCTGGCCACGCGCGCCGGCGTGCTCGTCGTCGCAGCGGCGGGCAACGACGCGGACGACATGCCGCACTATCCGGCTGCGCTGCCACGCGTGCTGAGCGTTGCCGCGAGCGACACCGGTGGCCGCGGCCTCGCCACGTTCAGCGACTTCGGTTCGTGGGTCGACGTGGCCGCGCCGGGGCAGGACGTGGTCGGCCCGGTACCCGGAGGCGGCTACGCGATCTGGTCCGGAACCTCGATGGCGGCTCCGCTGGTCGCCGGCGAGGCCGCGCTGCTGTTCGCCACGCCGGGCCACCCGAGCGCCGCACGGGTCCGGATCACGATCGAGGCCTGCCACGACCCGCTCTACGGCGGCGGGACGGCGTACGGCGTGGTGGATCCGATGTCCGCGCTCGGCGCCGCGCTGTGGTGGTGAGGTCAGCTGGTCTGTCGTCGCCACGCCGCGTGCAGCTGTACCCATAACGCGATGCAACAACGCTCGATACTCGGGGTCAGCCGCAGGCTGGCGCCGCGCCCGACGGACCGGTCGTGCACACCGGTCGTCGCCGCGGCATCCGGTGGGCGCGCCCCGGCGTGCCGGTAGATCGCAGCGAGCGTCTGTTCGGGCTGCCGCACCAGCTGCTCGTAGTTCACGAGCAGCACGCGGGGGTCGGACTGCAGTGCCAGGTCGAAGTACAGGCGTGTGCGCGCGTACCAGAACAGCGCAGCTGCGTCGTCCGGGCTCATGTCCGGCCGGTAGTGGGAGTCGACCAACTCGCCGACGTCGCCAGGCACGAACTCCGAGCGCCAGTCGGACCGGTCGCGGGCGGCCATCGCGGCGATGTTGTCCAGGACGGCCGCCGTCCCGAATTTGCGGACGTTGGACATCGCCACGTCGTTGTAGTGGCGAAAGAGCCAGACGGCCGAGCTGGTGGGTACCGCGTCGAGCAGCTCGGGGGCGCGCTGGGACTCGACCAGCGGTTTCGCGGCCACCAGCGGGTACCGCGACCGGGCGATCCGGCTTGCCACCTCGGGCAGGGGCAGCAGCCGTTGGTCGAAGCGGCGGGTGTTCTGCGGCCACAGCCGGTTCAGGCCTGGCGCAAACCTGTTCAGCGGTGAGAACTCACCGAACGTCTTGACGTCCGGGTTCTGGCGAAGCACCTGCATGAGCATGGTGGTGCCCGAGCGCTGGCAGCCCAGGACGAACAGGGCCCGAGGTGGCGACGGTGCGGGACGGATCCGCCGCCGGCTGTCGCGCAGGAGCTGTTCTCCCCGCGCCCGAGCGGCCGCGAACACGTCCGTCTCGCTGTCCCGCGGTTGCCATCGAACTGCCATCCGGTCCTCGCATTCACGCTCGCAACTAGGCCTGTGCACACCACTGGTGCACGCAAGCCCGCGGTTTGATCCCGGCGATTGCATAGCGCAGGCCGGGCTGCGTTTCGTGTCACCGTCCATTGCGCATATACCATGGGGGGGTATGCTGGACGGACACTGGAACGAGAGGTGACGAGATGACCAAGACCTACAACGTGACCGGAATGACCTGCCAGCACTGCGTGAACGCGGTCAGCGACGAGGTCGGCAAGCTCGCCGGAGTCGAGGCCGTCGACGTGGACCTGGCCGCCGGCACGGTGACCGTCACCGGCGATGTGGGCGACGATGCGGTCCGCGCGGCCGTCGACGAAGCCGGCTACGAACTGGTCGACGCCTGATCGCCATGACCACAAGCACTGACGCCGCCGCGAGCGAGAGCGTCATCCTGGACGTCGGCGGCATGACCTGCTCGTCGTGCGCCGCACGCATCGAGAAGAAGCTCAACCGGCTCGACGGCGTACAGGCCAGCGTCAACTTCGCCACGGCGCAGGCAAGCGTCCGGTACCTGCCCGAGGCCGCGACGCCGGAGAAGTTGATCTCGGTGGTCGAAGCGACCGGATATACCGCCGCCCTGCCGTCGCCGCGAGGCGCGGACGATGATCGCGAGGCCGCGGGTCTACTTCGCCGGCTGGTGGTGTCCGCGGTGCTCGCGGCCCCCGTCCTGGTGCTCGCGATGGTTCCCGCCTGGCAGTTCGACTACTGGCAGTGGGTCTCGCTGGTGCTCGCCACCCCGGTCGTGGTCTGGGGCGCGTGGCCGTTCCACGTCGCGACCTGGACGAACCTTCGGCACGGCGCGTCCACGATGGACACCCTGGTTTCGCTGGGCACGCTGGCGGCGTACGGCTGGTCGCTGTACGCGCTGATCTTCGGCACGGCGGGCATGCGTGGGATGCGCATGCATTTCGACGTGATCGCCTCGCGCAGCGACGGTGCCGGCGACATCTACCTCGAGGTCGCGTCCGTCGTCATCGTGTTCCTGATCGCCGGCCGCTTCCTCGAGGCGCGGGCCAAGCGGCGCTCCGGTGCGGCACTGGCGGCACTGCTCGAGATGGGAGCCAAGGACGTCACCGTGCTGCGCGACGGCACCGAATCGCGGGTGCCGATCGAGCAACTGCGCGTCGACGACGTGTTCGTCGTCCGTCCGGGCGAGAAGATCGCCACCGACGGAGTGGTGCTCGACGGCACGTCCGCCGTGGACGAGAGCATGCTGACCGGCGAACCCGTGCCGGTGGACGTCGCGGTCGGCGACACGGTGACCGGTGCGACCGTGAACGCGGGCGGTCGGCTGGTCGTGCGCGCGACGCGCATCGGCGCCGACACGCGGTTGGCCCAGATCGCCAAGCTGGTGGTCGAGGCACAGGCCGGCAAGGCACCCGTACAACGGCTCGCTGACCGGGTGAGCGCCATCTTCGTGCCGGTCGTGCTGCTGATCGCGATCGCCACACTGCTGATCACCCTGGCCGCGACGCACGATCCGGTGCGCGCGTTCACCGCCGCCGTTGCCGTCCTGATCGTTGCCTGCCCGTGCGCGCTCGGCCTCGCGACGCCCACCGCGCTGCTCGTTGGCACCGGACGTGGCGCGCAGCTCGGGGTGCTGATCAAGGGACCGCAGGTGCTCGAGAACACCCGGCGCGCCGACACGATCGTGCTGGACAAGACCGGCACCGTGACGTCGGGCCGGATGACCTTGGCCGGCGTGCACGCGGCCGACGGCGTGGATGCCGACGAGCTGCTGCGACTGGCGGGCGCCATCGAGTCCGCGAGCGAGCACCCCATCGCTGCCGCGATCACCGCCGCCGCACGCGAACGGCTCGGTGCGCTTCCGGACGTGAACGGCTTCGCCAACCACCCGGGCAACGGGGTCACCGCGACGGTCGACTGCCACGCCGTGCGGGCCGGGCGGATCAGCTGGGTGGCGGCGGACGGGCTGCCCGCTGCGCTCGCGCACCTGCACGCGGACGCGGAGCAGGCGGGCATGACGGTCGTCGCGATCGGCTGGGACGGTTCGGTGCGCGGACTGGTCACCGTCAGCGACACCGTCAAGGCGTCCAGCGCAGCGGCGATCGCGCAGCTGCAGGCGTTGGGGCTGCGCGCGGTGCTGTTGACCGGGGACAACCAGCGGGCCGCGCTGCACGTCGCCGCGCAGGTCGGCATCGACGGCTCGGACGTGATCGCCGGCGTGCTGCCCGAGGGCAAGGTCGACGCGGTGCGCGAACTGCAGGAGTCCGGGCGCGTGGTCGCGATGGTCGGCGACGGCGTGAACGACGCGGCCGCGCTCGCGCAGGCCGACCTGGGCCTGGCGATGGGCACCGGCACCGACGTCGCGATCGAGGCGGCCGACCTCACCCTGGTGCGCGGCGAACTGACCGCTGCGGCCGACGCGATCGCGCTGTCACGCCGCACCCTGCGCACCATCAAGGGCAACCTGTTCTGGGCGTTCGCGTACAACGTGGTGCTGATCCCGGTGGCCGCCGCGGGGTTGCTCAGCCCGCTGTTCGCCGGCGCGGCGATGGCCTTCTCGTCCGTCTTCGTCGTCACGAACTCGCTACGCCTGCGCCGCTTCCAGCCCTCCTAAGCCCGCTTTCCCCCTGGTGCGACCAGATTTGGGCCCGGAAACTGGTCGGAGCATGGGGAAAGGCAGCAAGGACGTTCCGGTGAGCGGGACGAGCGGGGCTGGTGCCCGGCAGGCGATGCCCTAGTTTCGGAGCATGCCGCTGGACGATCCCACCGTCGCCGCGCTCGGCACGGCCCTGTACGAGGCCCGGACGTCGGGTGTCGCGATCGCCCCGCTGACCGATGCGCACCCGGACCTGGACATGGCCGACGCCTACCGCGTCCAGCAGGACGTCGTGGCGCGGCTGCTCGCGGACGGCGACAGCGTCGTCGGCTACAAGCTCGGCCTGACGAGCCTGCCGATGCAGCAGATGCTCGGCGTCGACTCCCCCGACTTCGCGCCCGTGCTCGCCACGCACGTGAACCCGGACGGCGCGGACATCGCCGTCGAGAACTTCATCTGGCCGCGGGTCGAGGCCGAGATCGCGCTCGTGCTGCGCGAGGACCTGGCCGGTCCGGACTGCACGCCGCAGGACGCGGCCCGCGCCGTCGGCGGTGCCCGCGCCGCCATCGAGATCGTGGACAGCCGCATCCAGGACTGGAAGATCAAGCTCGCCGACACGATCGCGGACCTCGCCAGCAGCGGGGCGATCGTCCTGGGCGACACCGTGATCGAGACCGACGGCAGCTTCGACCTGCGCCTGACCGGCATGGTGTTCACGCGCGACGGCGAGCTTGTCGCCACCGGCGCCGGCGCGGCCGCTCTCGGCAGCCCGCTCCGCGCCGTCGCCTGGCTCGCCAACACGCTGCACACGGTCGGCGAGTCGCTGCACGCCGGCCAGTTCGTCATGACCGGAGCGCTGCACGCGGCGGTCGACATCAAGCCCGGCCAGCACTACCTGGCCGAGTTCGACCGGCTCGGCACCGTGTCGCTGAACGCAATCTGATCGCAGTCCGATCGCACAGGAGAGATACGCATGACCACACGCTGCGCGATCATCGGGTCGGGCAACATCGGCACCGACCTGATGATGAAGATGAAGCGCTCGGAGCTGCTCGAGCTCGTCGCGCTCGTCGGAATCGACCCGGACAGCGACGGCCTCGCCCGGGCGAAGAAGATGGGCATCGAGGCGCCACACAACGGCATCGAGTGGGTGCAGCAGCATCCGGACGAGGTCGACCTGGTCTTCGACGCGACCAGCGCGTACGTGCACGTCCGCAACGCGAAGATCCTGGAGGACCTCGGCATCGCGGCCGTCGACCTGACGCCAGCCGCGCGCGGACCGAAGGTCGTGCCGACGGTGAACCTCAACGAGCACCTCGACGCGCCGAACGTCAACATGATCACGTGCGGCGGGCAGGCGACCACGCCGATCGTCGCCGCCGTCAGCCGCGCGGCGACGGTCCCGTACGCGGAGATGGTGTCGACCGTGTCTTCGGTCTCCGCGGGTCCCGGAACGCGCAAGAACATCGACGAGTTCACCCGCACCACCGCGCGGGCGCTGGAGGAGATCGGCGGCGCCGAGCGCGGCAAGGCGATCATCATCCTGAACCCCGCCGATCCCCCGATCCTGATGCGCAACACGGTGTTCGCCGCGCTGCCCGAGGGCTCCGATCACGACGCCGTGATCGAGTCCGTCGAGCGGATGGTGAAGGACGTCGCGAACTACGTTCCCGGTTACCGGCTGAAGAACCCGGTGACGATCGAGGAGGGACCGTTCAACACGCCCGGCGGCGTCGTCCCGCACCGCGTGGTGGTGCTGCTCGAGGTCGAGGGCGCCGGCGACTACCTGCCGACTTACGCAGGCAACCTGGACATCATGACCGCGGCCGCGATGGCCGTCGGCGAAGCCAAGGCCAAGCACACCGCAGGAGCAGCGAAGTGACCAGCACCGTCGAAGCCCCGGCCAAGCCGAAGTTCCGGCTCACCGACTCCACGCTGCGCGACGGCTCGCACGCCGTCGCGCACCAGTACACCGAGCAGCAGGTGATCGACATCGTCGCCGGCCTCGACCGGGCGGGCGTGCCGGTCATCGAGGTGTCCCACGGCGACGGGCTCGGTGGGTCGTCGTTCAACTACGGCTTCTCGGGCACGGACGAGATGACGCTGATCAAGCGTGCCGTCGAGACCGCCAAGCAGGCCAAGATCGCCTGCCTGCTGCTGCCCGGCATCGGGGTCGCCGACGATCTGAAGGCGATCAAGGACGCCGGCGTGCAGGTCGCCCGCATCGCCACGCACTGCACCGAGGCCGACATCGCCGAGCAGCACATCGGCATGGCCAAGGAGCTCGGCATGGAGGCCGTCGGGTTCCTGATGATGGCGCACATGACCAGCCCCGAGGAGCTGCTGCGCCAGGCGAAGATCATGCAGGAGTCCGGTGCAGACCTGGTCTACTGCGTCGACTCCGCCGGTGCCCTGACCACGAAGACCGTCACCGAACGCATCGAGACGCTCGTCGGCGGCCTGGACGTGCCGGTCGGGCTGCACGCACACGAGAACCTGTCACTGTCGGTGGCGAACTCGCTCACCGCACTCGACCACGGGGCGCTGCACATCGACGCGTGCACCGGCGGCGCGGGCGCCGGTGCGGGCAACTGCCCGACCGAGGTCTTCGTCGCGGTGTGCGACCGGATGGGGCTGGAGACCGGCGTCGACACGATGGCCATGGTCGATGTGGCCGAGGAGATCGTCCGGCCGGCGATGAACCGTCCGCAGATGGTCGACCGGGCCGCGCTCATCCTCGGCTACGCAGGCGTCTACGGTTCCTTCATGCTGCACTCCGAGCGCGCCGCGAAGCGGTACGGCGTCTCGCAGGCGCAGATCCTCATCGAACTCGGCAAGCGCGGCGTAGTCGGTGGTCAGGAGGACATGATCATCGACGTCGCGCTGGAGCTGGCAGCAAAGAAGTGAACGTAGCCGACCTCGCCGCACGGTTGATCGCCGCTGCGGACGCGCGGACCGGTATCGCGGCGCTCACCACGAGCGTCGGCCCGTTCGACGTCGAGACTGCGTACGCGGTGCAGGACGCGCTCGTCGCCGACCGCGTCGCGCGTGGCAACCCGGTGGTCGGCGCGAAGCTCGGCCTGACCAGCGTCGCCAAGCAGAAGCAGATGAACGTCGATGAGCCGATCTACGGCTGGCTCACGTCCGACATGGCGCTGGCGCCCGGCGAGCCGCTGGCGTGCGCGCGTTTCATCCAGCCGCGCTGCGAGCCGGAGATCGCGTTCCGGCTCGGCACTGACCTGCGCGGTGAGGGAGCGACGGCCGACGACGTCTTGGCCGCGACCGAGGCGGTCTTCCCCGCGATCGACGTGCTGGACTCGCGTTACGCCGGCTACTCGTTCACGCTGCCGGACGTCGCCGCCGACAACGCCTCCGGCGCGGGCTACCTGATCGGCGCCGACGGTGTCGACCCGGCCGGCTTCGACCTGCGGCTGACCGGCGTGGTGCTGACCAAGAACGGCGAGCTGGTCGCGACCGCCACCGGTGCAGAGGTGCTCGGGCATCCGGCCGCGTCCGTCGCCTGGCTGGTCCGCGCGCTCGCCACTCGCGGCCGCGGGCTGTCCGCAGGGCAGGTCGTGCTGTCCGGCGCGCTCACGGCTGCCGTCGCCGTCCAGCCCGGGGACGTGATCACCGCCGAGTTCGATCGCGTCGGCGCTCTCGAACTCCGCTGCAGCTAGGGCCTTCCGCGCAGCCCCGGGTGGCGGCGCGCGATCAGCGGCACGACCAGGCTGCGCGGCGCGAGCTGCGACAGCATCGCCGACACCCGGTTCGCCACCCCTGGCACGACCACCATCCGGCCCCGCTGCATCCCGTCAACGGCCTGCTTCGCGACGGTGGGCGCGTCCACCCACATGATGCTGGGCAGCGCCGCCTCTGCGTCCTCGGTCGGGATACCCGCGTTGTCCGCGAATCCAGTGTGCACCGGGCCGGGACACAGCGCGGTCGCGGTGACGCCCGTGCCGCGCAGTTCGCCGGCCAGCGCCTGCGTGTAGGACAGCACGAATGCCTTGGCCGCCGCGTAGCCGGCCTGGCCGGGCAACGGCTGGAACGCCGCCGTCGATGCGACGTTCAGGATCGCGCCGTGTCCGCGCTCGATCATGCCCGGAACGAATCGGGTACATAGGTCGGCGACGGCGGCGACATCGATCTCGATCATGTTCAGCTCGGCGTCCGGAGTGGACGAGGCCACCGGCCCGAACGTCGACAGGCCGGCGTTGTTGACGAGCGCGTCGACCACCAGACCGAGCGCCGCGACGTGCTCGGGAAGGGCCGCCCGCGCCGACCGGTCGGACAGGTCCAGCGGCACGACATCGGCGCGCCCGCCGGAGGTCTCCAGCTCAGCAGCGAGCGCGTGCAGCTTGTCGGCGCTGCGAGCGACCAGCGTGACGTGCCGTCCGCGGCGGGACAGTTCACGGGCGATCTGCTCGCCGATGCCCGACGACGCACCGGTGACGACGGCCGTCCGCTCCGGTCCGGTTTCCATGGCACAGACTCTATGACCGCCCAGCGCCGCCGCGCGCATTGAACGACCGCCGTACCGCGTCGTCGGTGACCTGGGCGAAGTCCGCGTAGGCCTGCCCGACGGCGTAGAACGGCGTGGGTGACCAGGCGCAGACCACCTCGTCCGCAGCGTTGCGCAGGGCGCGCGCCGAATCGGCGGCGGCGACCGGGACCGCCACCACGAGCCGCGCCGGCTCGCGGGCGCGCACGGCCGCCAGCGCGGCGAGCATGGTCGATCCGGTTGCGACGCCGTCATCGACGACGATCACGGTTCGCGCCGTGACGGGCGCACGCGAATCCACCGGGCGGTAAGCGCTCTCGCGGCGGTGCAGCTCCGCGCACTCGCGCCGGAACACCTCGTCGAACTCCGCCTCCGCGACGTTCGCGTCCCGGAGCACCTGCTCGTTGCGGACCACCTCGATGTGCTCGCCCACCCCGGCTATCGCGCCCATCGCGAGTTCGGGGTGCCGGGGCAGACCCAGCTTGCGGACCACCAGAACGTCCAGCAGCCCGCCCAGCCGCCGCGCGACCTCGGCGGCTACCGGCACGCCGCCACGCGGCAGGCCGAGCACGGTCACGTCCTGCCCGGCGTACGCGTCGAGCAGCCCGGCGAGCTCGCGGCCGGCTTCAGCGCGGTCCGGGTACGGCTGTGTGCGCATAGGAACTCCCGCGAGTGGCGACTTACCCCTGCGAGTGGCGCGATATAACGCACCACTCGGACCCTTAATGCGCCACTCGGCACTTGTGAACGCACGCTCACTGTGCGTGAATGGTCATTCACTCAAAGGAACCTGGAGCCGAACATGCCCGAGCCGGCTGCCGACCTGGACGCGGCGACGCGCGAGGTGCGGGCGCAGTGGCGCACCCGGCAGCTGCTCACCGCGGCCGCCCGGCTGATGGAGCGCGACGGCTTCCACGGGGTGTCCATGCAGGCCCTCGCGGACGAGGCCGGGGTCAGCGTGGGGCTGGCGTACCGCTATTTCGGCGGCAAGGAAGACGTCTTGCTGGCCGTGATCGTCGACGTCCTCGACGCGTTCGCCGCCCGGGTGCCCGCGGCGATCGACGCGGCCGGGGACGATCCGGTCGAGCAGCTCGCGGCCGCATTCCGCGCCTACTGCGAAGTGATCGACGCGCACCGGCACGCGGCCGTGCTGACCTACCGCGAGAGCAAGACGCTCGGCCCGGCCGGACGCGAACGGATCAAGCAGCTGGAGGTCGCGACCAGCGAGCCGCTGCGGCGGGCGATCGCCGCCGGCTGCGAATCCGGGCGGCTCGCCGTCGCCGACCCCGACCTGTTCGCCTACGACCTGCTGCTGCTCGCGCACGGATGGGCGCTCAAGCACTGGTACTTCGAGCGCACCCTCGGCTTCGAGGACTACGTCCGCGGCCAGACGGCGCTCGCGCTCAGCGCCGCGATCGCGCCGCGCTACCGGCGCCGCTACCAGCGGCTGCTGTCCCCCGCACGAGAAGGAGCAGGTAAATGACGCAGCGGGTCGCGGTGGTCACCGGGGCGGGTTCGGGCATCGGCCGGGCGGTCGCGCTCGCACTGGCCGAGGGTGGCGCGCAGGTCGCCGTCGCGGACCTGGACCCGGACGCGGCGGCAGCCACCGCCGAGCTCGGCGCGCGCCTGCACCCCTACCGCGTGGACGTCGCCGATCCCGAATCGGTCGACGCCCTGAGCATCGGTGTCCAAGACCGGCTCGGGACTGCAACCGTGCTGGTCAACTGTGCCGGTTGGGACCGCACCGCCCCGTTCCTGGACGCGACCGCAGACTTCGCCGCGAAGGTCGTCGCGATCAACTACCTCGGACCGGTACACACCTGCCGCGCCTTCCTGCCCGGCATGATCGAGGCCGGCGGGGGCAAGATCGTCAACGTCGCCAGCGACGCCGGGCGCGTCGGCAGCTCGGGCGAGACGATCTACGCCGGCGCCAAGGGTGGCGTGATCGCGCTGACCAAGTCGATCGCCCGCGAGATGGCGCGGCACTCCATCAACGTCAACTGCGTGTGCCCGGGACCGACCGACACCCCCCTGTTCGCCGCCCAGGACGAGCGCCTCAAAGAGGCGCTGATCAAGGCGATCCCGTTCCGCCGGCTGGCCCGTCCGGAGGAGATCGCCGCCGCCGTGCTGTTCTTCGCCTCCGAGTCCGCCTCGTTCGTCACCGGCCAGGTGTTGAGCGTCAGCGGCGGCCTGACCATGGCCGGCTGACGGCCAGCTGATCCGTCCGCCGAATCCGAGAGAAAGCAGAGACGATGAACTTCGACGACTACCAGCAGCTGGCCTTCGAGCGGCGCGACGACGGCGTACTGCTGATCACGATCAACCGCCCGGAGAAGTACAACGCGGCGGACGAGCAGTTGCACGGTGAACTCGCGCGGGTGTGGGCGGACGTGTCCACAGACGCGCTCACCCGCGTCGCGGTGGTGACCGGTGCGGGCAAGGCGTTTTCGGCCGGCGGCGACCTGGCGATGGTTGAGCGGATGGCGGGCGACCACGAGCGGGTGGCGAACATGCTCGGCGAGATGAGCGACCTGGTCTACAACATGGTGAACTGCGAGAAGCCGATCGTGTCCGCGATCAACGGCGTCGCGGTCGGTGCCGGGCTGGTCGTCGCCCTGCTCGCCGACATCTCGATCTGCGCCGAGGACGCGCGACTCGGGGACGGTCACGTCAAGCTCGGCGTCGCCGCGGGTGACCACGCAGCGATCATCTGGCCGCTGCTGGCCGGCATGGCGAAGGCGCGCTACTACCTGCTGACCGGCGAGATGCTGGACGGCGCCGAGGCCGAACGCATCGGCCTGGTGAGCATGTGCCGGCCGCGCGAGCAGGTGCTGGCCGAGGCGCTGCGCGTGGCCGCCTCGCTGGCCACCGGATCGCAGCTCGCGATCCGGTGGACCAAGCGGGCTCTGAACGGCTGGATCCGCAACGCCGGCCCGATCTTCGACTCCTCCGCCGCCTACGAGATGCTCTGCTTCATGGGCCCGGACGTGGTCGAGGGCGCGGCCGCGCTGAAGGAGAAGCGTCAGCCGCGATTCCCGTCCGCCACCGGCTGAGCGGAAGCCCGCTCGCCCTGCGTGAGCAGCGTCCCGACGAGCGCCAGCGCAGCAAGCGCCATGACCGCCGCACCGTATTCACGGGCGGTCGGCAGCAGCCCGCCGCCGTCGACCACCAGGAAGCCGCCGATCACTGCGGGCAGCCCCATCGCCAGGTAGGACACCACGTACACCGCGGAGAGCAGCCCGGCCCGCTCGTGCGCCGCGGCCAGCGGGATCACCGTGCGGATCGCGCCCTGGAATCCCGCGCCGAATCCGGCACCGGCCACGGCGGCGCCCGCGAAGAAGACCGTCGCGGAGGTGAGCTGAATACCCGCCAGGGTGGTGCCGACGCCGACGATCAACGCGGAGCTGCCGAAGATCATCACCCGGTGCGGGGCGGCGGTGGCCGGCAACAGCAGCACGGTGAGCGCGCCGCTGGCGGCCAGCACGAACAGCGCGGCTCCGCCGAGCACTGCCGAGGCCGAACCGGTCACGCGCGCCACCACGGCGGGGCCGACCGAGCCGTAGAAGCCGGCGAGCGCCCAGACCGCGACCGCCACCGGAACCGCTACGAGCAGCGGGCGCCTGGCAGCGGCGGGCACCCCGAACTGCGGACGCAACGACGCGAGCGCGCCCGGCGCGGTGGACGAGCTCTCGCGCATCAGGACGACGCCCGCCCCCTGCACCGCCAGAACCGCGAGCAGCACCAGGTAGACCAGGTGCGTCGGCGCGGGCAGGTACTGGACGAGCAGGCCGGACGCGATGCCGCCCACCGCCGTGCCGGTCATGGGCGCGACGGCGTTGGCCACGGTTCCCCGGGTCCGGTTCAGGTCGAGCATGCCGGCGCCGAGAGCGCCCAGCGCCGCGCCCGTCGCCAGGCCCTGTATCACGCGTGCCAGCAGTAGCGCCGGCACGCCGTCGGCGGACGACAGGACGAGCATCGTGATCATCTGCAGCCCGATGCCGGCGAGCAGCACCGGCCGCCTGCCGACGTGGTCCGACAGCGACCCGAACGTCAGCAGCGCGGCCAGCACGGCTAGGGCGTAGGTGCCGAAGACCACCGTCGTGGTGATCGGCGAGAAACCCCACTCGCGCTGGTACACGGCGTAGAGCGGCGTCGGGGCGCTCGACCCGGCCAGGAACGTGACCACGATCGAGGCCTGCAAGTAGAAGGCCACGCCATCCGGGAGCCGGAACGAGCCGCGGCGCCGCTCCGGGGCCGCGGAAATTGCCTCAGGTGCGAACCCTCGGCGAGGTTCGGTGCTGGTTACGGTCATCGCTCGCTCCACGTCCTCGCGGTAGTCAGACAGGTCTGTCTAGCAGGAGGTAGACACTAGACAGACCGGTCTGTTATTGTCAACCGCATGGTGACGAAGAGCGCTGAGCGGCCGTGTGCTCGCGATCGGCTGCTGGACGCGGCGAGCGAGCTGTTCTACGAGGAGGGCGTGCACACCGTCGGCATCGACCGGGTGATCGAGCGCGCGGGCGTGGCCAAGGCAACGCTCTACAGCACGTTCGGCAGCAAGGACGAACTGGTCCGTGCCTACCTGCAGCGCCGTCATGAGGCGACCCGCGACCGGATGACGCGCGAGCTGCAGCGCTTCGGGACACCCCGCGAACGTCTGCTGGGAGTCTTCGAGGTGCAGGCGGAACGGTTCGGCGCTCCGGACTACCGAGGTTGCGCGTTCGTCAGCGCGAGCGCCGAGGCGCCGCCGGGAAGCACGATCGAGGCCGCGTCGGACGAATTCCGCGCCTGGTTGCGCGGCCTGCTCACCGAGCTTGCCCAGGATGCGGGCGCGGTCGACCCACATGCTCTCGCGCGCCAGTTGGCGTTGGTCTACGACGGCGCGGCGGTCGGCGCGAGGATGGATCGTGACCCGGACGTCGCGGAGCTCTCGCGCACGATCGCCACCGCCCTGATCGACGCAGCCATCCCGTCCTAGCCTGGCGTTTGCACTTCCGAAGGCCGAGCCGCCCCCGTCCGGGGCATCGCTGGGCTGACGCTCACCAGCTGCGGCGTACTCGCGCGCCAGCCGGCCGGATCGGCGGCGAAGCGGATCGGGCTGTGGTGGCCCAGGATGATCGCGGCGAACCCGAGCGCGGCCCACACGACCAACACTCCCAGGTGGGCAGCCGCGCCGTCCCCGCCGAAGTAGGCCGAACTGCGCAGCAGGTTCGCCCCTGCCCCCGGCGGAAGCCACTGGCCGACCAGGCGCACCCAGTCGGGCAGCAGTTCCGGCGCGGACGTGACGCCCGAGAACGGGTTGCCGATGAACACCATCAGCACGGCGGCCAGGCCCAGGCCGAGCGGGCCGACGAGCGCGATCAGCCCGGACGTGGACGCGCTGATCGCCAAGATGGTGAGCGACAGCCCAGCCCAGGTCGCGAGCGGTTGGTTCGGCAACGCGCCCAGGAATCCCTGCGCGATCAAATAGGACCCCAGCCCGGCCATGGCCGAGAGCACCGACAGCGCGACGAGCTGTCGCCATGCGGGCCGGAACCGGACGACCACGCCCACGGCCGCCGCCACCAGGATGCTGCAGATCGTCAGCGGAAGCAGCGATGCCGCGAACACCGCGCCCCTCGGGTCGTCGCGTGCCAGCGGCACGACGTCGACGATCTGCAGGGCGTCGGTCCCGCCGGCGGGCGCTGACTGGTCTGCAGTCAACGACCGGCCGACGGTATCGAGCACCTGCGCCATCGCCGGGCTGGACGCACTGGCCTCCAGCACGCTGATCCGATGCGCAGTCACGACGAAGGCGCCATAAACATCGCGATCCGCGACCGCGGCTCGGGCGGCCGACCGGTCCGCGTACAACCGGAAGTCGAACGCGCCGGGCTGGGCTGCCGAGAGCCGCTCGAGCAACTGTTCACTTCCCGGTGTCGAACCGACGATCCCGACTGGCACGTTCCGTGGACGCATCCGCGCCGCCGGCCAGGCGAAGGCCAGCACGGCGAGCGCGATCAGCAGCGGCAGCACGATCGACACGATCAGCAGTTGCCGCCACGGCGGGTGAGCGGCCAGCGGGTTCTTCACCGTGGTCTCGTCAGCTGTTGGCCGCGAGCCACTGGGCGAACGTGACGGCGCCGAGGCGGGCGTCCGGCCCGGCGGTGATCGAGCTGTCGTCGAGCTCGGTGCCGAAGTAGCGCGCGTGGTCCTCGGCGACAACCGTCCGCAGGTCCTTGTCCGCCGCGAGAACATCGCCGATCAGCTTGGCGAACTTGATCTTCTCGGGGCCGGCGATCTCCATGATCCCGTTGAGCGGGTCGGACACCGCGACGTCGGTCACGGCGGCAGCAACGTCCACCGCGGCGATCGGCTGCAGGTTCGCGTTCGGCACCCGCACGACCGTCCCCTCGGTGGCGGCGTCCGCGGTCGGGCGCAGGAACTCGAAGAACTGCGTCGAGCGCACGATCGTGTACGGCTGGCCGGCGCCTTCGATCACCTCTTCCTGCGCGATCTTGGCGCGCATGTACCCGCTGTCCGGCACTCGGTCGGCGCCGACGATCGTCAACGCGACGTGGTGCCCGACCCCGGCGTTCACCTCGGCCTTGAGCAGGTTTCGTCCGGCGGTCTGGAAGAACTCCATGACCGCGGTGTCCTCGAACGACGGCGAGTTCGCCAAGTCGACGACCACGTCCGCGCCCGCAAGAGCCGCGTCCAGGCCTTCGCCGGTGATCGTGTTGACACCCGTCTGCGGTGACGCCGGCACCGCCTCGTGCCCGAGACCACGCAGGTTCTGCACCACCTTGGTACCGATCAGGCCGGTACCGCCCACAACCACGATCCTCATTGTTGGCCACCTCTCGTCCTAGGTTCCGGCGGACGCGCGAGTCGCGCCGGCGGATGTACTCACCCTCGCGCGGCGCGGCGACGGACGAATCCGTCGAAGTCCCTAGTCGGCGTGACCGGGCACGCGGCCGCCGCCCATGGCCCGTCTCAGTTCCTTGCGCGAGCCGAGGCCGAGCTTGGCGAACACCTTGCGCAGGTGGTACTCGACCGTGCGCGGGCTGATGAACAGCTGCGCACCGATCTCGGGATTGGTCATCCCGCCGGCGGCCAGCCGGGCGACCTGCGCTTCCTGCGGCGTGAGCACGGTGAGCGCGTCCGCGGTGCGGGGACGCTGCACGTCGCCTATCGCGGAAAGCTCGCGGCGGGCGCGCTCGGCGAAACCCGCCGCGCCGCACCCGGCGAACAACTCGTGCGCGGCACGGAGCTGCTCGCGGGCCTGGGCACGGCGTTTCTCGCGGCGCAACCACTCGCCGTACACGAGCTGCGTGCGCGCCAGGTGCAGGCGGACCCGTCCCTGCGAGAGCCGCGAGAGGGACTCCTCGTAGAGCGCTTGCGCGTCAGGCCCCTCGGTGAGCAAGGCGCGGGAGCGGGCCTCGATCCCCAGCGACCAGTCGGTGTTGCTCGCGTGGGTTCGCTCGGCGAGACGGTCCAGGGCCGGCGGCGCGAGGTCCGCGCGACCGGTGCGCACCGCCGCCTCGATGAGCTCGACGAGGCCCAGGGCGTACAGCCCGAGTCCGTCGTGGGCGCAGGCGTCGACGGCGGCGGTGAGCGCTTCGTCGTACCGGGCCAGGCCGTTGAACAGGACGGCCCGGGCGCTGCCGATCATGCTCGCGGCCAGGACCTGCCCGCGAGCGGCCGCATGCTGGTCGGCCGCATCCAGCAACGGCAGCGCCGCGGCGACATCGCCCCGGTACGCCGCGAGAATCGGGGGCGTGTAGACGAGCGGCGCCGTGCCCGTCGCCTCGCTGATGGCGGCGGACTCGTCCATCAGCGCCGAGGCCGCGTCGAACTCGCCCGCGTGCAGGTGCAGCCCGGCCCGGAAGCTGGTCGCGATCGGCAGGACGCTGAGCGCGCCGGTCTCGCGCGCAAGCCGCAATCCGCGCTCGGCCAGCTCGCCGGACAGCCGCTCGTCCCAGAGGTCGAAGGCGATCCGGCAGGCCAGCCACAGCCACCGGTTGACGTCGCGGTCATTCTCGTCAGCGCGCCGCACCGCCGCCAGCGCCGTCCGCAGCGCCGGCGCGCCGGACACGAAGCCCTGCGTGAAGACGGTCGCGAGCCCGCGCACCAACGCCTCGACTGCGTCCGCCGACTGGGCCGGTGCGGCCAGGGTCGCGGCGGCGATCTTCTGGACCTGCTGATCGTCGCCGGGGTGCCCGGCGTACACGGCGGCTGCGAACGCCTCCAGCACGGCTTCGCGGGCCAGGCCGCTGTCGAACGGGGCGAGTTCGTCGGCGGACTGCAGCAGCAGCGGGAGGGCGTCGCTGCCGCGGCTGAGCGTGAAGGCGACTTGCGCGCGCAACCGCCGCGCCAGCGCCCGCCGGTAGTCGTCCAGCGGGCACAGCTCGGCCATCGCGAGCAGCGCCGACGCCGCCTCGGGCGCGGCGGCATCGAGCTTCGCCTGCGCGGCGGCCAGCGCGCGCTCACCACGCAGCTCCGGACCAGGCGTCAATTCGGCCGCGCGCTGCAGGAACGCGGCCGCAGCCGCGGCTCCCCCGCGCCGCTGCGCGCGGGCGGCCGAGTGCTCCAGTTCGGCGGCGACGGTCTCGTCCAGGCCCGCCGTCGCCTGCGCACGGTGCCATGCGCGGCGGTCCGGGTCGGCGTCGGCGTCCGTCGCCTCGGCCAACGCGCGGTGGACGTTCTGCCGCGCGGCCGGCGAGGCGGCCTGGTAGGTGGCCGAGCGGACCAGCGGGTGACGAAAACGCACGCGCAGCCCGATCTCGATCAGCCCGGCCTCCTCGGCGGGCGCCGCCGCGTCCGGCCCGATGCCCAGGACCTCGGCAGCGCGCCACAGCAGCGTCACGTCACCGAGCGGGTCAGCCGCGGCGAGCAGCAGCAGGTCGCGCGAGCCGGGCGGCAGCGACCCGGCACGCCGTGCGAACAGCTGTTCCAGCTGGCCGGTCAGCGAGCCGGCAGGAATGGCGAAGCCGCCCGCGAGGTCCGCCGGGCTGAGACTTCGCGGCAGCTCCAGCAGGGCCAGCGGGTTGCCGCGCGTCTCGGCCACGAACCGGTCACGCACGGCTTCGTCCACCCGGCCGGGGAACCCTGATGCGAGCAGCAGGCGCGCCTCACTGTCCGGCAGCCCGTCGACGTGCAGCTCGGGCAGGCCCGCCAGCTGCGGAACCTCCACGGGCTCGCGCACCGCGAAGATCATCAGAATCCGCTCGGCCGCGAGCCGCCGCGCCACGAACGCCAATGCCTGTGCCGAGGCCCGGTCCAGCCACTGCGCGTCGTCGATCAGGCAGACCAGGGGGCGCGGCTCGGCCGCCGCGGACAGCAGGTTCAGCACCGCGACGGCGACCGCAAGGGGTTCGGGCGTGCCGCCCTCCTGCAGGCCGAAGGCGACGCGCAGCGCGGTGCGTTGCGACGGCTGCAGGTCGCCCGACTCCAGCAGCCCGGCGCACAGCTGGTGCAGTCCGGCGAACGCGAGCTCCATCTCCGACTGGACGCCGACCGCTCGCGTGACTCGGCAGTCAGCAGCGCGCTCGGCCGTGTAGTCCAGCAGGGCCGACTTGCCGATTCCCGCCTCGCCGCGCAGGACCAGCACGGCGCTGTGCCCGTCCGCCACCTGTTGCAGCTGCGCGTCGAGCACCTCGCATTCCTTCTGGCGGCCGCGCAGCAGCGGACTCCACCGCGCGCGAGGCGGTACGCCACGGCGACCCGGCCGGGGGCTCGACACCGCTCAGGGCCTGAGCGGTCCGGCGGGCGTGTACCGCAAGCTGCGCAGCACGCGGCCGAGCCTCATTCCCGACACCATGCGACCAGGATGCACCTCGCTGTCGTGCCGCGTCGACGGCCCCGTCCTGCTGGCGTGGCGACCACCGCGGATCGCTCCGACCGGCGCCCCGGCCGTCGTGTCGGGCGAGGTTGTTTGCGGCACGCCTGGTTCGTAGGGTGACCGGGTGATCGAGTACTTCGCGCGGCCCGAAGGGTTGGGGCCGGCCAACGGATACAGCCACGCGGTGGCGGCCTCGGGCCGCCTCGTTGCCGTCTCGGGGCAGTTGCCGATCGACGCCGACGGCGCGATCGTCGACCGCACGGACGCTCTGGCCCAGGCTCGCCAGGTCTTCAGCAACCTCAGCCGCGCGCTCGCGGCGGCAGGTGCCCAGCCGTCCGATGTCGTCCGGCTGACGTTCTCCCTCACCGACCTTGCCGACCTTCCCGCGGTTCGGACGGCGCGCGATGAGTTCCTCGGTGAGCGTCCGGCGCCGACCAGTTCCCTGGTCCAGGTCGCCGGACTCGTCCTGCCGGATGCGCGCCTCGAGGTGGATGCCCTGGCGGTCGTGGCGGGCTGACACGAGCGAGCCGCACGCCGTCATGGCCGAGGCCCGGCAGCGGTGACGCTCCCGCCTGCTGGCAGATACAGGTTGACACCCGCCTCGATCACCGAGCCGGGCGGATCAGCCCGTGGTCGTACGCGAAGATCACGATGTGGACGCGGTCGCGCAGCCGGAGCTTGGCCAAGATGCGTCCGACATGCGTCTTGACCGTCGCCTCGGACAGGTAGAGCCGCCGCGCGATCTCCCCGTTCGTGTAGCCGTGCGCAATCTCTACGAGCACCTCGCGCTCGCGGTCTGTCAGTGCCGAGATCGCGGCGTCGTCGCGCTGGCGCGGTGCCGCATCGGCGAGGTGCTCGAGCATCCGGCGGGTGGCCGACGGAGCGAGCACTGCATCGCCGGCGTGGACACTGCGGATCGCACCGATCACGTCATGCGCTGACGCATCTTTGAGCAGAAAGCCACTGGCTCCGGCACGCAGCGCACCGTACGCGTAGTCGTCCAGGTCGAAGGTAGTCAGCACGATCACCTTGGGCGCATCGTCGCGGGCGAGGAGTTGCGCCGTCGCGTCGAGCCCGTTCACGCCCGGCATCTGGACGTCCATCAGCACCACGTCTGCCGGCGTCGCGGCCAGTGTCCGCAGCGCCGCCTCTCCGTCTCCGGCCTGGGCGACGACCCGCATGTCCTCGGACGCGTCGATGACCATGACCAGGCCGGTGCGCACCAGCTCCTGGTCGTCGACCACGGCCACCCGGATGGTCACGCCGGACTCACCGTTCGCGGAAAGCTGGCCAGGACCGCGAAGCCGGTCTCGCGCGGCGTCGCGGTGACCGTGCCGCCGACCGCGGCGACCCGTTCGCGGAGGCCTTGCAGGCCAGCACCGGCGCCGGGGACCAAGGCGGCCCGCCTCGGCCCACCACCGTCGTCGACCACTTCGACGGTCAGCCGCTCCGGCTGCCAGTGCAGCGTTACGGCGACGCGAGCCTGCGGGCCGGCGTGCTTGACCGCATTCGTCAGGCCTTCCTGGGCGAGCCGATAGACGGCGAGCTCGGTCGCGGCGCCGACGTTGAACGGTTCGCCCGACGCGACGAGCTCGGCGTCCACGCCGCTGTCGCGGACGCCGGCGACCAGTCGGGGTAGATCGGCGAGGCCGGGCTGCGGCGGGTCGACCGACCCGTCGCGGATATTCGGATCCGGATCGCGCAGCACGCCGAGCAGCCCGCGCATGTCGGTGAGCGCGGCGCGGCTGGTTGCCGCGATCGTGCGCAGCGCCTGACCGGCAGTGACCCCGTCCCGCTCGGCCACGAACGCGCCGCCCTCGGCCTGCCGGGCGATCACGGCGAGCGAGTGGGCGACGATGTCGTGCATCTCGCGCGCGATGCGCCCCCGCTCCTCCAGCACCGCCAGCCGGGCGGCCTCGGCCCGGTCTGCGACAACCCGTTGCCGGCGAGCCAGGGCGAACCGGCCGACCAGCCAGGTCATCAGCACGACCAGGATCAGCCCGACGCAGAAGGAGAAGGCCACCAGCCAACCCCCGGCGGTGAACTGGTTCAGCGTGTCGGCGGTCCGTGCGGTCGCGACGCCCACTCCTGCCAGCGCGGTGACGAGCGCGAGACGACCGCGCGCGGCGGCGTCCTGCGCCGCCACGTTGAACAACAACACCAGGAACACCAGGCTGGACGGCAGGAACAGCGCGGGCACGTGGGTCGGACCGCCGGACACCGGGTTGGTCACGCGAGCCTCGGGTGCCAGCACGATTACCAGCATCGCCAGGCCCGCCGCGCCGTAGGCGGACTGCGGCCAGCGCCGCCGCAACGCGACCGTCACGTGCAGCACCGTGAACGCAACGACCACCGTGACGAGCCAGCCCGTCTGCCACGACAGTCCCTGCGCTCCGCTGATCGTGAGCGCGCCGAGCACGGCGGCGAGCGCGAGAGCTGTCAGCACGTCGACGAGCCACCCGTGCTGCGGCTTCCACCGCTCGATGCGATCGAGCCACATCGCGGCCCGCTTCGGCGAAGTCACGCTCAGATGGTAGAGCCGAACGATCTTCATACCGTGGGCTGACGCGCAATAGCCCGCAGTCGGACGCGACCAACGCCGTGCTCCAAGCAGGCTGGGTCGCATGAGTCGAACCGAGGCCCGCCCGGTACCGGCGTGGGCCGAACGCCTCGCCCACACGATCCCGTTCTTGGTCCTCCCGTCCGGCCTGTGGCGGCTGGCGTGCGCGTTCGGTTTCTCGATGGGCATGTTGGACGACGCCGGGCACTCGACCGCGCTGCGCGGCTGGCCAGCGGTTTACGTCGCCGCGATCAGCCTGCTGGCCGAGGCCGTGAGCCTGACCGCCTTCGGGCTGGTCCGCCCGTGGGGCGAGGCCGCCGCGACGTGGTTGCCGCGTATCGGTGGCCGTCCGCTGCGTGCCAGAACCGTGGTTGCCGTCGCCACGGCGGGTTCGATCGCGCTGATGCTGATCTGGACCGTCGGCTTCTGGGACGTGTGGTCCGGCAATTACGCGGACCAGCTGGCGAGCCCGTTCTGGTTCGCCGTCTTCGCCGGTTGCTATGCGCCGTTGAACCTCTGGGGACCTGCGTTACTTGCGCTGACCTGGGCCTACCGGCGCCGCCGTCAAGATCAAGTCGACTGTTTGCCTCAGTCCGCGGCGGCGCCCACCTTGTAGGAGTAAGGGATCTGGGCGAGCAGGTCGCCGGTGGTGTTGAACGTCGGGTAGGCGAACGAGGGCGGGGTGTAGACGTTCAGCAGACCGCGCACGAGTGAGCCCACCTTGGCGGTCGGTGTGATCGTGAGCGTGATGGCCGCGGTGTCACCCGGCTGGATCGTCACTGCATTGCCCAGGTCCGCGTTCGGGTCGACAGCCACTGCCCAGAAGTCGCCTGTGGAGGACGTCATCGCGTCGTCGAACGCCAGCGTGCGCGCGGTCAACCCGACCGAGCAGTTGGCGGTGGGCGCGCCCTCCGGACCGACGGCACCGATCTCGTTGACATCTGTGAACCACACGCCGGTGCCCGTGGTTCCCTTGGGTTCCTTGACCGTGGCCACGGAGACCGTGCTGCCGTTCTGCGCCGCGCTCAGATCCCCGACCACGTCGATGCCCTGAGTGCCGTCGAGCAGGTCGGCGATCGCGGGGACGTCGGACACGGCCGTCTCGGTCAGGCCGGTGGTGCTGGGAGGGACCAGGAAGGTTGGCGCGGCGTGCGCGGGGAGCTGGAACATCTGCGGACCGAACGGTGACACCAGTCCGATGTTCCGCTGCTGGGCGAGCCGCGGGTCGACCTGGACGTTGATCGGCGCGACCCCGGTGTTGGTCACGCGGACAGTAGCCGTCGTCGAACTGCCGCTGGCCAGCCTCACGTGGGAGGAGTTCGGCAGGCCAGTCGTCTGCACCTGGCTCTTGTTGAACTCCACGGTGCCGGCGAAGTCCTGGGTGAGCGCAGTGCCGGGAACCGGGTTGAGCACGAGGACGACGACCCGCCACCGGCCCGGGACCGGATTGGCCGCTGTCATCTGCATTCCCCGGGCCGGGGTGCCGAGCGTGCTGATATCGGTCGACGGCACGTTGCTGTCGATCGCCTGCGTCTCGTCGTTCGGGTCGACCAGCACCCCCTCGAGCGTGTACGCCGGGTCGCTCGCCAACTGGACGCCGACGCTGACGTCCCGCTCCCCCGCCGGCACGTCGAAGGCGTAGGTGAAGACCTGCGCCGCCGAACCTGCCCTGGCGTTTCCGCCGGTGATCGTGCCACCGAAGGAGCCGAGGCCGTTCTGCACCGGCACGATCGCGCGAAGGACCACCGGCACCGAGGTCTGGCGCCCGTCGGAGCTGGCCAGGGTGATCGCGTAGCTCGTGTCACCGTTCGCCGGCACTGTGAAGGAGGCCTGCACGTTCCTTGACTGGCCCGGCGACAGCGTGAACGCCGGCGCGCTGATCGAGCCCACCGGGACGGCTTTCTGGTCGGTGAACTGCAGCGTCACGTTGCCGGTGTAACCGGTGGCGTTGGCCGGGGTGTACAGGAGGGCGGTCCAGGTGCCGGCTACCGGCGTGCGAACGTCGAGGTTGGCGTAGTTCGCCGAATTGTTGCCGCCTTGGGGCCTGCTGTTCGCGACGTAGGTCCCCGACGGGTCGAACAGGCTGACCCGGACTACTGGCTGTACGCCGCCCACCTGCTTCGGAGCCCCGGCCCAGGTCATCTGCAGCGCGGTCCGGTCGGTGCCGGACGGCACCGTAAAGGTGACCTTGCGGTATGCCCACGGCACGCCGTTCGTCGGGTATGGGAACGTCGGGCCGCTGGCTGCATCGATCGACGCGCTGATCTGCTGCACCGCGGTCGTCTGGAAGTCGCGCGTTCCGGCGGCGACGGTCAGCGCGTCGGTGCCCACGTTCTGCACTGTGATCTTGGCGGTCTGCGTGCTACCGGGTGCGCCGGCGAGGTCGACCTGGTTAGTGGAGAGGACGATGTTCGAGCTCACGCCGGCCGGCGCCGGGCTGCTTGCGCCCGGGTAGGTGAGCGCGGCCTCGACCGCGGCGCGCGAGTTGAGCAGTCCGGCGCCCTGTTCGAACGCAGGCAGACCGAGGTCGGTGGCCGTGCTCGTCAAGATCTGCTTCACCAGTTGCGGTGTCGGCGATGCACCGGCATGGCTGGACCGGTACGCGGAGATCACCAGTGCGGCAGCCCCCGCGGTCAGCGGCGCCGATTGACTGGTGCCGCCGAACAGCTGGAAGTCCGACCGCCCGCCACGGAAGTTGGTGCACTCGGGCGCACCGGCGTCGCAGGCGGCCCAGCCGGACTCGCCCGGTGCGGTGATGTCGACGGTGCCCCCGCTTTGGGTGAAGCCCCCGGATGACAGCGAGGAGATCTCGTCGTTCAGCCACGAGCCGTTTCCGAAGGCGCGCGCGCCGGCGTAGCCGGTCTGCGCGTAGGACCGCGAATTGGTGTCGGCGGCCACCGAGATCACGTTCGGGTCGGTGGCCGGGTTGCCGATGGTGCTGGTGGTCCCCGCGTCACCGCTCGAGACGGTCACCGTCGTGCCGGCCGCGACCGCTTCGTCGTTGAACAGCGAGATGGCGCTGCGAGCGGCGGCGTCCGGGATCGTGCTGCCTCCGAACGACTCGTTGAGGACGTCGACATGATCCGTACTCACGGCATAGTCGATAGCCTGGATGATCGAGGTCGTGTAGAAGTCGATCTTCAGCGCCACGATGCTCGCACCCGGGGCCATGCCCTGAATCCGGATGTTGCAGCCGGCGGGTAGCGGATAGGCCGGGTTCACGAACGTCGACAGGTCGTGCGCGACCAGGCCCTGCGCGGCGATCGAGGACGCGTCGCCGTAGGCCTCCGCGCCCCCCTCGTCCGGGGTCGGCCCGTCGGCCGAGAACGCCTTGTAGTCGGTGATGACGTGTGAACCGTCCGCCCTGATGAAATCGGGCGCGTCGGGGTTGATGGCATCGGCGAGGTAGGCGACGTTGACGCCGCTACCGTCCGTCAGCTGCTGGGCGGTCTTGACCGCTGGGTCGTCGGAGGCGGTGTTGGTGTCTTGCAGTGCTTCCGGTTCCAGCAGCGGTTTGCTCGGGTCGGCCGGGCACACTGCGGTGGAGGCAGGCACGCCGACGGTGGTTTCCGGCTGCACCTGGCCGGCGGTTTCCGAGCCTTGACCGGGCGCCACAACGGCAAGCTGATTCGGGATGACCTCAGCAACCGACGTATCGGCGGCCAGCGCAGCCGCTTGGTCGCTCGTCACGGTGGCCGAGAATGCGTTGGCCGCGGTGTAGTGATGGACGTTGCTCGGCGCGGACCCGCCGAGCGCGCTCAGGCGACTGAGCACCGCGTTCTGCTCGTCCGTGGCGTGCGTCCTGCGCGCACCGACGTGCGCCCTGTTCGCCGGGATCGAGGGGAGCTGGTCGTGGAGTACCACGATCACGGAATCGGAGGTGTCAGCAGGGGCCGCAGCTGGTGGTGCCGCGAGTGCTGCGCCTCCGCTGAACAATGCTGTTGCGAGCGCCGCCGCGCTCACCGCCGCACCGACCAGCATCGACCTGCGTCGCTTCGCGCTCATTCGTGGCCCCTGTCAACACTGCGGGTGGAACCTCTCGCCGCGAGCGCGTGTCTGGAAGTCTGGCACTGGCGCGGCCTTGCGGACGGGACTATCCCCCTGAATGCGCCGCGGCACAAGACCTCGCAAGACCCGAGGGTCGGTGGCGCCTTGATCGGGTACCGGAGGCTCTGCGCCCCGAGATCCGGGCTTTTCGTGATTTGTGGGCGATACTGGGATTGAACCAGTGACCCCTACCGTGTCAAGGTAGTGCTCTCCCACTGAGCTAATCGCCCTTATCTGCACCGGAGATCCGGTGTTGTCTCGACTACGAGGCGGCGGCGGGAATCGAACCCGCGTACAGGGCTTTGCAGGCCCTTGCCTAAGCCACTCGGCCACGCCGCCACTGTGCGGAAATCGTCAGTCCCGACCCGCCCCGTCGGCGCGAGATCGCAGCCGGAGGCGGTAC